>JAQTWX010000009.1 GCA_028689065.1 Candidatus Altimarinota bacterium | reverse complement strand
AACAAATGGGGTAGTAGTACTACCAAATTCTGCAGCCTTAGATACGGTATACCCAGGAAGATTAACAGAACTTCCAGTACTCACGATAGGATTACTGAGAATATTGGACCAGAGAGCTCCGGCATAGATGGTTTGTCCAGTTCCGTAATTTACCTGTACACTTCCATCGATAGAATTCTGAATCATATTTTCTTGAGTGGCTGTACGCATCTTTACAGCATATTGAACAGGAGTTCCCTCGATCATATAAATATCCACAAAATCTTTTACTTTTTGGAAAGCAATAACATTTTGAGTTTCTGGAGTACTGAGAATCTTTACCGGAATAGAGCTGGTATTTGGGTCCGGAGAAACATAGAGGATATCTGCAGAGAGAATAGATCCTGTTTGTCCAATCGGATAAAGACGAACTGTATATCGATGGTCGGTAAATACATCGGTAGTAGTATCGGAGAAACTCGTTATACCAGCACTGAGAGCGAGACAATACTGGGTAATAGAAACTGTATCTCTCTCAAGTTTATAACACGTATCCTTAAGTTTATTCGTCTTAAATGAAACAGTGACATTATTTCCATTTCGAACTGCCGTTCCATTCGTGATATTTACTGGAACCCCTGCAACCGTAAATGTTGTTCCAGTAAGAAAGCTTGTTCCAGAACCATAGAGATTTACCGTCACAGTCGTATCGATAGTAACATCAACATTTGTAATAGTTCCGGCTATCGTCCCATTATTTGGTACTGCAGCTGTTCCAGTAAATATATCTCCCTGAGAAGTAGTTACATCATATACTCCGTCATAACGTCCAAGTTTATTGGTTGCAAGAGAGAATACAAGAGCATTATTGTTACTAGTCGTAGCACTGTTTTTTCGGAGATAAAGATCCTCCTTCGGAATAGGGATGATAAATTCTTGAATCTTCTTGAAATCTCCTGTTTTTGTTCGGAAGTAAGAAATAGCATCTATAAGATGAGCTTTTGTTGGATCAAGAGAAAGATTTTTTACGAGAAGCTGACTTCCTGTATTGGTTTCTTTTACAGAAACAGGAACAGCATTCGTGCTTACATCCCAGTAGATTCCGACCGTATTTCCTGAAAGAGATAGAACAGTGGTATCTATTCCGGATCGTATATAGCTTGCTGCTGTTTTTACGAAATCGAGTGAAAATCCAGTCGAGTAACTACCACTCAGAGCTGGAAGAATCGGATCATATGGAGTAAATTCGTACGCCGCATCATTGACGAGCGAAAGTGGAGTATCTTGATAAACTCCAGAATAAGAAAGGTATACAGGGAAATAGTTCGTAATCCCTGGTCCTACTGCCTCCCCTTCTGCACCGAGAGTTCCTGATGCAGAATAAAGATTATGAATAACAATCTCATTTCCATTGATGAGTGCATTCTGTGTGAACACTGGATCAACTGTCACTCCTGTTGCTACATGAACTCGAAGTGTCGGATTGAAAGCAATATCAGTTCCAGTATTCTTAAGAAAGAGTTTTACCTCAACCGTATTTTCTCCTTCAGTGAGTTTCTGAATATCGAGAATATCTCCACGGGTTGCTCCGATAAGAGCAGATTTATAGGAAATATCAAGCTTCGGACCTTGAGCATACCCTGTGAGCGGAGTAGTATTCGTTTTCGATTTCTGGACTCCTGCAAAATTTGTAAACCCGAGCGTGTCACTCGATTCAATCTGATGTTCCCCATCAGTGAGACTATCTCGTTTTAAGTGGACGAGAATATAAGTCTTTGGAATAATAGAGCCACTCGCATTAATATAGGGGAATTCATAAATACCACCCGTATCGAGTCCGATTGATGCGACGGATTCAGAACCAGAAGACGTAACAGTTGGAGCAAATGTATGGAGAGAATATCCAGAGCTCGTGAGTGATTCAAATACCTCTCGGAGACGACGGTGTTTATTAGTTCCATCTCACGCTGCGAGACGGAATGCGAGAAGTCCGTCACTATTGATTTCCTGAGCAGAATCGAGAATAAATCCAGAATTATACGCAATATCGAGAGTAATACCTGTTGAGTATCCATTTCGATAAAATGCATTTCCACTCGTATCTGCAATAGCAAATTTAAAATCAGGAAGATGTGGAACATCTGACCAATTTACTGGATCTTTTCCAGATACTCATGGAAGTTGATTGAAATAATCAGGATTGAGAGTAGCACTAATCGCATATACCTTGGATCGAAGATTATCTGGGATGGTCGGATCAACCGTAACATCGAGATAGTAACTTCCCTTAAATCCATCACGAATAGTGGTGATATTTACGAAATCGAAGTCAAAGAAGGTTCCGGTCGTACGGATATTCGCATCCGAAGGAGCAACGTGAACATACGGCTGAATCTCTGCTGGGATATTGATTGTGAGAAAATTGTACGCAGTAGGTTTGAGTACATTTCGTGCCACTTTTGAAAGGAGATCATTAGCATTGAGTGCCTGATTTCCGGTAATAGTAAAATCAATACCTCCAGAAATATAGGTAGTGAATTGTCCATTATTATTTGCAACAGAACCACTTCCTATCATTGCCCAGTCATACCCAGAATTATTATATATATCAAGTCCTACGACCGTTCTATCTCCTGGTCGAAGAAGTGATTTCATAGCAGAACCATTGTAATTTGCTCCAACATACACGCTAGAAGAATAATTTCCATCTCCACGAGAATCAGTATATATCTCATCTTTCCAAGGACGTGCTGTTTCACGTCCCTGTAAATCAGTGAAAAGCTCTCCCGGATCTTTGAGAGTATAGAGAAGATATGCATCGGTCTTGTAATTCTTGAGCGTATATGGAAGGAGTTCTTTTTCTACCGAAAGATCAGAGCTTACTGTTTTAACAACTGAAACAGGATTATCTACCACTTCAAACGCATTTGGCCCAAGAGCTGGATTCCAGTAAGTAAATCGACCTCCTTCGATAGATTTTATATCCCCTTCATAGGATTGTCCAGGAAATGGAAGGAGATGATTAATAATATTTAATCCTTCTTTTGATTCCCCTCGAAGATTCGATGCAAAATAGAGCCAGAAAGCACTTTCTGTTTCGACGATATTATTTACCTTTGATAGATTTGATTCTGTATACGGATTTGTATTACAAGGATAATTGGAAAGATAGTTTGCATTTTCATTTTCCTTCTGAATCCATGGAATCATCGGAATAATATTGTTCTGTACTACATTCGCTTTATAAACATACTTCCCTGGGACATCTCGAAGTTTTCCCGGATTAAAGAGACAACTATACACATTACTTGTCTGTGTCTGAGAAAAATCAGAAGCATTTATGAGAGGAGATTTTAGATAATCGGTCCCATTCCAAGCGTATGGAATGTTATTCGAAGTTCCCTGTCCTGCAAGAAGCGTCGCATCACTATTCTGGAGATTTTCCCCCCACCAACCAGTACGTCCTGTATATTTCCAAGAAGCATACGGAGTAACATTATGTTCTATTTTTCCATTATTTGCAGTTTCATACTGAAGGTATGCTGGTTCCTCAGAAAAATACTTCATCTTATAGGAAACTCCTCGATGAATAGGTATCGCGAGAATATTATGCGGAAGAGAGATGCTTGTTGAAGGATTCGGAAGAAGATTATCCATGTGATACGGATACCCCTTAGAGAATACTGAGTCATCATAATCAAAATGCGTCAGATTCCACATGGAATTTCCGATATATCCCTCTGGATAATATTTTTCTACTTCCGGAGAATAATTATGTACCCTATCGTCTATCTTCTCTCCTGCAGCAAGATGGATATTTCCCACTCCATCAGCAGCACGAACAAGAGTCTGTACAGTATATCCAGAAGATACATTACTTCCAGAAGCACTCATCTGTGCTTGAAGTCCTGACATAAAAGAATCGTATGCAGACTTGGTCGTAAAGAGATCAATATTATGTGTCCAGTAAAAATCTACCGGAGTCATAACATGGTCTGCAAGTGTATAATTTGTCTGTCCATTGTATCCAGTAAGCGTAGAACCGGTTCCGTCCCAACACGTTCCATAGTGTGGAGAACTCGGATTATCTCCACAAATAGTCGGATCAAAAAACTTCGGATAGTTATTGTAGAGCTTGATATTCTGACGAATCTCGAGCTCGGTAGCCCCGTCCCAGGCATATACCCGTTTTCCAGATTGGTCGTACATCTCATACGTCGTATTCATTATGAAGTTTTTGAGTGGTGGAGGAAGTGGTACAGCTTCCGGGATAGTTGTACGAATCGGTGCAGCAAAATCCCTACCAAAAATATCGGTATAATCAATACGAGCATTATCGGTTGCCATTGGTATTATCTGTGCTTTACCAGTTGTCAGATATTCCTTAAAAGGAATAGGTGACATACCAACATTTCCAACACTTGCAAACATCGGATGGTCTGCCATAATTCCTGGATCACTAATCGGATGATCTTCGGCAGTTCCCCAGACAGTACGGTGGAACGCAAGTTCTTGAATATATGTTCCGAATCGAACAAATGGTTGAAGGTTTTCAAATTTTCGAACATAACTCTCGGTCGGAGTTGCAACAAACATCGCGGAAAGAGCATCTTGTTGGGTCTGAGTGAGACCTGCTTGAGTCATAAGTGTTGTAAGTTCTCCGAGCGTGTTTTTTACAAATACAAGCGAGGCACTATAATACTCTGGTCGAGTAAAAAGAACATTCACCTGTCCTTCTGTGAGTCCGAGTGAAATTATACTTGCTTCCTGAATACGTTTACGACGCGGAAGATCAAAAGCAAGTTTTACTGCTGGAAGTTCGAGAAATGAATACTTAGAAAAATTCGTTGTAATTGTTGTCTCAAGATCGTACTTATTAACAGGATTCCCTGCGAGGTCATACTTAAGAGAATATACTTTTACTGGAATATTTAACATATCACTATTTACTCCCATAAGTCCCACACCGATGATGGATTTGAGTGACTGTTCATTGGGAAGTTTTCCACGATAAAAGTAGGCTCGAACCGTTTGTCCGACTATTTCTGTATTGGTTACAGCAATATGATCAGCAAGAATATATGCTTTGCTCGCAGTCACTCCACTCGGGAGATCGAACTCGATATACCCTCCTTTCGGAGTTGATCGTTCTGGAAGATAGAAAGTCCCGTAACTTCCCTGAATATACTTAATAGGATAGATCTGGCTCGTTGTTCCTGAATCATTCTGTTGTCCGATATAATTTCCGTTTGCATCGAATCCTGCAAGGTCACTTGCAGACGTGATATTGTTCTCTGGAGATATCGGATAGAGCCAACTGGATTGCTCCATACCTGCTGGAAGATTATCCCAAGAAATCTTGTTATTTACCCAAGAAACTCCCGCTCCAGTCGGATTACAGTCGAGTGAATTCGGATATTCTCCAGCAATAATTCCATTTGGATATCCATATACCCCAGGAATCTTCGTACAATTTATATTCTTTTCGATGGAAATAAACTGATTGTATCCAGTTGCTCCATGAGGGAGCGGATAGGCAGGATTATTATAAAAATAGATATCCTGTCGAGCGAAGAGAAGTTCTTTTTTGGTCGGATATTGGTATACCATCCGACGAGGAGCTGCATGCATGAAAATAGAGTTCGCATCAGGAAGGAAAGTCTGTTTGAGGATATTTCCTCCGAGATCAGGATTCAAAACTCCTTGAGTGATATTCGCCCAAGCATCAGTCATATCAGTTTTCGCACGAAGAACTGGCTCATCATAGTTATCAACAAGAACTGAAGAAGTTGGAAAAAGTTTCGGAATAACATAATCTTTACATCGATCAGCAGCATACGGAATAGTTACGGTACATGTTCCCGTATTTTGCATCGGATAAACATTCGTCTTCGTTGCAGGATTTACGAGCATATTATGATAATCTTTCGCAAAAATGAGACGAGAGATAAGCATATTCTGATCATTTTCATCAAAGAGTGGAGAGATAAGTGGAACATTTACGCTGTATCGAACATTGGTTGCTTCTGTTGTCCCTTTATTCTCGGTATTAAGTACTTGATCAATATATACCCCCTCTCCTTTGAGTGGATAATATCCTGCTGGATCAATATTGAGCGCGGCTCGGAGATTCGCTGATTCTACCGCATCGATAGTCTGTTTAGAGAGATTCTGATCCACGGCTATACCACGAGAATCAGTATAATAAAGATGTGTTCGAGTTACTTCGATATTGGTTCCTGCTTGTGTGAAAGTTGGCTCATCCACACGGAGTCCAAATGTTATATTCCAGCTAGTTCCTGCATCGAGACTGCTCCGGGTACAAATAATCTGACCACTTCCTGAACTCACCTGACACTCACCTGGGATACTTCCATCGATAATAAGTCCTCCTGGAGCGATATCGATAACTGCCTGAAGATTGGTTGAAGCAATATTATAAACATTTTTTACATCAAGAGAATACTGAAGAATAATATTACGTTCCAGTGCAGGAACAAGATTTTCTTGTATATCTGGATTTGATTTTTGAACTACCTTTGCTGACACGTAAAGATCTCGCATAAACGAGAGGAGAATACTATTAAGCGTATGATTGATGAAAAGATTATGACTTCCTGATTGTGGAGAAAAAAGACTATTTCCTCCATTATATACTACAAGTCCTTTCTCATAGGGTTTATAAAAAGCAGAAATATTATTCGCAGCATCAAGTGGAGCATCTTCTAGGGTTATCAGATCTTGAAAATAATAATTCGCATCGTGAGCAATATTGAAGTACCGAACAGGAACAACTGCCGGGTCAGAATTAGTATGAAGAAAATATGACCCTACGAGATAATCGTAGTATCCACTTCCTGAGAGAGCTGAATAATTTTTCCCTTCATAAAGGCCGGTGTTGAGTACTTGACTCGTGAAATCTGTTCCGGAAGCAAAGACAATTTCTCCTTGATTTTCATGATGTTTTACGAGCATATTCTCATCGACCACTTTATTGGTCAACTGCATCTTATCGGAGAGAATGAGACTCTTTGATGAAAAATAAACCACTCCCCCATTTCGGACGAAAGTCTTGATATTATCAATCCCCCTGCTTCCGAAGCTGTCGAGGATATCCGAATGTTTCCCGAGGATAATATCTGGAAATATAAGAATCCCGAAGTGGCTCAAATTCGCTGTTTTTATCTCATCGGTTTTAATGACCGAAACATAGGTTCGTTCATTATTTGCCATATAGGCAGTGTTGAAATCCGTATAATTTGAGAGACAGACATTATTCCCAATCTTTGTAAACTTCGCAAGCGAAGATATAAGAAGATCACAATAGTATGGTGCTTCATAGGTATATCGCCCACTATTGGTTGTCGGAAGATCAACTATCGCGATATTCGCATCATAAAGGCTCTTTCCATAAGAAAAATCATAAGGAATGGCTCCCGAAGATGTGAGATTATAGAGTGGTGGTTTCTTAGAATCAAGTTCTACGAACTGACTTCCACTCGCCTCGAAAAGAGTCGAAGTAGTGATGGGACTTCTATTTTGAAAAAGATATGAGGAGATATCGTGAATCTTTTGTTCACTCAAAGGAACTTGAGACATACCACCCGATACGACGTTCGCCGTATCGAACATGAGTGCAAATGATACATTTGTATCAACAAGGAGAAATAAGATAAGGAAAGAAGCAATAATCTTTCGAATTCTCTGAATAGTATACATAGAATAAAAGTTATAATGCAAAATGGACCATCAATGTTGTTATACACAAGGTGTTCGATTCAGAGATATTTTCCCAAGAGGAATATTCTGAAATGCGAACTTATCTATTAAAAAATATTCAAAAAAAATCAAAAAACATTTTATTTTGGTTTTTGATTTTTGTTTTAATTTTTGTTTTTGGATATGGTTTTGTATGATATTTGACACAAGATTTTTTTATCTTATGATTTACATAGTGTATCCTTTTTTAAATAAAAGCAAGTAAAAAGGATGATACTACCATCATGGACTCGTATCTTAAATGAAACTTAAATATTCCATTGATTCAAGATAAAACTTGATTTATAAAATTCAGTCAAAAAATATCATCCGCTTGAGCGGATGATATTTTTTGATTTTCTCGATTAACATTCTTTCTTTACACAAGCAAGCATGTCTTTTAAAACTTTTTCCACAATCACTTCCCTATTCATGATATTAAATTTACCAACTTCATGGGTGGTGGATTTTATCCCGAGTCCGGTGGTAACAAGATCGATATGGATATTTCCGTATCGCTCATCGGTATGATGATGTCGGAACTTACAATTCACGATTCTCTCCACTCCTTGTTCTTGATCATCTATCCGCACTTTCAGATTATTATTCCCTCCGAGAATAGAATCCACGATATACTGTTTTCAGGATTCATCTTCTATAGCTTTTTCTAATATATCCATAGTCTTTTGGAGTTCTTCTTTGTATTTTCACTGAAACATCACCGTTGAACGAATTGTTTTCAGTGCGGACTCTTTGGATTTTCGTGCATATCTTTCCGAGTTTGCAATCATGTATTTTACAATGAAAATATAAGAATAAGACTCCAGTTGAAAACGAACTGAAGTCTTATTATTTTAATTCTTTTGGAGGCACCAATCGGATTTGAACCGATGACTGTAGAGCTTTGCAGGCCCTTGCAATTGACCACTCTGCCATGGTGCCAAAAAGCAATATCTGTATTTCTTTTAAAAACAGGTGTTTTTGAAAGAAAGCCCGTGCATTATAGAAAAAGTTATGGGAATTGCAACAAATTTTTGATTTTTCTCGATTTCTCCATATTATTCCCCCACTTTAAAACTTTTAACTCCCAAAACCATGGCAAATATCGACCACGCACCGAGCAAATATATGCTCAATCTCCTTCATATACTTCCTGCTTTTGCAGACGAGTCAGAACTTCGTCTTAATTCTATCGTGGAAGTCAATTCTTCTTCTCGAAACAAGTACGAAATCATTACTGAATCCGGGCAACTCAAGCTCGACCGAGTGGGATATTCTTCTATGATGTATCCATTCACCTATGGGGCTATACCTTGTACTTGGGACGAGGACGGAGACCCTCTCGATATCGAGATCGTCAATGTTGATGAGCCACTCGTACCAGGTTCTCTCGTAGAAGCTCGAATTATCGGAATCATGAAGTTTGTGGACGGAGGGGAAGTAGATGACAAAGTCATCGCGGTTCTCGCGGATGACAAACGTCAGGATCATATCACGAGTTATGAACAGCTCGGAACCCACTGGCAAAAAGAAACCTCTCACTACTGGGAATACTACAAGCACCTCAAAAAACCAGGAACCGGAGAAGTTGTCGGGTTCTACGGAGTCGAGGAAGCGGTGAAGATTATCAAAGAATGCGAACAGCGTTACAAAGAAGTATACGCTCCAAAGTTTAATGGATAAATATTTTGTAAAATATTGACTTGTGAAAATAAGAATGTTATCTTTTTTAAGGATGATATTCTTATTTATTTTCTCTTTTTTTATGAATAGAAGTAATATTATGAAAAATAAAAAATATCGATGATTTACTTTAGTAGAACTTATCGTGGTCATTACAATTTTATCAATACTTGGAACCATAGGATTCATTTCAATACAAGGGTATATAAACTCAGCGAGAGATAGTGTTCGTTTGACCAATATTTCAGATATAAATAATGCATTTCAATTGTATTTTATCAAACATAGCACACTTCCCATACCAGATAATCCTACTGCCATTTCTGCTTCGTGAGTCATTACTCGATATCAGTGATATTTATCGAGTCCCATCACCAACATAATAGGGCTTTCCTCAGAGGGTTGAAAGGATCCTTTGGATAAAGAATATTATATATATACAACCAATAGTAATCAATCAAAATACCAGATTTGAACATATCTGGAAGATGCTTCCTATCTCAGTTTCGTAGATAAAGTCTATGCTGGAAATTATGCGAATAGATACATGCAAACTCTCGGTGATAACGTCTGAATACTGACCTTGACGGATAATTCTCCCGTTACATGAAGCAGTATAGATATACTTACAACCAATAGCGGAACATATTACAAGATGTTATTTCCTGGGAAGAATACTGTTTTATCGGGAACATGAATGGGCATATATAGTGAGAGCATTCTTTTCGAAAAAAATAATTTCAAGAGTCTTGGAATAAAATCCGGAAACTTGAATATCTTTCTCGAGAATCAACCAAGCTTTACTCCAACTAAAACTATCAGTGATGTAAAGAAATTAAGGTTAAATACCGTAAATGTCCCAGTACAGATAACTATACCAAGTGTCACAAGCTCGACTTTTACCATTAATGCAACAAGCAAAGCAAATGCCATTGCACTAATAAAAGAGCTAAATAATATAGGAGTGTCCGTTTTACTGGAACCGTATCCAGTTATCAATAACTGAAATGCTTCTGAAACAAGTTGGGCACCTGCCGATACAACTGCCTTCTTCTCGAATTGGAAGGAGGTTGTGCTCAGTGATTTGGTTAATACTATAGCAATCCCATATCATACGTACGGAATCTACATTGCTTCAAATTTTGTCCAAATGGAGACAACTGCAAATGCTAATGATTGGATTAATACCGTAAATTACGTGAAAGGATTATGATACCAATGAAAGGTGATATATAGAACCAATTGGTGGTATGACGCGACATGGGATATAGGAGTATGATCCACCACTGCTGCCTATAATACAAAACTTACCAATCCCCTCTTTGCCGCACCGGATATTATAGCAATTGCCGCGTATTTCGAGCTCACGGCCACAGGGGCGCCTCTTGTTCCTACTGTGCAGAATATCAAAGATGCTCTTTTATCCACGGCCACATGGGGACGAGGTCAAAACGTATACAAGGAAGTGAAGAATTTTTACGACACATGGCATAAGCCTGTATTTTTCGGGGAACTCGGAATTCCAAGCAGAGAAAATGCTCTCAATGCCCCATGGAATCCCACTGTTTCTTCAGTGGAATCACAGTTGGCTCAGGCAAATGGCTTTCAGGGATATATAGAGACTTTCTCATGAAAAGATTGGTTCAAAGGACTTTCTGTTTTCGTAGTTGCCGATGATTCCTCTCCTTATACTCCTATTAATAAGCTCGCGGAACCAATTATTCAAAATTATAATCCATAGAATAAAAAGCATTCCTCAAGGAATGCTTTTTATTTTTTCTTTTTGTTTTTAGGAATGAAAATATATACTCTTTCTCTGAAAACTATCCACTAAAAAACTCTTCTATGCAATTCTTCATTACTTGTACCCCTGGGGTCGAGTCTGTTCTCAAACGAGAAATCGAGAAAATCGGCGGAACCAATCTTATTGTCTCTGACCGAGGAATCCTCTGCTCGGGACCGGATAGTCTTATGGCGGAGCTCAATGTCTGGATTCGTACCGGAAATCGCGTGTACGCGGTACTTGCCGAGAAAAGAACCCGTTCTTTCGACGAGCTTTTCGATACAACCAGTGCGATTGATTGGCGGAAATACATTCCGAAGGATGCTCCGATTATCGTGGATGCAGTTTCGGTTAAATCTGAACTCGAAAGTATTCCCGCAATTCAAAAAACTATCAAGAAAGCGATTGTCACCAAGATTACTGGTGACCGCGAAAGTATTCTCCGAGAGAACGATACAGTAAAAGGGATTCATATTTTTGCACTCATCCGAGAAAATAACACTCTTTTCCTTCTCGACACTTCCGGAGAACCCCTCCATAAACGTGGATATAGAACGGAGGCACTCGAGGCTCCTATCAAGGAAACACTTGCAGCCGCACTTGTCATGCTCTCTGGATGGCGGTACAAGGAACCATTTCTTGACCCATTCTGTGGTTCTGGAACCATTGCTATCGAGGCGGCAATGATTGCACGAAATATCGCTCCAGGAATGGCGCGAAGCTTCGCAGGAGAATATTTTCCTTGGTACGATTCGAACTATTTCAAACAAGCAAAAGAAAACGCAAAAGCGAAAATCATGACTGATAGAAAATATACTATCACTGGAAGCGATACCGACCCTGAAGCAGTACGAATTGCCACAGATAATGCCAAACGAGCAGGAGTTTCCGATACGGTGAGCTTTTCAGAAAAAGATTTCAAGGAATATGTTTCTGAGTATATTTCAGGTTCGCTTGTTTCGAATCCTCCGTACGGAATCCGCCTTCAGGACTATGATCTCGATCTCCTGTATAAAGATATTTCCATAGTATTTACAAAGAACTCTTCTCTCTTTGGTGGAATTATTACTTCCTATGATTTTGGGAAACATACTCGCCTAGATACTTGGAAAAATCGCAAACTCTATAATGGAAACGAACTCTGCTATTTTTACTCCAAAAAGTTTGAAAAAAAGTAAAATTTTCATTTGAAAAAGAATCTGAAATAGTCTATCCTGTCCTCGCGCGCAAAAAAAACTATTTTTATTTTCTAAATTCTTTAAAAACATGAGATCACACGGAAAACATATAGAAAAAACTCCCGGGCTTGGAGAGATGTTTGCTCTTATTGATGAGCATCAAGAACTAGAACAAGCCGAAAGAACAAGTAAGGCGATTCAACAAATTCTCAATTTATAATTCTATTTCATACAATAACTTCCATTTTTTCCGGAAAGAATGGAAGTTATTTTTTAATAAAAAACATTTCGCATTGCTTTTTAGAAAAAATCTATATAATCTCCACGTTTAATTTTTCAACTTTTTCTCAATGAAAACAGCTATGCAGTCTCGTCCAGGTACGGTACTTAAAATCGGAAATGACCTTATGCTCGTAGTAAAATACGAAATGCACCGTGCTGGTCGTGGTGCGACAAACATTAAAATGCGTCTCAAAAATCTCCTTCAAGGGAATTCTGTAGACCGAGTATTTGATGGGGAAGATAAATTCGATGATGTAACTCTTGATCGTTCTAAATTCGAATTTCTCTATGAATCAGGAGGAATGTATGCCTTTATGAATCAGGAAACATACGAACAAATCGAACTCTCTGAAGAAAATATTGGTGATATGAAATGGTTCCTTACAGAAGGACTCCGAGTAGACGTACAACAATATGAAGGGAAATTCGTAGGAATCCTCCTTCCACTCACTGTTCGACTTACTATTACAGAATGTGATCCAAGTGTGAAAGGAAATACTGCTGATGGAAAAATCACTAAAGATGCTGTGACCAACACTGGATACGCTATCAAAATCCCAGGATTTGTTGATGCTGGAGAAGATATCATGGTAAATACAGAAACTGGTGAATACCAAGAACGAGCAAAATAGTCGCTCAGAAAATAAAAATCCTTCTCGATTTGAGAAGGATTTTTATTTTTCCAAAATTTCTTCCAGTTTCCGAATTAAATCACATTCCTCTTTCACATACTCAGAAATCTCTCAAAAAGCCTCTTCATATTCATTGTGCCAAAATAAAAAATCCAGAAATGCCGAAAAAACCAATTCTTTCCCCTTTTGTCCATTAAATATTCGCATGATATTGTTGTATTCTTCCCAACGAGCTTCAGGAAACTGTTTCTTGAGAAACACAAGATAGTCCTCGATTTTCTCCCAGTGAGCCCCATTGGACTCCTTGTAGATATCCCAGAGTGTCGGTTTTCAGGAAATAAGACTCTGACAAAGACTATTCTCCCCTCGGACAACATTTGCATCACAGAGTGACTGAAATACTCCGTAATCCGCGAGAGAGAGAAACGGCATCCAGACTATTTTCTCATGTCCACCATTTGTTAATAAAAAATCATTTCAGAAAACAAAAAATACTGCATCTTCCTGAGTATAATCTATCCCTTCCAAAATACTTTCCATCGTTTCTGGATACACAAAAACAGAAACCCATTTTTTTTCACAGATATTATTTTGTCATTTCAGTCATAATCAGAAATCTCCTTGGATTTTTAAGGAAATCTTCTCAAGAAACTTCGACCGAGCTTCTATTCTCGATATCTTCAGAATTTCCTCTTTCTTCCTCTCAATCTCTGGATTTATAATCACCCCTCCCCCACCATGTAAAAGCGATGGGACGAAATGAATAACTCTATCATGCCCACTTTCGAGTACATATGTTGTTTTATGGAGTGATTCGAGTCCTGTATGAAGAAGGAAATATGAGAATGATATAATCGTTTTCTCATACGGAAATCGTGCAAGATACATTTTCGGAAGAGGACGGTCAAAGAAATTACAGATAAGATTCGCCGGAGTTATGGGATTTTCTTTCTCCAATTCCTCAAGTAATCTATACTCCATCCATTCTGGAACACCTTTTCTAAAAAACTTCTGAAATAGAGCAGAGTCATCTGAAAAAAACCGAATACGGAAATCCGGGTACTTTTTATGGAGGGAAAGAGCTAGATTTACAGCAAAACCCATATCGCCATAGTTATCTATGACCGATACGTAGAAATCAATGAATGGAAGTGATGAAAAATTCATATGAAAAAGAAAAGAATAGAGAGAGTATATGAAATACATAAAAAAGGTCAAAACGAGAAATACTTGTTATTTTTTGCAATTTCCATAACTCTATGCTAGTATTTATGAAATTTATATGTCTAAAATTATTTTCTATGTCAATACATACTCCAAAAGACAATACGGAATGGATGACAGAAAATCTCATACAGGAAGCAAGAAATCTTTTAGAACAAGAAGATGAGGCGATAAATAAAATGGCGGATACTGGTATAGGAACATATTATTCTATATATCTCTCTCTTTTCTAAAAAAACAATATTCTTCTCTTCAAGAAGAACAAATAAAAGCTCTCTATGAAGCATGTACAAAAAAAATCTCTCCTTCGGCAGAAGAAATAGAAGTTATCAAGGAAAAAACTCCGAACAATATAAGAAAAATTCTTCATAAAGATGAGTGCTCACAAAAAGATAAGTATTCACAACTAGCAGATCAACTATCTTTTGCATACAAGGAATTTTGTGCTCAACACAATATAAAAGAAACGGATCCTATACCAGAGAACAAGCGACAAATTACAGTTTTCGAGTATCGATGAAACTGAGAAAAAACAAAAGTAATTTCCCTCTCTTTGGCACACTTTCTTCTAGCACCAAGTCGTCAATCTTTCTGTAGAGAGTATTTTATATCCGCTTTAATCGGGAAAAACAGATAAAATTATAGAGAAGAAAAAAATTTGCGTATCCCCTTTTTTTTCATATAATCCCCGCCGTACCATTTTACTCTAGAATTCGCCAAGTGGTAAGCATAGGACTCGGCAGTCCGGTATTCGGAAGTGAGAAGCCCGTAGGGTAAGAACCTTTAAAGTTTCACGAAAATCATATTCTACTGGGAATTCGCCAAGTGGTAAGGCTCCGGACTCTGAATCCGGCATCGGGGGTTCGAATCCCTCATTCCCAACCAATATATCATATAAAATCAGACCACAAGGGTCTGATTTTTTTATAATAAATAATCTTTTGATTTTTATAAAATAACCCATATATTTATTCTTATAAAAGCTTTTTTATAGAAAGTTGTAGAATATTTGACTTTTTATAAAAAATGTGTTCTAATATCTTTAGCTTTTAGAACACCTCATAAAAAAGCTTTTATATTCAATGGGGTTTATATTTTATTTATTTTCCTTTTTTATATTATGGTTACACAGAAAACACAGACGTCTATGAACGTTAAAGGGTTTACACTTGTCGAACTTATTGTTGTTATTACGATTCTCGTAATTCTTGGTACTATCGCCTTCCTTAATCTCGGAGGTATGTCAGCAAGTGCTCGAGATTCACAACGAACTTCTGATCTTAATCAGATTAATACACAAATTATGACTAGCCAAGCAAAGAGCGGAATGTCATATATAAATATGGTTTCTAGTGGAGCTGCTAATCAGCTCAATACACTTTCTATTGCTGGTACTGGTGTTACACCTGGTGCTGAATATACTGCGGGGGATGTTAATTACACTGTTCTTGGTATTGATAGTGCTAAATTCAAAGATCCAATCAAGGCAGTAGCTTATAAAATGGGAGCAACTAGTCTTGCAGGTACTGCTTACCAACTCGCTGCTACTCTTGAAGAAACAAATACTGCCCTTGTAATGGGAACATACCGAGCTCGTACTGCAGCAGATACAGCAAGTGGAACAGTATTAAACTCTATTATTACTCTTGAATCTGGTTTCGGAGTATTTAAAGTAGGAGATGTTCTTACTGACGGTACTCATACTGGTTCTATAACTAGTATATCTGCAGACCTTACAAGAATTACTCTTGATAGCACTACTCTTACTGCAACAGGTGCATTTGCACTTAATGTTGTTGAATCTGATGGTCTTATTTCAAATAATGGGACAAATGTTGTTACTAATAAAGGAACTGTTCTTCCTTACTAATCAACATAACCTTTTCTCTGATTTTGCAAAAACCTCACCTCGGTGAGGTTTTTTTTGATTTGGTTTGAGTTTTCTCGTATTTGAATATACTGTCGTGAAATACTTTTTTCTGTTTCTATGTCTCCAAAAAACAAAATCTGTCTCATTCACGATATGTTCCTATATCGAGGTTGAGCCGAACGCTTTAATATCATGCTTGCTCGAGCACTTGGAGCTGATTTGGCAGCACTCTTTTTTAGTACAAATGGACTCGAACCAAAATCTATGGGATTTACCGGGAAAAATATCGAATTTGGCGAGGATAAGTACGCTGGAGGGTTCCGTCAGATATACCTAAAATACCGAGTCCTATTTCATACCAAATTCCTTCGAGAATACGATACTGTCATTTTCAGTAATGATTCCCTTTCTGCCATCCGTAATGTCCGAAAAGATGCGAGAAAGATTTACTATGCACACTCTATTCCCCGCTATCTTTTCGACCAACGGGAGTTTTATTACCAGAAAGTTCCATTCTTTCTAAAGCCTATTTACATCCTTATTCGAACTATTTTCGAACAGATGTACCGAAAAGAGCTCGAACAAGTCGATGAAATCTACACAAACTCGACCAATCTCCAAACCGCCATCCAACACTATCTCGGTCGAGAAAGTCAGATTATCCATCCGAGTGTGGATACGGATGTATTTGTGCCAACAGAAGAAAAAGGAGATTATTATGTCAGTTTTTCTAAATTATCTTCACTAAAACGTGTTTCTCGAGCTGTCGAAGCTTTCCGGGAAATGCCCGACAAAAAACTTCTCGTCATCTACGGCGAGAACGATCCACAGAAAGACGAGATTATGGAAATGGCGAAAGGATGCAAAAACATTACATTTCTGATTCTCACAGATAACAACGAACTTCCAAAGTACGTTGCTGGGGCTATTGCTACTATATTCATTGCTAAAAATGAAGACTTTGGGATGGTTGCACTCGAATCTATGTCATGCGGAGTTCCGGTCATAGGAGTCGACGAATGAGGAATCCGCGAAACGGTCATAGACGGAGAAACCGGAATTCTTCTCTCAGCAGAAGCCACCAAAGAGGAACTCATACAAGCCGTACAGAAACTCGACCTCAAAACTGCACTTACTATGAAAGACACTTGTATCGAACGTGCCTGAGAATTCTCACTCAAAGCCTTTGAAAAAATCGTACGAGAGAAGTTTTTATAATCAATCCTCTATGTTTAAATTAATTTCCAAAAATATCCACCTCATCCTCCTCAGAATCGCGAGTCGTTTCGGAGTATTTCTTGGGGAGTGCATAATATCCGTGAAAAAACCGAAGCGTGTTGATCTCAAGAAATTGAAGACTTTTTATCTCAATCGTTCCGATCGTATCGGTGATGCGATTATCTCAAAACCTTTTATCAAACTCCTTATCGAGTGGCTTCAAGCAAACGGATGTACTGCCGAGATTGTTATACTTACTTCCAAATATAATCATTTTCTCCTCCAAGACCTCGAAGATATAGAAAATAATGTTCGTGTTATCGAAGAACAGAAAAATATCGATGACTATGAATCAAAACTTTCTCGGATGATACTAAAACATATACGGTTTCTGTATAGAACCCTCTTATTCCGATGGAATCACGGGAATGAGCGGGACGAATCATCTCTTTTTCTCGATATGGGAGGCGGCGATTTCAATACAATTCTCAAATACAAAGAGCTCCATAATCCTCTGGTTGCCGGACCGAATATATTTTGGGGGTCACATATCCTCGATATCGCACTTTCTCATTCCTATGTTCATTATTCCAATGTGAATCTGATCGAGAGTTATATAGAGATTATAACGAAGATATTTGCACAAGAGACTCCTCCTAAAAAATGGTTTTCTCATTTTTTTTCGGAACAAGCGAGGACTTGTCCGAATCCCAACCATACAGAGCAGGATGGTTGAGTTCCACAGCTTGTGGAGAATAAAAATGAGAAAACCAGTTCCCTTTCTTTCCAAGATTTCGTATACCGGAACATCGGGACTTTCTATGACTACAGTCAAGAGATAAAAAGATCCGGAATATGTCTCTTTGTTGGAGTAAAGGAATTTCGAAATCTCCCAATCGAAACATGGAAAAGAGTTATTCATGAGGTATCCGAAGCCTTCCCGGATGAAACCATCACGGTTCTCGATGACCATACGAATATGCTCTACGAGAAGTTCATACAAGAATCCTTCCCTTCTAATGTTATTCTCGAGAAGAATACATACTCTCTAGGAGACTTTACAAAGCATATCGCTCATTTTTCCTTTGTTCTTGGAATCGATGGTGGAGGAATCAATATGGTGAAATCGCTTACGAACAGCTGTTTCATAAACACCTTTGCTCAACCGAATGTCTGGTCTGGATTCACCGGAAACCTCCATAGAAAAATAACCAAAGGACAAAACAACTGGTATAGTACGGTCTCAGAAATTCCACCGAATGGACAAGTTATTGCTCATATGCACAAGACTTCCTTTTGGCTCCCGACCTTCAACATAGACGGAAACCGCGAGCTCTTCAAGGATTTTGATACCACACTCCTTATTGATATAATACGAAAATCTTTGAAGAAATAACGCTTTTTTGCTTTTTTACGAGAGGTATGATAGGATGATAGTATATTAATTTCTTACTATCTATCTTATGAGTCCAGAAGTAAAAAAAGACCTTCTTGAAAAACAAGAAACACAAGACAAGAACACCGATGCTAAACTCAATACGGAGCTCGAAAAAAAAGACAATAGTCTTGCTGAGAGTATACAACTTATGGCAACAAAAGAAGTCGATGTTGTAAAAAAAGACTTTTCTCCAGATGAAAAAAATAATATTGAATACAACGATAAATTCAATCAAGCACAAGAAGAACTTGAGGTTGAAATACAAAATATTCCAAGAGAATCTACTCCCGAAGAAAAGACAAAAGCAATGAAATTTGCTTTTGAAAAATTTCAGGCAAAAATTTGAGGAATCAAAGGAACAAAAGAAGCAATGGATGCCAAAATCGCACTCTATAATAATGAAAGAATGGAGAAAAGTGAAAAGAAAAATGAACAAAAGAATTGAGAATTTCAAAGAGAGCTTCTAAAAAATATCAAAGAAATCACTACTCAAAAACTACAAGCCCAGAAACTCGCAGCAGAAAAACTCGGAAACAAAGAACAAAAAGCCGCCCAAGAGGAAGCAAAAGAATCTATACAATCAACAAGTGCTTTCGGACCTCCAGGAAATCTAGAGAAAGGAGATTCTAAAGTATAACAAAATAAATCCCCCGTTCAAACGAACGGGGGATTTATTTTTCATTCTTTTATTCTCCACTTCCAACGATAACTTTCGCATGACGAATGACTCGGTCATGAAGACTGTACCCTTTTTCAAATTCTGTGAGGATAATCCCTTCTTTTCCAGAAGCTTGACTCATAACTTCATGTCGCTCGGAATCAACTTCCTGTCCGATAGATTCAAAAGACTTTACTCCTATAGTTTCAAGTTGTTTCAAAAGTCCTTGAAGTGTAGCTCAAATCCCTTCTGTCCACTTCTGTTCAGCAATATCCACTGGAACCGATGCTAGAGCTCGTTCGAGATTATCAACGGTTGGGAGGAACTTTTTTACGACATTAGCAGTGATGAAAGTGGTCATATCAACCTTGTCTCGCTCGACTCGCTTGAGGAGATTAGCATAATCCGCCTGAGCGCGAGAGAGGGATCCTCGAAGCTTCTCGAGTTCTTCCTCTGCTTGATAGATTTGTCCATTTTCTAGATCGGTTTCGAGCTCCGTTTCCGCTTCGGTAGCCGTATCTATCTCCTGTTGGAGTTCCGTTTCGAGATCGAGAGTTTCATCAGTATTTGTCATGTCTTTTTGAGTCATAATGTATGATATTTACTTAAATAATTAATGGAATTTATTTCTTTTTATTAAGTTGTTTTTTTATATCAGCATGAATTATATCGAGTTGCTTTTTCGCTTCATCGAATACTCGAGCAGCTACTTTTTTTCCTTCTTCCATAATATCAACACCTTCTTCACGAGTTTCATCAAGAAGACTGAGTCCTTTTTGTTTCACTTCCTCAAGAACTTCCATTCTTCGGTTATAAAGATTGAGAAGCTCGGCTTCTATCTCGTCTTTCTTTTCGAATCCCTTTTTCTTCCATTCTTCGAGCTTTACTTCCGCTTCCTGTTGGAATGATTCCAGTTCTTTCAGAAGAAGTTCCCTATACTCTTCAATTCGTTTTTTATTTTCCGGAGAAAATAAAGTTTCCTGTGCCATTTCGAGAAGGTTTTTGTGAATTTCGAGAAGGTTTTTTCCAATAGTATTACATCGATCTTCTGCTGGAGCAAAATCTTTTTCTAGTTCTTTTGGAGATTTCTTATTGAACTTCAAGGCTACGAGAAGTCCTGCAAGATAGCCAGCACCAAGCAAAAACATATTTCATTTTTTCATAATCCAAAAAGTTAAAATATAAGGGCGTTATGATAGTTATTTTTATAATTTTTGCAAGTTTATTCTTTATCCAAAAATATTCTATAATAAAACTTATAAATAACTTTTAAATTATGTCAATGTGTTTTGATTTGGTTTTATAAAAAGAAATATGATACACTATTTGTAAATATCAATAAAAACAAAAATATATGGGAACTCTTCTCAATACCACTCCTCCTGATTGGGGAAAAACAAATACTTCCGATATCCCAGAAAATCAAGCATCAACAATCTCTACGAGTATGCAAAAAAACAGAGAGCAAGATAAAATGCTCTCTTTCGGAGAATATTCTCTTAGTATCGATGAAGTATATCGAGATATCAAACGTCTTACTCTCTCAAGAAATCCTCTCGATCTCATATTCAAAGCGAATGAAATCCGTGAAAAATTTGCTTTCTTCATAAACTCTCTTGCAAATTTTATTTCACAGAGCTTCTCATCATTTGATAATGATAGTTTTATCAATGAACTATATCATGACTCCAAATATCATCATGTTTGGATGGAACTTGCTTATCCATTTTTGCGAGATATTCACTATTGTAGTGATAAATTCGATACGGTTACCTATACAAAAAAAGGTGATGATGGAATTGTTCGAGAGTATATTATCAATAAGACGGAACTTCTTAAGAGGTTCGACAAAAATATGATGAGTAATGATGATTTTATTGCTGTAAAAACACTTATTCAAATAATCATAGAAATCTACCGGGAAAATAAAAATATCGAGAAACGGTGGGAAAAACAAAACCTTCTTTGTCGCGTGGACTCAAATTTCGAACAACGAAGCATTCATACAATCTGTGGAGAACGTATTATCCATGCCAAAAGTGCAATAACCGATCTTATTCCTCATTTCCCTTACGAAAAAGAATCTTTTCGTGAGAATATGGAAAATATATTTGAGAACTTTAATCTCTCTATTCAAGACAGAGAAGAACTTCGGACATTTGCTTTCAAAAATATTGCCGATCTCCATTACTCTGATATTCAATATATTTTTTTCGATACAAGTCTTCCTTTTATACGGGACGATAAAAACAATAAAAGAGATCAATTTCTTACAAAACGTGATTGGCTTCGGCTCAAAGGAATGGAAGAACTTACTATAGATACGATTGGTACTGAAAAAGACGAGGAAATGAGCAAGACAAAAAATCAAGAATATTTCAAACATATTCTCAATTGTAAAAGTCTTATTTTGGAACTAGAATGAAGTATCGTCTCTCCCATCCTCTTGCCAGTAATTCTCAAGCTTGTAGCAGGAGCTATGACACTCGACAAAAAAGAGTTTTATAAATTCTCGTATATTCTCCTCTTTCTTTTTGCGAATTCATATGAAAATGAATACATACCGCTCAGTCGATTCTTGAATGAACTCGAGGTATATATCAATTTCAATAATAAGAATCGTATGATAGAGAAATTTAAGATTGGATTCTCTCTTGTAATGCTCTTTGTACTTTTTGTCGGACTCGGATATCTCCTCCTTCCTCCTCTTGTTTATATTCCTGGAGTTATACTTACTGGAATATATCTCAAGATGTATTTCATAGACGACTATACTTTCTCGGCAGGAATTCAATATAATCTTTGAGTACGTCTCTGGAGTACTGTCATACTCACGATATTTTGATATATTTGGATTACGAATATCGGAGCATATACAGAATATTATAGTAGTCTTCAGAAGAAATTCACTGGTTTTGGAAGCAAAGTAGTTGCTCAGATTCTTCCCCCTGAAAAAATTGCGGAAAGTGTAAAAAATGGAACTGCTTCTATACTAGAATGGAACAAGAAAAAATAAAACCTGAAATAAAATCCCGACTCGAGTCGGGATTTTATTATTTTTTTATCGCATTAAGATAAAGTTTTATCATTTCTGGCGTAATACCTGCCGGAAGATCTGTAGAACCAGCTGGGATATTCTTTTTATTGATTGTAGCAGTCGGAATTCACATATCCTGAGTCAAACTTTGTACCATTCAGCTCACCATCGGAGAGATAAACTCCGTTATTCTTATTTGCACGGTTTCGGTTATATTTTTGCGAATATCTTCATTGGCAGGAAGTGTTAAATAATAATATCCAAAAATAATTATCCCAAGAAGAGAGATTTTTAGAATACGAGCGAAAAATCGAGCTCGTCGCTCTGCACGGAGCATAGTATAGATACGGTCAATTTTCTCGGTTTCAGAAAGTGATTCAGTGAAGAAAAGCATAGATAGATAATTAAAGGTTAATAAAAGAAGTATAAGAATTTTCAGAAGGAAGGCAAAAAGATTATATCGCTCAGAAAAACAAAATTTGATTTATAGAAAAAAAAATGATAATAGGTTTGTTTAAATTCGTATTTCTTCAACCTTGTCCATATGAAAATAAGAAATCATCACGAGATGAATAATAAATTGAAATGATTTACCCTCGTCGAACTCATCGTGGTCATAACTATTCTTTCTATTCTTGGAACTATAGGATTTGTACAGATGAATGGGTTTGCGAGTAGTGCCAGAGATAGTAGAAGAGTATCGGATATGAGTAATATTACTCAGTCGATAGAGCTTGCTATAGTAGCTCATGGAAATGCTCCTATACCATCTGGTGCAGTGAGTTATACTGGAGGAATAGTTAGTATACAAGTAGGAAAAGCGGATAGTAAATCTATTTCTCGGATGTCAGGAGATTTTAGTGATCCTGTAACAAAAGAGGCTTATAATTATTCTATATTTGAAAATGGATTGTATTATCAAATTGGGATAGATTTTGAAAATCCCCTTTCGTATCATATCGGTATTCCAGGAATAGAAACTGTGTATGCTGATACAGGAGTAAAATATAGTAAGCTTTCTGGAAACTATAGTTTTGATCCTTCTCTTCCATCACTCTTTCCTATTACTGAAACGGTAAATAGTAATTCTGGGGGAATTTTCTCTCCGGATGTTTGTTTTATTATGGAGAATAGTAGTGTGAATACATTTAGTTCTAATTCTGGAACATGTACAAAGAAGAAAGATATGAGTTTAAAGGATTTGGATTCTTCTTTAGTAGGATATTGGGATATGGAGAGTTATTATCAAACAACATACTCTGGAACCAATAATGTAGTTTTTTTAAAAGATTTAAGTGGAAACTGATATGATTTATACTGAAGACAAAACAACACCACTCTTGCTACTGGAGTTTATACAGATACTGGAACTACACTATTTTGAACAGGTATATATAAATACGCTTTCTTTACTGTGGAAAATAATTCCACTATTGATGGAAAAAATATATTGGCAATGCCAACAGATATTTATTCTAATACAAATACTCGATGATTTACTTTTCAGAGTTCTATTTATTATAACAGGGATGTTCCTGATTATACATTCGATAGTTTTCTTGTAAGTATCTTAAGAAATAATGACAATAATATTGATTCCTGAGATTCCTTAAAAAGACACACCTTACAATGAATGAGATTAAGTAATAATCTCAATAACCCTTATTCATTTTTTTCCTCTATATATCATCAAAATGATACTCCTAAAACTGCTACTTATTTAAACGGAAAATATACATGATGCTGAGATAATAATGGACAAATTGTATGGCCCGATGATGTTTGTACTACTGATGGAAATCTATTAAATACAGAAGAGTGAAATATATCGAATGATGTAGTATCTTACCGATTATTTAATATTTTTGATAAAACAGCTGCTTATTTACTAACCACTGTTTATGATTATGGTAACAAAACAATGTGTCAATATATTAACTGAATACAGTGACATTGCGAGAGTATATCTCAAAATGCACTAGATAGAACATTCGAGCCATGATATAAAAAATCCCAGTTCTCCATAAATTGAAGATATAATTCTACTTCTAATAAATTCGAAGTTAATTGATTTTTATGAAATATAGATGAGATTAAAATCTATAATCGCACTCTCTCAGATAAAGAAATTAAGCAACAAGCAAAAATAGCCGGGTTTTAATATAAATTCTTTTGCTTTTTTTCACCTTCCCACTATAATACCACGCGTATGCACCCGTCTCGACTGTGTTCTTCTGCCGATGGGGGCAGTTTTTTGCGTATAATCACTTTGTGAAAATCCTGAACTTTCCAAAGTAGTACTCCTTGTGTTTTTCTTGATTACTGCTTTTCGTAAAAATCTCTTTTAGTTCTCTATAAAAAACTATCTATTTATGGCAAAAAAACAAGGATCTATTACCTCTACTACTCAGAAATCTCCAGAAAATCTTGGAGCACTCTATGAGATAAGTGGACGGTATTTTTTTACGGATGATCGATCTATCCTCGAACTTCCAGAACTTATCGAAGTTCAACTTGATAGTTACCATGATTTTCTTAATAACAAACTCAATAAAGCTTTTGAAGAAGTCTTTCCTATTCAGGACTTTTCAGGAGAGAAAATTGATATCTATTATAAAGGACTCACTATCGAGGAACCAAAATTCTCTGTAGATGACTGTAAGAGAAAAAATCTTAATTATGAAGCACCCATGAAAGCTCGTCTTGAGATGCTTAATAAAGAATCTGGGGAAATTAAAGAACAAGATATATATATGGGAGGAGTTCCTATGATGACAGAACAAGGAACTTTTATCGTAAACGGAATCGAGCGTGTTATTATTAATCAGATTATCCGATCAACTGGTATATTTTTTACTCCAGATTCCAAGAATCCTGGAGCTTTCGCTATGAAAGTAATTCCACAAAAAGGAAGTTGGTTTGAAATCGAAATCGAAAAGAAAGGAGCTATCAATGTAAAAATTGATAAGAAACGAAAGATTGCTATATCTGTAATTCTTCGTGCTTTTGGTCTCGAATCTGATGCAGAAATTATTGCAGCTTTCGGAGACAATAAAGAATTTATTTCTAAATACGTTGGTCCAACTCTTGAAAAAGATAAAACAAAGACTCGTATGGAAGCTCTCTATGCTATCTATAAGCTTCTTCGTCCAGGAGATCTCGGAACCGATGAGCGAGTAGAAGAACTTTTCAAAACAACATTCTTTGATACAAAAAAATTCGATCTTGGAGAAGTAGCTCGACTTAAAATCGAACGAAAACTCGGAATCGCAACAAAATACGAGGATGAAAATGGACGATTTCTCTCCAAGGAAGATCTTGTTTCAGGACTTCGATATCTTCTCTCTCTCAATGAAGAACTTCCAGGATACGAATGGGATGATATTGATCATCTTGAAAATCGTCGAGTTCGTTCTGTCGGAGAACTTGTGTATGATAAGGTAAAAGTTGGTCTTGCTCGAATGGAAAAAATTGCAAAAGATCGTATGACCATCGTGGAACTTGCTGATGCGACTGCTGGAACATTCATCAACTCTCGTCCTTTAACGGCAGTTATGAAGGAATTCTTCGGAACTTCTCAACTTTCTCAGTTCATGGATCAGTCAAACCCTATCTCTGAACTTGCTCATAAACGTCGTGTTACCGCTCTCGGAGTCGGAGGTCTTACTCGAGAACGAGCATCGTTCGAAGTACGTGACGTACATCCAACCCAATACGGACGAATCTGTCCTATTGCAACACCAGAAGGACCAAATATCGGTCTCGTACTTCACTTCTCGAGCTATGCCCGAGTTGATAAGTATGGTTTTATTACTACTCCGTTTCGAAAGATTCAACATGAAGTAGCAAATGACGGAAAATCAGCAGTAAACCGAATCACTCTTGATGATGTTGTAGACGCAAAAGGAAAAGTAATCCTTGCTGAAAAAACTCTCATTACCGAAGCTGATGCCAAGAAAATTAAGGAACAATATACAGGAAAGACTCTTGAAGTTCGAGGATTCCTCACAACTGATTACGAATACGTTGATGCATACCAAGAACGAAAGCTTGTTATTGCGGAAGCAAACTCAGTAGTAGATGAATTTGGAAATTTTATAGAAACTCGAATCTCTGCTCGTAAAAACTCTGAAGCAACAACTGAGTATGTTCGTGAGATTACTCATATCGATGTTTCTCCAAAACAAATCATGAGTGAATCAACAGCGCTTATTCCGTTCCTTGAACATGATGATGCGACTCGTGCCGAAATGGGAACAAACATGATGCGACAAGCCGTTCCACTCGTACAAGCAGAAGCTCCAGTAGTCGGAACTGGAATGGAACGACTCATTGGTGAAAAATCTGGATATGTTGTACAAGCAGAAGAAGATGGAGAAGTTATCGGAGTTGATGCAAAACATATTTCTGTGCTCTATAAGAGTGGAAAGAAAGCTCTTTATGAACTTCAAACTTTTGAACGAAGCAATCATGATATGCTTATTCATCAAAAAGCAAAGGTTTCAAGTGGACAAAAAATTACCAAAGGAACGATTCTTGCTGATGGACAATCTATTCAGAATGGAGAACTTGCGATTGGAAAGAACTTGACTGTTGCTTATATGCCATGGGAAGGATATAACTTCGAGGATGCGATCATTATTAATGCTCGTATTATGGAGAATGATTACTTCACTTCTGTTCATATCAATGAATATGTTCTCGATGTTCGTGAAACAAAACTCGGGCCTGAACAAACAACAAATGATATCCCAAATGTTGCAACCAATAAACTTAAGGACCTCGATGAAAACGGTATTGTTCGAATCGGTGCCTATGTAATGAGTGGTGACATTCTTGTCGGAAAAGTAACTCCGAAAGGAGAAATCGAACTCTCTCCTGAGGAACGTCTTCTTCGAGCAATTTTCGGAGACAAATCTAAAGATGTTAAAGATTCTTCTCTTGTAATCCCTGCTGGATCAGGAGGAAAAGTTATCAAGACTCATATCCTTCGTCGTGAAAATGGTGATAATCTCCCAACAGGAGTATTTGAACAAATCAAAGTATATGTTGCTCAAACTCGTAAGATGGAAGTCGGTGATAAGATGGCAGGACGTCATGGTAATAAGGGTATCGTTTCTCGAATCGTACCTCCAGAAGACATGCCATTTATGGAAGATGGAACACCAGTAGATATCATATTGAATCCGCTCGGGGTTATTTCTCGTATGAATATCGGACAGATTCTCGAAACTCATCTCGGTGCTGCAGCAAAAAAACTCGGAATTACCGTTGCAACACCAATTCTCAATGGTATTTCTGTTGATAAAATTGGAGATCTCATGGAACAAGCAGGAATCCCTCGAGATGGAAAAGTTCAACTCTTCGATGGAAAAACCGGAGAACCATTTAAAGAAAAAACAATGGTAGGAACGAAATATATGTTGAAACTTCACCATCTTGTTGAAGATAAAATCCACGCTCGAAGTGTTGGTCCATATTCTATGGTAACACAACAACCACTCGGAGGTAAAGCCCAGAACGGAGGACAACGTCTCGGAGAGATGGAGGTATGGGCACTTGAATGATATGGTGCTGCTAATATTCTTCAAGAAATGCTCACAATCAAATCTGATGATATCAATGGACGTGCGCAATCCTACGAAGCAATTGTCAAAGGAAAACGCATTCGTCGACCAAACATCCCAGAGTCATTCAATGTACTTCTTCGAGAACTTCAAGCATTGAATCTTAATATCGAACTTCTTGAAAAAGGAGAACTTGAAAAACTAGAGACAATTATGCTCGAACGTTACAGCGAACTTGAAAAACTAGAAGGACAATATGATATAGATGTAGATATACCAACGATTGAAGAAAAAATAGATAATGATGCTCCAGTAAAAATCGAAGATGAAGCTGAATAAAAATATTTACATTTCTCGCTGGCATGTTACCAACAAAGAGCGAATATCATAATAATGGTATTCTGGATCTCTTTCTCCTCGTATGGGAGGTGCTAAATAATTAACCCCGTTTCCTTTTCTCAAAAGAAAACATAAGATTATAACTTCCTTTTCATCCCTCCTCTAAATAAGGGGAGGTTCGGGAGTGGTTAACATTTATTTCCTCACTTTGACTCCTTATGATTCCAGATTTCAAAGATAAAAATTTCGAGAATTTTCTCAATGATAAAATTACCGATTACTCTCAGATTGAGAAATTTGCCGGAAAACGAGATATTACTCAAGGGAAAACTCTTGATAATCTTGCCGGAATTAGTATCGGGCTTTCTTCTAAGGAAGAAATTCGCTCTCTCTCTTATGGAGAAGTTCTTATTTCAGAAACTATCAACTACCGAACACAACGACCAGAACGTGCTGGTCTCTTCTGTGAACAAATATTTGGACCTCGCAAGAATTTTGAATGTGCTTGTGGAAAATACAAACGTATTCGATATAAAGGTGTAGTATGTGAACGTTGTGGTGTTGAAGTAACTACGAGTCAAGTACGTCGTCAACGTACTGGACATATCGAGCTTGCTGCTCCAGTAGCTCATATCTGGTACCTCAAATCCGTTCCATCTCGTATCGGTCTTCTTCTTGATATCTCCGTAAAGAAACTCGAACAAGTTGTATACTTTGCTTCTTATATTATTACTGACGTATACGAGGATAAAAAAGAAGAGAGTCTCAAGGAACTTGATGTTGCTTATAAAACTTCTAAAGTGGAACTTCAAAAACATATCCAGCAAGATATTAATGAAGCAAAACTTCAGCTTGAAGCGAAAGAGATTTCCAAAAAAGCTTTCACAGAAATGGAAACAGCACTCACAGCTCAGCTCGATCACCTCGATGAAGAATACAATAAGATGAAAGACCTTCTCAAAGGACTCAAAGAATCAACTGTTATCGGAGAATTCGATTATCGAATTATGTACGATAAATTTCCTCATGTATTCAAGGGTGGAACTGGTGCAGAACATATTAAAACTCTTCTTCAGAGAATCGATATAAAGAAATTTATTTCTGACCATCAAAAAGAACTAAGAGTTGCTCCGAAATCCAAGCAGAAAAAGATTCTTCAGAAACTGAAACTTGCTTCCAGTCTCTTTAAATCAAATCAAAAACCAGAACATTTCATACTTGATGCGCTTCAAATTCTTCCACCGGATCTCCGACCAATGATCCAACTTGATGGAGGACGTTATGCATCTAGTGATTTGAACGACTTATACCGACGTGTTATTAATCGAAACAATCGTCTTCGAAAACTCGTAGAACTTGGAGCTCCTGAGGTTATCCTCAAAAATGAGAAACGTATGCTTCAGGAAGCTGTTGATATGCTCATCTCTGGAGATGTTCGAAGTAACCGACCAGGATACACAAGTGCAACAAAAAAGAAACTCAAATCTCTTGCAGATGTTCTCAAAGGAAAACAAGGGCGTTTCCGTCAGAATCTCCTCGGAAAACGAGTTGACTACTCTGGACGTTCTGTAATCGTTGTAGGACCAAAACTCAAAATGAATGAGTGTGGACTTCCAAAAACTCTTGCACTTATACTCTTCCGTCCTTTTGTTATAGGGAAACTTATATCTCAAGAAATAGCGTATAATGTAAAACATGCAGAAAAAATTATTGAAGAGAAAGGAAAAGAAGTTTGGGATGCTCTCGATAGTGTAATTGAAGGAAAATACGTTCTCCTTAATCGTGCACCAACTCTTCACCGACTCGGTATTCAAGCATTTAAACCAGTTCTCATCGAAGGAAAAGCTATTCAACTTCATCCTCTTTGTTGTACTGCCTTCAATGCGGATTTCGACGGAGATCAGATGGCAGTTCATCTTCCATTAACAGAAGAAGCACAAACAGAGGCTCGTGAGCTCATGATTACATCAAAGAACATGTTGAATCCATCAAACGGTGAACCAATCGTTATGCCGGAAAAAGATATGATTCTCGGATGTTATTATCTCACTCGTATCGCACCAGGAGAAGCAACTTATGCATTTAACTCTGGAGAGGATGCAACTCATGCATACGATAACAAAGCTATCACTCTTCATACACCTATCAAACTTCGTGTTAATGGAGAAATTATTACAACAACGTACGGGCGATTCCTCTTCAATGAGATTATCCCAGCGGAACTTGGATATGTAAATGACACTCTTTCTAAGAGCGTTCTCAAGAAACTCCTCGCAAAAAGCTTCCTCATCTTCGGATCGGAAGAGACTGCATTCTTCTCTAATGAGATTAAAAATATCGGGTTTAAATATGCGACAATTTCTGGTCTTACCATCTCCAAAGATGATATGATTATCCCAGAAACAAAGCATAACTTCATCAAGGATGGAGAAGAAAAGATTAAAGAAATTCAAAAACGATTCTGGAATGGATTCCTTACAGAAAAAGAACGTTACGAACAATCCGTAAAGGTTTGGAGTAAAGTTAAGGGAGAAATCGAAAAAGTCATGAAGCCATTCTTCAAGGCAGAAAATCCTATCTACAACATGATTGATTCTGGAGCCCGAGGTAACTGGGGTAATCTTACTCAGCTCTGTGGTATGAAAGGTCTCGTTGCTTCACCATCTGGTAAAACTATCGAGCTTCCAATCAAGTCCAACTTGAAGGAAGGATTCTCTACACTCGAATACTTTATCGCGACACACGGAGGACGTAAGGGTAAGGCGGATACAGCGCTTAAAACCGCTCAATCTGGATACCTCACTCGACGTCTCGTTGATGCTGCTCAAAATATCCTCATCCGAAGTGCAGACTGTGGAACACACCATTACGAAGAGATTGAAAAGGCAACTTCAAAATCTATCTTCGGTGAATCATTTGAGGAACGAATCTATGCAAAATTTCTTGCAAAAGACATTGTTGTAGGAAAAACTATTCTAGCAGCAGCTGGAACCGCTATCGATAAAGAACTCATCAAACAAATTGTCGATGCAGGAGTAGAATCCGTATGTGTTCGTTCTATTCTCACTTGTGAAACAGAAGAAGGAGTATGTCAAAAATGTTACGGTCTCGATCTTGCTCACAATGATCTTGCAGAATTTGGTACGCCAATCGGTATTATCGCTGCTCAGTCTATCGGAGAACCAGGAACTCAGCTTACCATGCGTACATTCCACTCCGGAGGAGTTGCGACCGCTGGTGGAGATATCACTGCCGGTCTTACTCGTGTCGAAGAACTCTTCGAGGCACGAAATCCAAAATATGAATCTGCTATTTCTGAACTTGATGGAGAGGTTGCTCTTATTCAACATGAAGGAAAGAATGTAGTAGTAACTATCCAGGCTCACGAACTTATTACTAAAGAATACTACCTTCCAGATGACAGTTATGCTGTACAAATAAAGAAGGGGGATAAAGTAACTGAAAAACAAATTCTTGCTAAATCAAAAGAATCAAAAGTTAAAGTTACTGCGGAGCAAGAAGGAGTGGTAGTAAAAATTGAGGATGGAATCATTTATATTCGAGATGAACAACCACAAACTCGTGAATATACAGTAGAATCTGGACGAAATCTCCTCGTACGAGAAGGTGATATCGTAAAGATTGGAGACAAACTTACAGAAGGTCATATCAATATTCATCACTTGATGGAAATTGCTGGACCTCTCAAAACCCAACTCTATATCGTCGGAGATATTAAGGGAATCTACTCTTCTCAAGGACAGACAGTTAACTCTAAGCATATTGAGCTTATCATCCGACAGATGTTCTCAAAGGTAAAAATAACCAATGCCGGAGATTCTTCATTCTTCCCTGGTGATATCGTAGATATCATCAAGTTCAAGAAAGAAAATGATGCTATGGTAGCTACTGGTCAGAAACAAGCTATCGGTACTCAACTTCTTCTCGGTCTTACGAAGATTTCCCTCTTCACAGACTCTTGGCTCTCAGCTGCGTCATTCCAAGAAACAGTACGTGTCCTTGTGGATGCTTCTACTGCACGAAAGATTGACAAGTTGGAAGGACTTAAAGAAAACGTTATTATTGGACGTCTCATTCCAACACTCTCTTACTTTGAAAATAATCGAGATGTAGGAGAATACTTCGGAGCTGAAGTGGCAGATGAATATATTAGCCATCATGCTTATGAACCAAAAGGTGCTGACGAAGAATATATGCCTGCTGTATAATTCTAGAAAAAACCTCTATAATAAAACCCGTTCAAGAAAACTTGAACGGGTTTTATTTTTCTTAATTTACTTACATATTCTATCTTTTTTTATTCTAAACATTCTCGACAATTCATAGCAAGAATCTGAATCCCTCCAGCAAGACTCTTTCCAGTATATCCAGCATTTTCAAAAGCATCAGCTACATATCAACTCCGTCCTCCGCTCCGACAAATAAATATAACTTCTTTCGACCAGTCAATCTCTTTGAATCGTCTTTCAATCTCTCCCATTGGGATAAGCTTTGATCCTATAACATGAATCTCCTGAAATTCAGAAGGCTCACGGACATCGATAAGCTCAAGCAGTGAAGAATCGACAAGGAATTTCTTTTTAAATTCCACGGAAGTTATTTCGAGGGGCATAATACAACAGAGTTATGGAAATAAATGAAGGTATAAATAATGTATTTATCATCTTTTAGTGCATCTAGAAAATAATAAAATTTGTATGAAAATCGCGTACCGGAGTGAATCGTACGAAACTTGTACGATGAGCGGAGGAAACGTAAGATTTGAATACAAAGTTCATATTTTATAATGTTCTAAAATTATTTCTTCTTTCGGAGAAACCATATTCCCCATAAAAGAAGCCCGATAACAACAATAATACTCACTTCTTTTGTATATACCGAAGCTATTTCCACAACTTCTTCCCCGAAAAAATATCCGACAAGGAGAAGAATTAAACACCAAATACCAGCTCCAAGTCACGTTAAGAAAAGGAATACTGGAAAATTCATACGAAACATCCCAGCAGGAATAGAGATAAGATGACGAATTACAGGGATGAATCGCCCGAGAAATGTATAAAGTCGATCATTTTTGAGAAAAAGAGATTCCGCCTCCAAATATTTTTTATGATTAATAAGCAAATATTTCCCATACTTTTCCAGAAATGTTTTCCCTATCCACTGACCAAGAATATAGTAGTTGAGAATAGCCCCAAACATACTTCCGAGCGTTCCTGCAGCAAGTAAAAGCCAGAGATCAAGCTTTCCTGTTGCAGCGAGATACCCCGCCGGTATCATGACCGCTTCTGATGGTACTGGAAAGATACTCGATTCCAAGGTCATAAGAAAAAATACGGAAGTATAGGAGAGTCCTCCGAAAAAAGCGAGTATAGATTCAAAAATCTGATGAAACATAAAGTATATATTAAAGTTTAAAAAACTTCGCAATTTTTACTGGATATACGAGCAAATATTCTGTCATAAATTTCTTATTGCGAAGAATATAGATTATATATGCACCAATAGCTCCTATAATAGAACCAATAAAAATATCTCCGGGATAATGAATCCCTGCAAGAATTCTCGAAAGAAGCATAAAAATACCCGATATAAGAAGTATTCCTGCAATACATCGTCGAGTATAGAGAAATGCTGCAAATATAGAAGCTCCGGCGAATATCCCATGTCCCGAAGGAAAAGAATTATCAGGAAGATGATCTACGAGTGGACGAATCGAGGAAACCGTCTCTGGGCGAGGACGAAGTGGAAGCCCAAGATTAAGGATAATATAAATCAAAAATGCGAGACCGATTGAGTAAAGCATCATAAGAGCATCTATCTTGAATTGATTATTCTTCTTATATACACCATAAAGCCAGAGACCAATTAGTACCAACATAACAAGGGCCACTTCGATATCTGATCCTATATGAATAATCTTCACCTGAAGTGCTGAATTTGGATCTATAAAAGAACGAAGATAATTCAAGAGAGCAATATCCTGCGAGATAAGAAAAGAAAGCATAATAAATGACATGAAAAATATGGGAGTAAGTATATGGAAATTACAAAAATGACAAAAAATAAAATAGGATTGGAAAACGAATCATTTGACATTATTTATATTTACGTAATATACACTCGAAATTTTCAATCCAATTCGACAAATGACTGTTTGAATCGGATGAAAGGCTCATTGATTAACTTTTTTTTTGAAAAAAAGGGGAATGTTATATGGTAACTACTGAGATATCACAAAAAAACAATCATCGGAACAGAAAAGATTCTTCTGAAGTCACACTGTCGATGATTATCGGTTTTCTCATTGCAGTACTGCTGGTAGTAGTCCTTGTCATTAATACCCGAGGAGTATCAGGGTTATTACCATTTCTTCATCACTGAAAGTAATCTTTTTATAAAACCCCGCTTCAAACGGGGTTTTTATTATCTTTTCTTTTCTACAGGGTCATATCCACCTTTGCTCCATGGATTGCATCGGAGAATCCTCCAGATTCCCTTCAGAATCCCTCATACCACTCCCCTTTTCTCGATAGATTCCACCATATAATCACTGCAACTCGGGATATGTTTGCAATACGGTGGTCGATTCATTGCCCGAGCCCAGATAGAGTGATCGGGGGAAAGAAATCGCTGATAGAGCCTGACGAGAGCAATGAGAATATGAGAAAACATTTAAGAGAGAAGTTAAACAAAAACCCCACCTTCACGGCGGGGCTTTCTTTTATTTTACGAATTCAACGATTTTTGCGAATACAGCTGGATGACTGATAGCAAGATTTGAAAGAGCCTTTCGGTCAATTTTTACGTTCTTCTTATAAAGAAGATTAATAAAAGTTGAGTAATTAAGTCCAAGTGCTCGAACTGCATTATTAATACGAATAGTCCAGAGACCTCGGAAATCTCGTTTCTTGAGTCGTCGTCCAATGTAAGCATTGGTTCCTGCTTTCATAAGAGCATTCTTTGCTCGAGAGAATACATTCCCATTCATCATGCGGAATCCTTTTGCACGAGCGATGAGATTATTGTGTCGTTTCTTAGTCTGTAGACCACGTTTTACGCGTACCATATATATTTAGAGGTTAGTTATTAGTGATTAATTTATTGAGCGAGAATATTTGAGAGAACTATTATTTCTCAATTTCTATTACACTCCATAAGGAAGACATCGCTGTGCAGCGAGCTTATTTGTTGCATGAGCAACGAGACCGTATTTATCTCGTCCTTTTGCTTTCTTGCTTTTATCAGAAAGAAGATGTCGTTTACAAGAGTGAGCAAATACGAACTTTCCAGTTCCAGTAACTTTTACACGTTTTTTTGCTCCTGAGTGAGTTTTTGCTTTCATAAAAATGAAATTATATTAAAAATTAAATATTTCTTATTTTTTTACATGAAGGAGGATGGAAAAATTATTTCCTGCTTTCATTACCTTTCCATCAGCTTTGTAAACATCTGCGAGAGAAGTAACGAATTCATTAACTTTATCCATTGCAAGTGTTTCATAGTGATTTTCTCGTCCTCGAAGGGAAAGTATAACCTTTAATGGATGTCCTGCGGCTGCAAACTTCACTGCCTGATTTTTTCGTATCTCCAAATCATGATCTCCTATCTTATAGGTGAGCTTGATAGTCTTAACTTCCGTTTTCTTCGAATGAGATTTATTTTGAGATTTTTGTTGTTTAAACAAAAACTTTCCATAATCCATCATCTTTGTAAGAACAACACCATCTTGCATTCCTATCTCGACGATATCCATATCGAGAGCGCTTGCCTTATTGATTGCCTCAGAGAGAGACATGATACCAAGTTGTTCTCCGGATTCAGCGATAACTTGAACCTTATCGGCTCGGATACTTTCATTGGTGCGTTTTGCTTTTGGAGCCATCGATTATGCCTTAGTGGATATGGATTTAAGCATCTTAGCGAAACGAGATTTTTTTCTCGAACCGTTATTGATGTGGAGAATGTTTTTCTTTACAAGAGTATCAACACGAGAGTAAAGCTTAGAGAGAATTTCTGCAGCATCTGAAGAACCAGTTGCAATAGCTTTCTGAAAAGCCTTAAGAGTTTCTTTGTAAAGAGCGTTGAAACGACGATTTCTAGATGCTTTAGTTTGGCTTTGTTTGAGAGCCTTCTTTGCCGATGAAGTATTTGGCATGGAGTAGAATAAATAGAGAATAAAAAGTAGTACTGGACTAAAAAAGTACGGGTATTGTATAGAAAAGAGTCTAAGAGTCAAATTTATTATAAAGGAAAAATATTCGTCTATTTTAGAGAGATAATTTATTCTGAAAAATAGATTAAAATTATAAAAAGATACTAATATAGTGCCATGATTTAAAATAAAATATAATCTATACAAAACATCATAGGAATGATGATTTAATCGAGATAAATATACACAAGAGAAAATAAAAAATATAAAAATAATCCTTATCAAAACTGATAAGGATTATTTAGAATATCAAAGCTTGTAAAAATTACCAAGTAATTTTTACAAAACCATTTCCACCATTTCCACCATTTCCAGCTCATCCGATCCCAATTCCAGATGGATAATCAGGATCACTTATATTTGGCGGTGTAACACTTGATCACGCTAGAGTTCCTCCATATGGGGAATAACCAGATCCACCTCCGCCTCCAACATCGGTTGTTGAACCATTTCCACCACCACTTCCCCCTCACCAATATCCTCCACCTCATCATCAGAAATCGTAATGAGCAGGTCCATATGTACCCTGTCATCCACCACCGTATGCCGCCACACTCCATGTACCAGAAAATTGGTTCGTACCACCTTGAAGTGCACTTCCGGCCTGTCCACCATATGTTCAGCCTCCACCAGCACCACCAGTTGATTGAGTTCATCCTCCTCCATAATTTCCACCTCCTGAGAGTCCTGTAGTACCTCATCATGCACCTCCATTTCCACTAATACCAGCTCCTCCTCCACCACCAGCTATAACAAGAGCATTCCCCTGAGTTTTCGAGGTACTAAAGATTCCAGATAGTCCACCACCACCACCAGCATACCCATTTGCATCCACTTTAGTACCTCCTCCTCCGACTATAACAATTATCGTAGAATCTGGTGTAACATTTATAGATCAAGATGCATATCATCCAGCACCTCCATTTCCTGCTGGATTACCATATCAGGTTGCTCCACCACCACCACCTGCTCCCCATGCCTTTACGGTAATCTGAGTACATCCAGCAGGAATCGTGAAGGTTTGATCCGAACCAGTGTAATTAAATGACTGAGTTCCTGGTGTACAAGTTGCAGGTGATTGTGTTGCGGTACATTGAGTATTTGCTCATCAATCAGGAGAATTACAAGTCCAATTTGTACTATTTCATGCCATAGGAAAAGTGGGGGTTGTTGGAGTTGCATTTCATATACTACAGAATGTATCTGTTCCATATGTTGTTGTTCCATAAGAGTATGTCGTACTTGCTGTTCCACATACTGCATCTGTTACAGATGTTATTAAAACATTTCCTAAAATCACTTTCTCTACTATAGATATATCTCATCAGAAACTATCAAGTATTGCCCCAGTGAATAATTCTGATACACCAGCACTAGTTGTTATACTCGTGATATTTACTCCAGTAAGCGTAGCATTGGTGTTATTGGTGATGAATTGAATAATTTCTGTAGGGGTTTTGTTTTGTATTTGAGTTTTATCATCTATCTTATAAGGAAGATTCTGTTGTTTGTTTACTATAAAATAAGTATTCGTAGTTGAAAGAAGCTCGATACTACCAGTATTATTAAAAAGAAGAGATGGAATATTGGCTATATAAGTTTCTGAACCACTTTGGAACTTGATATATCCTGGATAATTCCCATTCACTCGAGCCTGATAGAGAGTATCAGCATAAACAGCTTGAATAATAGGAGAGGTATTATACGCTATAGCATTTTCTAGAGTGGTAGCAATTTGGTACTGTGTTTTATTAGCATTAGTTCCGTAGGTGTAATTAGTTTGAGTAAGAGGATCTTTGGTAACAGTACTCATCTTAAGGAGACGAGAGACAGATTCTCCTATATCTCAAACAAACGAATAGACACTTCCATTAATAGTTCCAGTTCCTACTATGTTTTCTGGGAGAGGATATTTACTAGTTTTAAGTTCGAGGATATTGAGTCATTTCTCTATATTTGCAATAGTAGTAATCCTATCAGAATCACGAGCATTACTTGAAAAACCCCCGAGTTGCGTAAAGGCAATAGTTCCAAGTATAACAAGGATGGTTATTACTACGATGAGTTCAACAAGAGTAAAACCAGAGAATTTGGTTGCTTTAGATATATTTTTACTCTGTGTATACATAAAAAGAATAGTAGGAAAATAAAATACTTAAGATTTAAGTTTAATATCTTCAAAGAAAAATACAAAGAATTATTTTCTAATATTTAACTTTTCAAACGCCTTTTCAAGTTCTTCAATTGTCCCATTATTTTCAATAACAGCATCGGATATTTCTTTTAGGTCTCGTATTCTCACCTCTGGCTCCGCTTCTGTTTCCTTCATGAATTCCTCAATAGTTTTAGTGGTATCAGAACTATTTTCCCCACGAAATGTGATTCGTGTATATCGAGTCTCCAAATTTGCATCGATATACACGAGACAAAATCCTTCAAGATTACGAAGATATTTTATATCACTCTCTCGACGTACTCCATCAATGATAATAAAAGATGAATTACTCTGTCCAATATCTGCGAGGATAATTTCCGAGAGAATATCATCTCCGAAAACCTGTCGGAGAGCAGTCGAAAGTTGTTGCATAGTATCCCGACTCTTCTCACGATGCATACGATCAATAATATCACGGAGCGGATTTGAGAAACGATAAACCTCTGCATGATATTCAGAAACCAGATAACTCGTAAGAGTTCATTTTCCACATCACATCTCCCCTGCCAATGCGAGTATTGTTTTTTGCATAATTTCTTTCGAATGAAAAGTAGATAGTTGGATAGTATAGAAAAAATAAAAGAAGGCAAGGAAATTTTTGTTTTTACAATTTTTCCATATACTGCACAAAAATACAACTTTTCCAATTGTAACATTTCATGTCTTTCGTCCATCTTCACACTCATACACATTATTCATTTCTTTCTGGACTCGGAAAACCATGAGCCCTTGCCAAGCAAGCTCAAACTCTTGGTATGCCTGGTCTCGCCATCACAGATGCAGGAAATCTCTATGGAGCATTTGAGTTCTATAAAAAAGCAAAGGAATCAGGAATTAATCCTATCATAGGACTCGAGGCAACTATTTCAAAGAAAGGAAAAACAAATCGTGATAAGGATAATGAGCTTTTCGAGATCGTACTCCTTGCAAAAGATGTTGAAGGATACAAAAACCTTATCGATATGGTGACAGATTCATGGCTTGAAGGTATGTATAATGGGCGACCTCGAATAGACTTTGAAGTACTTGAAAAATATTGTGGTCATCTCATAGGACTGTCTGGATCTATTACTGGAGAGATTCCACAGCATATTACCACTGGAAAAAGTGAAGAATATATTCGAGAACGTATCGCTTACTACGAGGGGCTCTTTGGAAAAGATGATTTCTATCTAGAACTCCAAGAACATCCGGACCGTGGAAATCAACCGAAAATCAACGATTATCTGATTAAACTTTCGCGAACTTACGGATACAAGGTAGTTGCTACGAACAATACTTATTATATCGAGCAAAGCGATGCGGAAGCACGCGACCTCTTCTATTGTATTGGAGACGGTCGTTCTCTCGAAGACCCAGATCGTCCGACACTTATCGAGGGGAATTACGCTCTCAGAAGTCCAGAGGAAATGGCAGAGCTTTTTGCTCATGTGCCAGAAGCAATAAAAAATACTCTTGAAATCAATGATAAAATCCATATCGATATCCCCTATGGAAAAACCCTTATCCCAACTTTTGAACTCGGAGTTGAGGAAAAAGCTCTTTATGCTACATATATTAAAGAACTTCCTTCCGATATCAAATCCCTCGAAGAAGAAGAATGGAACCTCCGACGTATCTGTATCGAGGGACTTAACTATCGCTACGGTTTCGGGCTCGATGTGGAAACAGTTATCGAATTTATTCATAAAAAAGATATAGCCGGATCGGACAAGAAGCTCTCAGATATGAGTGCGGTTGAACTCCAGGCACTCGCGAAGACCTATTATACTGATAAGAAGCGGGCTATAATCGAAGGGTGGGGAGAAGAAAAAAAGACCATTATAGACAGATTGGAATATGAACTCGTCGTAGTAGACCTCATGGGCTTCAACGGGTATTTTAACATCGTCTCCGACTTCATTATCTGGGCAAAGAAAAACGGTGTTCCAGTAGGACCAGGACGTGGATCAGCAGCAGGAGCGGTACTCGCATATGTGTCTGGAATCACGGATATAGACCCTCTCCCCTACGGACTCCTCTTTGAGCGATTCTTGAACCCATCGCGTGTCTCCATGCCAGATATTGACGTCGACTTTTCAGACACAGGACGAGACCGAGTTATCGAGTACGTACGGGACAAGTACGGAGCAGATCATGTTGCACAGATTTGTACCTTCGGTACCATGGCGGCACGTGCGGCAGTGAAGGATGTAGGAAAAGCTCTCGGAATCCCCTTTTCCGAGATGAACAAACTCGCGGCAGCAATCCCAAGCAAACCAGGAACTAAGCTCAAAGATGCACTTATTGAATCGATAGAGTTCAAGAAAGCCTATGACACGGACGATCGATATCATATGGTTATTGATAATGCTCTCAAACTCGAGGGATCCATTCGACAACTCGGAGTTCATGCTTGTGCGGTTATCATCGCACCGAAGCCTATGACCGATTACTGTCCACTTCAACATCCTCCAAAAGATACTAACACCACTGTTACACAATTCAGTGCGAAACCGCTCGAAGATCTATGACTACTAAAGATGGACTTTCTCGGACTTCGAAACCTCACCATCATCGAGCGATGTCTTCGGATTATCAAAGAGACACATGGAACAGAGATTGATATGCTTAAAATCAGTTTTGCAGACAAGAAGGTATTTAAGATATTTGCTGAGGGGGACACGACCGGAGTATTCCAGTTCGAGTCTGCGGGGATGCGAAAGTATCTCAAAGATCTGAAACCCAATACTTTCGAGGATATTATCGCGATGGTAGCTCTCTATCGACCAGGACCGATGGCATTTATTCCTGTTTATATTGCTCGTAAGCATGGTCTCGAAAAAGTTTCCTATATGATGGATGAACTCCGTGAAATTCTCGAAAAAAAATACGGGAAAGATACAGTAAAAGACGAGACCGCCAAGCTCGAGCGCGATCTCGGACCGTACCTGAATGTCTCCTACGGTATCGCGATATATCAGGAACAGCTCATGCAACTCGCACAATCAATGGGAGGATTTTCTCTCGGTGAAGCAGATGTCCTCCGACGATGAGTCTGAAAAAAGATTCGTGAAGTTGTTGAAAAAATCAAGTATGAATTCATCGAAAAGGCAGAAAAAACAAACGGATATAAGCCGGAAACAAGTGAGTTTATCTATGAGAAAATGGTTATGCCTGCAGCGGATTACTCGTTCAATAAATCCCATGCTGCCTGTTATTCCATGATTTCCTACCAGACTGCATATTTGAAAGCATACTACCCGACCGAATTTATGACCGCACTTATGGTATCGGATGAGGAAGATATGGAGCGCATTACTATGGAAATCGGAGAATGTAAATCCAAAGGAATCGATATCCTCCCTCCAGATGTCAATGAGTCAAAAAAACATTTTACTTATATTGATCCTAAACATATCCGTTTCGGACTCAAGGCCGTAAAAGGACTGGGAGACGGACCGATTGATTCTATTCGTCG
>JAQTWX010000008.1 GCA_028689065.1 Candidatus Altimarinota bacterium | reverse complement strand
TCACTAACTGGGCTAAAGTCGTAACAAGGTATCCGTACGAGAACGTGCGGATGGACTATCTCCTTATCGAACGGTTTATTTACTTCTCTACTTTTGATAGTTTTGTCTTCTGGTGGGTTGGATTTTAAAAAGCTCAATTTTCAAATAACAAACTCCTTCGTAGTGAAAACTAGGGGGGATTTTTTTGATTTGACAAAAATACTGCTTTAAATATAGTTTCTATTGATTGATGGTGACATTGTTTTAAGTGACTGTTTCTTATGCCCCTATATGTACGGGGATTGGGCAGAGTACCTTCTGACGAATTTCTCGGTTCATTCATGAATATAACCTCTGTTCCCTTTTGCTTCTTGTAGTTCAGGAGTAATTTTGGAAAACTGCCGGTGATAAACTGGAGGAAGGTGGGGAGGAAATTCGTTTCTGAGAAGGTCTCAGTTAGTTACCATCAATCACCAAACCCGATCAGATTGGCTTGCCATGTGCGAGATTAATCGGTTACCCAAAGGCCGGAGAAATCCGTGCCTTTTTTACTTCCCACAAAAATGCACCACAATTCTTTCTAGAATCTTATTTCTGGTAATACCGATTGCATCTTTTGCCTCGATTTTCCCGTAATTGATAAAGTTCTTGAAAAGTTCCTTTCCTCGGAAATTCACAGTGATACTGAATTCATTTCCTATTTCTTCTTCGATAATCTCAAAGAGATAACTCTCATCATGCAATCCTATCTTTGTGACGTTTAGGAGAGCGAGAACAGCTTTGGCTGTGAACTTTTTGTCATCTAGAAGGGCTTTTTTTAAATGTTTTTTTATCTCCTCATTTCCAGAGATAAGGAGTACTCCTATCGCCCATCCCCAGTTTCCTATCTCCCCATTTTCTAAGTCATATACTATTTCCTCGACTACTACTCGTGGTATTTTCTTTCCGGATCCGACTGTATTACGTATGCTTTGAGTGAAATCGGAGATATTGAGACAATCTCCTTTATTTTGCTTGAGTTTAAAAATGAGTTTCTTCCCTCGGAGTTCATTATCGGTCTCGTTCCCAAGTATGTCGATAACCGTTCGGGAGAAATTGATATATTTTGTTATATCTCCTATTTCCTCTTTTGAATATGGTGATTCTTCTCATCGTATATGTACAAGTTTTAGTACTCTATGAACGATTATATCGGAATACCGTCTGATGGGTGAAGTGAAATGGGTGTAATTTTGTAATGCGAGTCCGGCATGATTTCAAACAGCGTTGTGATAAAAAGCTCGTTCATCACAGGATTTATGAAGTCGAAATACAGAATTATATCCGTGTTTTACCGCAAGTATTGCAGAGGTAATATTGGCGAGTATCATGAATTCTTCAATGATAGTCGTTGGGATATTTTTGTTGGTAGAATGTATTTTTTCCTCCTTTTTTCATATGAAAAGTTGTCTATCCGATTCATCGTAATCCATACTTGCTCATTCTGTTTTTCGGAGAAATCGCCTCTTTCTTGCTATCTCGTACATAAGCTGAAGTGTTTCATGATTTTCACTCTCGGGGTTCATAAAATCATCCACGAAAGTTTCATAATCATATCTTTTTTTGTTCTTGAAAATAGATTCATAGACATGAAAATTATAAATCTGTCCATTCTCATCTAAGTCTATTTGCATACTGAGGGTGAGTTTTTCTCCGTTTTCATTCAGGGAAAGAAGGTTCTGAGAAAGAAGCGGCGGGAACATATTTATAACCCCTTCTTTCCGGTAGATACTTGTGGTTCTTTTAAGAGCCTCAATATCGAGCGGAGTGTAGGTGGGTACTGCCTCAGTTACATCACTGATATGCACGAACACTGCATATCCGGCGAAAGTTTTCTCTACCCAGATAGCATCATCGAGATCAAGGGATTCTATTCCGTCTATACTCACACCTTCCTCGTATTTCCTTTTTACTGCCTGATCATTGATTCCATTTCGCTCAATAAGCCTCGTCTGATTGAGTGCATATGGAGAATAATCCACACGGATAATTCAATTATGATGATTCTCTCCAGAGATGTAATCGAGAACCTTTGATTGCATAAGAGTTCCATAAAAATATACCAAGTCAAGTATAGAGATTCTCAAGGAATGTCAACGACAAATATTCGTATTTTCCATTTTCCAAAAAATCTCGATGGAAAAATTTTGAAAATCCCCCGTTTTCTATATAATCTCCCCGTTTTTACTATTTATGTTCTCCATTTTATGCAAAAAGGAATTATCAAGAAGATTATCGGGGTCGTTATCGATGTAGAATTTAATGACGGGTATGTGCCAGCTATTTACGATGCTCTTGAAGTTGTCGGAGCTCCAACAAAACTTACTCTTGAAGTTCAACAACAGCTTGGTGACGGAATTGTTCGATGTATTGCTATGAATCCTGTTGATGGGGTACAACGAGGTCTCGAAGTTACTGCAACCAACGCTCCTATTCAAGTTCCTGTTGGTCCAGAGGTTCTTGGACGTATGTTCAATGTGCTTGGAGATCCGATTGACGAAGTAGAAGCACCAAAGACTGAAAGTAAACTTCCTATTCACCGAAAGGCTCCTGCTTTTTCTGAACTTTCTACTCAGACTGAGATATTTGAAACGGGAATCAAGGTAGTTGATCTCATTGCTCCGATGCTTAAAGGGGGGAAAGTAGGTCTCTTCGGAGGAGCCGGAGTAGGTAAAACGGTTATCATGCAAGAACTTATTCACAATATCGCGTCAGAACACGGAGGATATTCTGTTGTTGCCGGGGTCGGAGAACGAACTCGAGAAGGAAATGATCTCTACCACGAGATGAAAGACTCAGGAGTTATCGACAAGACTGCGATGGTATTTGGACAAATGAACGAAGCCCCAGGTCCTCGAGCCCGTGTTGCCCTTACAGGTCTTACTATGGCGGAATATTTTCGTGATGTAGAAAAACGTGATGTTCTTCTCTTTGTAGATAATATCTTCCGATTTACCCAAGCAGGTTCTGAAATTTCTGCTCTTCTTGGACGTATTCCATCAGCAGTAGGATACCAACCAACTCTTGCAACCGATATGGGAGCACTTCAGGAACGTATCGCTTCTACGAAAAATGGTTCTATTACTTCTGTTCAGGCGGTATATGTACCAGCTGATGATCTCACTGATCCAGCTCCAGCAAATACCTTTGCTCACCTTGATTCAACGGTAGTATTGAACCGATCTATTGCGGAACTTGGAATCTATCCTGCGGTAGATCCTCTTGATTCGACTTCAACCGTTCTCACTCCAAAAGTTGTTGGAGAAGAACACTATAATACTGCTCGAAGTGTTCAGAAAATCCTTCAACGATATAAAGAACTTCAGGATATTATCGCTATCCTCGGTATGGATGAACTCTCTGAAGATGATAAACTCGCTGTAAGCCGAGCTCGTAAAATTCAACGTTTCTTCTCTCAGCCATTCTTCGTTGCAGAACAGTTTACTGGAACTCCTGGGGTATATGCAAAACTCAATGACACAGTTCGTGGGTTTAAAATGATTATCGATGGAGAACTTGATTACATCGGAGAGAAACATTTTATGTACAAGGGTTCCATCGAGGAAGTTATCGCAAGTTATAAAAAAGAAAAAGGAGAGGTATAAATAGAAAGAAACTAGTTTTTAAGCTGTAAAAGATATGAACGTCCATTCTTGAAGTTGTCCTCATGAAACCCTCGTGGTATGAGAATGACTATCAGTTACAGATATTATTGCAGATTTCAAAAATTCTCTAGTTTTAAAAGAAAGCGGGTATTATCCAACATTTAACGAAGTTCAAACAGCATTGGAAATTATGCTTTCTCATATGAGGGTTGTTGGTCCAATATATATTGATTTTATAGAATCGAATCTAAAAAAATACGAGGAGATAATCCGAGAAAATAACGGAGATAATTATTTTCTCGGATTGAATGGGTATATTCGGTATCTGGAGGAAATAATAATTCTCCCATTGGAAGTCAGTATACAATGAGATGATATGAAAGCGAGTCTGAAGAAGGTCATCGAAAGCAATATTCTTATGGTAGAGAATGTTCTTCGGAAAATGGAAGATACATGCACGAATATGGAGATTATACTTCAAGAATCAGGATTTTCAGCAGATGAACGAGCTCGATTGATCGAAGAGAAGACTCATTCTGAAATACTCATGAACGATGCAAAGTTAAGTTTACAATGCTTACAAGAAACACTCAGGAAGCAATGAAGAGATGTCCTAGTAGGAAAAAACAATACTATTCAATAATACTTTTATACTTATGCAATTCACTCTTGTTTCTATCATCCAAAAAGCTCTTGATCTTCCTGTTATTGAGTGGGTAACTATCCCAACTCTCGATGGAGAGATTACTATTCTTCCGAACCATGAACCACTCATTACCGCACTCGTTCCAGGTGTACTTGTTGTTCATGCTCTTGGAAAAGAGACATCTTATGCTATCGGTTGAGGGGTTGCTGAAATAACGACTGAGAGTGTGACTGTCACTGCTGATATGGTAGAAGAAGGTGAAAATCTTGATATCGATGCAATTCGTGCAAAAAAAGAGGAAGCCCATAAACTTCTAGAAGAATATAAAACCAAAGGTGATTCCATAGAGATGGAAACATATATAGAACTTGAACAGCAGTTCCTTAAGGAAAGTGCTCGAGAGCAACTTGCGACGAGATAATCTCAAAAATCCTATTCTTATTGAATAGGATTTTTTTATAAATCCTCGCTCAGAAATTTTTTGAAATTGAAATTATCTACACTTGAGTATAATCTTGTTTATATATTTTAACGTATTTCTATTATGCCCTGGATTCTTTTGAAAAAACTCACTATTCTTGAGTATTTTCTCATCGGTATAATTATAGTATTACTGACGATATTTTCCGTTTTACTTGTGCATAATATACAACTCGCTCACAAGACTGGAGTATTTCAAAACCGGACATCTATTTCAGAACTTTTGCTTAAAAATAAACAAACAAATGTAACTTCTATACAGGATGTCGAATATATCGATGTATGGATGACTTTCGAGTATATTAATTTTATTTTTAATCTCCCAGAGAATTACTTAAAAGATATGCTCTATATTGATGATACGCATTATGCGAATCTCCCTATTGGACGATATATAAAAGATAAGAAGCTTGATAAAGATATTTTTATCAATGAAGTGAAAAATAAAGTAAAAGAATATATAGTTCTTCATCCGACTAAATAATAGTTTCATTATGCTTAGTTTTTTTCTCTCGTATCTCCTGATTTATAAATATGCAGTTCTTTTCTCTGTAATTTTTGTTGCATCTTTTGGATTTCCTATTCCTGCGACCGCACTTCTTATGGCTGCAGGAGCATTTGCAGCACAAGGGTATTTGGATTTGTATAGTATATTTATCTGTGGTTTTTTCGCGAGCATACTTGGGGATATAACGGGATATTTTGTCTCATTTCGATATGGGCGAGATGTGCTTATGCGTATAGGTTTTAAGAGCTTGCTTACTTCGCAGAGATTTCAAGTATTGGAAACTATCTTTTCTCAACATTCTAGTTACACTATTTTTTCGAGTCGATTTATCGTTAGTACGCTTGGTCCGACAGTGAATATCCTTTCCGGACTTACAAAGATAGATTATAAAAAATTTCTCTTGTATGACATATCTGGTGAATTTTTTTATGCTAGTATTTTCACATGTCTCGGATATATATTTGGTGATCAATGGGAAACTATAGTTCAGATATCAGAGGATACCACTACCATCCTTGTTCTTATTGTTTTGCTTATTGTTATATTCTCTATCCTATGGTGAGTGAGGAATGAAAGATAAAATAATGCCCTCTGAGAAATAGAGGGTATTATTTATACATAGATGATTATAGGAATAATTACAGGATTTCGTCCTATCTTGGATGTGAGAAATATTTCCATATCTCGGCGGATTATTTTGAGAAAATCTTTTTCTTCGATATCGGGAATGTCTTTGAGAGTATCTTCGTAGGAAGCACGAGCTTTTTTTATAATCATCTTATGTATTTCGCGGACCTCTTCCATGTATACAAAACCGCGAGTTTCAAGTTTAAGATGACCGAGAAGAGCTCGGGTTTTTTCATCTGCCTTAAAAACTATAGTCACAACTCCTGCAGTCATCATCTGTGCACGCATTTCATTAACATGATTTGGAATAGTACTATTTGATTTTTGAGTAAAACTTTTCCCTTTTGTTTCTGGTCTTTTTTGATGAGGATGAGTATGTGGTTTTGGTATAGATGGAATGATTTTTGTATTTTCTCATGGTGTTTTTGGGGTATGAGTCATTTTTTTTGTACTAGTAATGTCAGAATCGAGTTCTGTAAAGAAATCATGCATATATTTATGGAAGAAGTTTATAAAAATGGAAGGGTTTATAAATCCAGAGAAAAGAATATCTAAATTCTTTGGATATCAACAAGCTTTGATAGTGGCGAAAAGTATAGCTACTATTTGATATAATACAAATATTTATTGGTATCTATTTGTATTTTTGTTGTGTCCCAATTATAGTTGCTAAGAGTATTTTTTTCGAAAGAAGTACCGACAAATATATTTTTCTCAAAAACATAGGATTGGAAAAAATTATATTTCCTTTGTAAGATATCATTTTGTTTGGCTCGCTTTTGAAAATCTTCATTGTGGAATATATAGAATATGAATGATTCTGCAAAATCTTCATATTTATTGGAGAGAGCATATCCAGAGACAAAATCGGTGATTTTTTGTCCTTTTTTCTTTGTATTAAAAGATTCCCAAGAAATAGTATAAAATACATCCGAAGGATCTGCAAAGATACCTTTTTTTAAATAAAAAATATCGACAATATGTCCAAGTTCATGAATAAATACTTTGAGTTGTTCTGAATCATTTGAGATACTTGTAGAAAGAATGAGTTTATTTCCAATCACTTGTCCACGTGGCTCTTGCTTCTCACTATCGAGAAGAAGATTTAATGGAGTAACTTTCGATTCAAAATACGGCGAATGAATAACTTCTTTGAGACGGTCAATTATATCATTGCTGATGGTGATATAATCCGGATTAAAAGTGATTATAAGAGGAGATTTCGGTATATTTCTTCTGATGATTTTTTGTTCTGGAGTTTTGATTGGTTGCACAGGAATTATTTCAGAAACAGGCATTTCTTGATTTGTTATGGAAGCACTATCGAATGTCGTCTCAAAATAGGGACTTGAAGCGATATTATACCCAACAAATAGGAGTAAGAAGAGAGTGGTATAGAGAAGAAACTTGAAAGAATCGTTACGGGTAAAATGCATGGGAGGAATAATATAATATGGAAAATTATTTAAATATAAGAGTAGGATTTTATATACTTCTATAATTTATCCGATTCCATAGATAAGGTTTACAATAGCATTTACTATCGGAAATGAGAGGAGCATAACAACGAATCCGATAACAGAGAATTGTAGTGCACTTTTTGCTTTTTTTACTTTTTCATCGTTTCCGAGAGCAGTTACATAGAGGATGGCAGCAAAAACAATTCCTCCAACCGATAAGATGGATCCTGCAAGAATAAGTTTATTGGTAATATTTACAATTTTTGTTTTTACATCCTTGATTTCATATGCATTAGAAGTAATTGAACCAGTTGGTGCACAATCTTTTAAATAGTCTTGAATCTCCCAGTTGGTATTATCTTTTGGAATTTCTTTAGAGCAATCCCCAGCAAATGCTGAAGAAAAAGAAAAAAGAATAAAAAAACTAACAAAAATGGCGAAAAATATTTTTTTCATAAAAAGAAAGGTTACTTTACAAAGTGAATCCAGTGACAATTTTGACCGCGATATAGGCGAGTGGCATAACCGCAAGTCCTATAACAGCATATACAAGAGCTTTCCATGCTTTCTTGAATTCTTCTTCATTTCCTTGGGCAGTGAAGAGGGTATATCCGATATAGAGAAAAACAGCAACACTCACAATTCCAGCAAGCCCCATCATATAGATTTGAATGGTTTTAAGAAAATTATCCTGAAGATTTACATCAACACTTGCATTAGCACTATTACCTCCGCCATCTACCTGAAGATCAGTTCTTAGATCTGCCAAAACAACATCTCAAAATATTCCAAGAAATCATATTAGAAGAGTGACTCCGAGTAGTGTTTTTGTAAATCATTTTTTCATAGATTGTTTTTATAAAGGATAAATATCGCTATATTTTGAGACTATTGACGATATCGATAATAGCATATGCCATAACAGAAAGCACAACTCCAATAAGTGCGTAGATAACGGTACGTTTAGCGTGTTTTACTTTTTCGTCATTTCCTACGGAGGTCAGAAACTGAATCCCTCACCAAGAGAGTGCGAGAATTGCCAAAAGTCCGACATATTTGATGGATTCTTTGATAATATTTATGATAGGAGTTGTGGCTTCTCATGCATTTTCAAAAGGGAGACCAAGTTCTTCTGGTTTTGGTAAATCACTAGCATGTGCTAGTGAAAAAGAAAATACAAAAAAGAAAATACCAAGAACGAACCATTTTTTTACGCTGCGATAATCCATGAGACAAATCTGATAATAGAGTAAGAAAAAAGGGCGACGACAACCGCCATAATATTGAGTAGGATAATTGTCTTTCCTTTGGCTGCACGGTCGGATGGACCAGTGGTTGAAATCATAATACCTCCAACAACGATGGAGAGAACTGCGATGGTTGTGGTTGCGATAAGAAGGTATTTTCCGATGTTTTGAAGAAGTTTTTTCAAATTTTCCTTTGTTCCTCCTGTATAACTCTCCTTTGATGGACTAAGAAAACCAGGATTGAGAGTAAAATCGGTACTCATCATATTATCTTTTCATTCTACAGGGGAGTTTCATGCTGATTTATTTGCTGCGGTTGCTGTGTTTTCTCAGAGCTTTCCGTCCACATTTAATCCGTTTGCTGCCTGAAAATCACGTACAGCCTGTTCTAGTTGTGCTGCATTTGCCGACGCTGTTGTTGTTCAAGATGGTAAATATTTTTGAATAGCAGCGGCTCATTGAGGAGTTAGATTTGTTCAATTTCATCCCCCTACTCAGGCTACTGGCAAATTATTGTATGAACCATTATTGGATGTAACATCCACAGCAGCAAAGACTTCAGAAACTCCCATTCCAATCCCACCAAAAAAATACATACCCAGAAGCAGGAGACTAACAATTCTCTTTTTCATAATTTGGACGAGAGGAAATAACAAACGTCCCTATAGTATCCATTTTTCGGAAAAAATCCAAAAAAATTAGCGAAAAAAAGAAAAAAGATATAATCCTTTGAAATATGTACGATTTATTTCCCTATTTCTTATCATATGAAACTTCTTATATCCGTTATCGCAAATGCAGCTATCCTTTTTGGAATTGCTTATTTTCTCCCCTATAATACTGTTACAGAGACAGGGATTTCGGCAGTTGGTGGATGGCAACTCTATATTGCTGGAGGTATTATTCTTGGACTTTTGAATGTTATTGTACGTCCGGTTCTAAAATTCATAGGTTTTCCATTTATGATACTTACTTTTGGACTTTTTATTTTGGTTATCAATGGGATTATATTAAAGCTCCTTGAAAAAGCCATTGGTTTGCTTGGTATCTCATGAGTGAGCTATAAGATAGATGGTATTGTCATTTTTGCAATTGCGGTTGCAATTTTTACTGTTTTCAATACAATCGCGAACACTTTAACCAAGAAATAAACTTTTACCTCTCCTCTTATGCTAAAAATATTCTTTATTATCCAAATAATTGTAAGTATTCTTATCATTTTCCTCATCCTTGTCCAAGCAAAGGGAAATGGTCTTTCTATCGCACCAGGATCAAATGACTTTGGAAAATTTGAAAAACGAGGGGCAGAAAAAACTCTCCATATTATGACTATCGTTCTCGGGGTTATTTTTGTAGTAAATGCAACTATCTATTTTTTCCTCTCGTAGGAAAGGTTTCTAAAGTCGAAAGTTCGTAAAGTCTCCAAAGCAAAAAACATCCTATGAGATAAGTCCCCCACTCGTTTTATAGACTTTCGACTGAGGCTATCGACTTTTAGACTTTATAGACTTTATAGATTTCTCTATGCACATCTACCAAACCATCAAGAAATACTTTCTCTTTCTTTCTATATTTTTTATTTTCGCGACGAGCGCGCATCTTATTTTTCTCTATCTTTCAGAGGATTCCATTAGAAATCCAGAAGAAGGAGGGACGGTGAATGTAGGTATTATAGGAGCGGTACCAAATCTCAATCCAGCAGCATATGGTACAGATCCTATAGGAGATTATATACTTCGGTTTCTTACTCGGTCTCTTCTCAGGTACAATATTGAAACAAAACAGATGGAGGGGGATTTAGCTAATTGTAATCTCGGGCAGAATTTTTCAGAGATTAAGTGTTATGTAAAAAATGATGCAAAATGGAGTGATGGAACACCAGTAACAAAAGAGGATATATTGGCGACATATGACATGTTGAAAAATACCGATACAAATAAAATAGTAAAAAAACTTCTTGAGAATATCACAGTGGAAGATCAAGGAGGATATATCCGATTTGCGGGGAAAGCGGATGTGTTGGTTCTTGATATGCTCTTGTATCCGATTATTCAAAAAGAAGTAGTTGAAAAAATTAAAGACAATAATTTCACTATAAGTGAGAATCTTTTTGCTGGTGCTTATGTCTTTGAAAAGAGAGAAATCGATGAAAAAACAAATGGTGAAAAAATCTCTTTCGTAAAAAATAATCAAAACACGAAAGAACATACGTATATTCAACGATATGTTTTTCGTTTTTTTCACGATAAAAATGAGCTTGTAGCCAACAAAGATAATCTTAATGTTATCTTCCCAAATAGTGCGATTGATTCACTTTCTTCCCCTCGTTTTTTTGGATATAAATTTATATTCCCAGAATATATTTCACTCTTCCTGAACACTGATAAGATTTCACCAGAACTTCGTAATACTCTTCTCGGTTCTTTTTCACAGGTAAAATTTTCTTCACTTGATGAAGAAAAAGGAATGTTGTTAAAGAATTCATTTTTTACAGAAGAATCTATTCTTCCTGAGAATTTCGATAAAACAAAAATCGATACCATAATGAAAAATATGGGGTACTTCAAAAAAGATACTCTCGCAAAAGAACTTACGAACACAAAACCAGAGACGACATCTTTAGAAAAAAATACTCTTGAATTTTTCACAAGCCCGAGCGATAAAAAGTATGCAGTAACAAAAGAAACAGATTTTCTTATTTCTGGAAATGTTCCAGAGTGAGTGACAGAAGTATATGTTAATGACTATCAACTCAAGGCTTTTTCTCCGAAAGAGAAGAAATTTTATTATCGTGCAAGTCTTTGACTCGGAACTATTAAAAATGGACTCAACACTTATACACTTGCTTTTGTAACTGAAGGAAAGAAAACTATAAAAGAAACTCTTACTCTTTTTCTTGCAACAACTGAAGAAGAGGCAAATGTAAAGGAAAAAGAATTTATAGAAAAGCTCCAAAAAGAAATAGAGGCTATCCTATTGGAAGAGGGAAAGAAAGCAAAAGAATGAAATGTACTAGCAAAAGAAATAGAAACTTTGAATCCTTTGTTTTATTATGACAAAAATCTTAAAAGATTTTCTCTCAGTTTTGTATATACAAAACAAACTCCTTATATGGAGACATTAGCAGCAGAGATTACTCAGCATATTAAAACTCTTTGAATTGATGTAGAAACTACTCCGCTTTCAACAGAAAATCTTCAGGCAATTATATCTAAAGGAGAAAAGGAATATTCTATGATTTTAACGGGAATAAATCTCGGACTTTTTGATTATAATATTTTTCCATTTCTTCATTCTGGACAAGCAGAAAAGGGATTTAATTTTGCAAAATTGAAAAATATCCCACTTGATATCCTCCTTGAAAAACTTAAGTCAAGTCAGTTGAACTCCGAATCTCTTAAATATCTTCAGTCACAAATACTTGAAATTCTTAAAAAAGAAAATGTATTTGTTCCTCTCTATAGTCCATATAATTATTATTTTATAGATAAAAATCTAAAGCAATTTAAAAAAGTTCCGGTACTTCCGTATTCATCATCGCTCTATGATACGGCAGAGAATATATATCTCAAAGAACAATTTACTATAAAATTCGAAGGAAAGAGCGTCTGAGGAATGATTGATTGGTTAAAAAAATACTCTCCTCTTGAAATTATTCATTTCTGAAATCTGTAAAATATGGAAACATCGGGACATTCACATCAATCTCCAGAAGAACATCCTGTGATAGAAGTATCTCATGATTCTCAAACAAGTCCTTCAGAGACATTAGATAAGTGACATAATCTTATGCTCCGTGAGGATATTGTAGGGCCTGCGTGGGAACTTGTTATGAATACTTCCTTTATAAAAAAATTCAATTTTTTCCCATCCCTTCTTACTACTATTTATCTCGGATGTATCATCCTCTACCAACTTGCCTTCACGTACGTTAATATTTTTCAATTGAAAGATCAGTTTTTTGCTGTTATCATACAGTGGGTACATACAGCATATTTTTGGCAATTTCTTGGAGCGCTTGGTCTCGGAGTTCTTCTTTATATACTCATCACGCCAGTTGCAGAATGAGGACTTATAGCACTGATTGCTAAAAGACAGGATGAGTCTTTTGAATCAATAGAAACAAAAGGACGAATAGGATATGGTGTTTCCCAAGGACTTATACATTTCTTGCCTATTTTTGAGCTCCATAATTTCCTTGCTCTTTTTAAGCTCCTTTCTATTATTACTTTTTATATCCTTCTTCTGAGAGTATTTGGAAAAGATTATTTTATGAGTATTACGATATTTATGGCGGTCTATCTTGGATTCGCATTTCTCGTAAATATCCTTTTCTCATATGCTCGATTCTTTATTATTTTTGAAAATAAAAAAGCACTCGAATCATTGAGTCTTTCCGTTCGAATGGCACTTATGAATCTCGAGATAACGTTTCATTTGTATTTTACACTTCTTCTTGTATATATCCGCACTTTTCTCACCGCACTTATTTTTATTGTTTTTCCATTCATTGTATCCGCACTTTTTACCTATATTACTATTTCCCTTCTACAGATTATATCAATAGGAATTCTCGCTTTTCTCTTTCTCGCTCTTCTTGTTTTTATATCTCATTTGAATTCTGTAGTAGAGATATTTGTAGAAGCAATATGGTACAATGCTTATCGGAAGAATAAGAAACATTTTGAAGTATGAGAAAGTATTCATCATGAAGATAAAAATCACCATTAAAATATGGTGATTTTTTGATTTAAAATTTGACTTCCATGAAAAAAAGTATAACCTCCCCCCTAGGTATATTTTTTCACAAAAAATTATGATTGAACCATATAAATCAAAACTTCTAATTAATCTTAAAAAAACTCGAGGACTCCTGGAAACTATCGAAAAGATGGTAGAGTGAGATAGATATTGTATGGACATAGCTCAACAGATCAATGCCTCACTCGGACTTATGAAAAGTGCGAAAGATCTCATTCTTGAGAGTCATCTTAATTCCTGTGGTGCAAAAAAACTTACTGTAGAAAATACAGTAGAAAAAGAACAATTTATACAAGAACTTATGGATATTTTTCATATTTCCCATAAAAAATAATTTATGAAAAAGATAGTAATTGATGTTACTGGGATGCATTGCAAATCCTGTGAAATACTTCTCGAACAATCCATACAAAAAATCGAAAATGTCGAGAAAGTTCATGCAAGTCAATCAAAAGGAGTATTGGAAATTTCATATAATAAGACTCCCCCAGATGAAAAAGTTATACAATCAATCATAGAAGAGTGTGGATATACGATAGGAAAAGAAAAGAAGCTCCCATGGTTTCATACTGACTTAGATAAATATCTAGAGTCTCTGTCAATAGTGGTGATACTTTCTATACTCTATATCCTCGTAAAAATGAGTGGATATTCTCTCGAGGGATTCGGAGATTTTTCTTCCCCTTCTTTTAGTATAGCTCTTCTTGTAGGATTAACAGCCTGAGTATCGAGTTGTATGGCACTCCATGGAGGACTTATTCTCAGTATCAGTGCGAAGTGGAATGAAAAACATTTGAATGCCTCAAAATGGCATCGATTTGAGCCACATCTCTTTTTTAATATCGGGCGTATTGTTGGGTATGGAATTCTTGGGGGACTTCTTGGAATATTCGGAAGTTTTGTCTCACTCTCTTCTTTTGCAATCGGATTCCTTACTGTGATAACGGGATTCATTATGCTTCTCCTCGGGATCAATCTCTCGGAACTTTCTCCACGACTCTCACGAGTATCAATCACGCTCCCAAGATTTCTCGGTACTGATATACCAAAGAAAGATGGTATATCAAAACATATCATCGCTCTGAGTACTGGTGCACTGACATTCTTTCTCCCTTGTGGATTTACTCTCGCTATGCAAGCATATGCTGTTACTACTGGAAATTTTGTAACAGGAGGATTGACTATGATGGCATTTGCCATTGGAACTGCTCCATGACTCCTTGGAATCGGAGGACTGACTTCCTATCTTACTGGTACTTTTGCAAAACGATTCTTTCGATTTACTGGAATCCTCGTCCTTGCTCTTGCTCTTTTTAATATCTCCAACGGGTATACACTTATGAGTATCGGAAGTCTCTCTCGTGTACAGCCCTCTGTAGGAGTAGTATCAGATGAGGTTCAGGAAATCCGTATGACTGAGTCAGAGCGTGGATATACGCCTAATATCTTTCATATAAAACCAAACCGGAAGACTCGATGGATTATCACAGCAACGAATCCATACTCTTGTGCGAGCCAGCTTGTTGCTTCAGCGATTGGTGTTCGAAAACAACTCACTCCTGGAGAGAATGTGATTGAATTTATCTCTCCTGCATCTGGAACGATTGGGTTTTCTTGTAGCATGGGAATGTATTCCGGGAAAATTATTATTGACAGCGATGACTCCAATTCAAATATTTCCTCTCCTTCAAGCACAATAAAGACTTCCAATACTACAGTCAATGATAGTTACAGTTGTTCGACGGTACCGGAAGAGAAAAAATAATCTCTTGGAGATTATGAAGACTTCACTATACTACAAGGTCTATTTCTTAACTTTTCTTACTATGATGTACGGTTATTATGGGTATGATGGTTATATGCCATTTGGAGAACATTTTACTTTTCTCGGTCCTATTCTTATGGTCCTATTCTGGGTTTTTATTATTGTTCTTGTTGTATACCTCGTACGAGGAGATACATGATTTTCACATAAACATGTGGGACACGCAGGAAAAACTGCACTCGATATTTTAAAGGAGCGTTATGCTAAAGGAGAAATTGACAAAAAAGAGTTTGAAGCAATAAAAAAAGACTTGATGTAATCTGTATTCCTCTCTTTTTATTTCACAAAAGTACAAAAGAGAGGAATATTTTTGAATGATATATACCTCCACCAGAGGTTATGGTTTTTATGAAGAAGATTTTATTTTTTCAGTATAAATTATGTCCACAGAAAAACTTCTCCTCCCGGTCAAAGGGATGCACTGTGCCTCGTGTGCGATGCTCATCGAAAAAACACTCTCTGAAACTCCTGGGATAACCAAAGCGGAAGTGAATGCTGTTTCTGAAAAGATTTCTCTCGAATTTGATCCATCCACCCTACCACTAGATACTATAGCGCAGGATATCCATAATCTCGGATATGAGCTCATCGTACCAAAAATAGAAAATCGCACATCTCATATGGCGGAACATGATCACTCGGAACAAGGAGAACATGACCATTCTATATGAGACAAAGATTCTTCAATCACACAGAACACATCTTTTCCGACAGAAACACGCCTCGCTCTCTCGCTCGCAGCCATAACGATATTCGTGATGGGTTGGGATACATTTGGAAAGCTCGGATGGGTACCCATGATGTGACCCATTCCCCGAGAGTTATTTCATGCACTCATGCCGATGTTCGCGGTTATTATCCTCTCAACCGTTGGGCGGGGGTACTTCGGAGCGGTATGGCGATTTTTTCGTAGTGGAAATGCTGGCATGGATGCGCTTGTCGGAATCGGAACCATTACTGCAACTGCGTACAGCTTCATACTTTCTGGATTTTCGACAGTTCTCAGCCCCTATCTCGATGTACAAATCACGTACTTCGATGTTACGGTTGTAGTTATTGCACTCATTAACCTCGGGCGCATACTTGAGGCACAGTCAAAACGTCGAACGGGCGAGGCAGTTTCCGCACTCATGCGTCTGGAAGCAAAAACTGCCTGGGTGGTCCGAGATGGAGAAGAACTCGAGGTAGACGTTGAAACTGTCACTCTTTCAGATGAGGTAATCGTACGCCCTGGTATGAGAATCCCGATAGATGGAGTTGTACTCTCTGGAGCATCCTGAGTGGATGAATCCGCTCTTACGGGTGAGAGTATTCCGGTAGAGAAAGCTCCTAAAGATGAAGTATCCGCCGGAACAGTCAATACTTCTGGACTTCTCCATATACGCCCAATACGGCTCGCTGGAGCGACTCTTCTTGCAGAGATTATCCGAAAAGTCGAAGCTGCCCAGAACTCAAAAGCTCCTATTCAAGGTCTGGCAGATCGCATATCCTCTATTTTTGTTCCGACGGTTCTTGTTATCGCCACTCTCTCACTTCTCTCTTGGTTGATACTCGGAACATATTTTCTCGGGTTTGAGAAAGCACTCCCTCTCGCTATTGTATCATTTGTTTGAGTACTCGTTATCGCTTGTCCTTGTGCACTCTGACTTGCCACTCCGACTGCCATCGTGACAGGAGTCGGGAAATGAGCTCAAAACGGTATACTCATAAAAAATGCCGAGGCACTAGAGCTTCTTGCCTCCGTCGATACCGTTGTGTTTGATAAAACAGGAACACTCACTGAAGGAAAGCCCGAGGTAACAGATATTATCCCTATTTCCTGAAAATACCGAGAAGAAGATATACTTTCTCTTGCAGCATCGGTCGAGTCGGGCTCAGAACACCCAATCGCAGGAGCTATTGTTCGTGCGACAGAAGAAAGGAAAATCGCTCTCAAAAACATCTCCCATTTTCAGTCGACTGCTGGTTCTGGAGTGCGTGCAGAGTTAGACGGAAAGATTCTGGAAGTTCGTCGTCCTACTCTCCAGAATGACCCAGAAAATATCGTATCAAAACTCGAATCCTCAGGAAAAACCGTTGTTATGCTCACGATTGACGGAGAGGTCATGGGATACATAGCAGTCGCTGACCGTCCAAAGAAGTCTGCAAAAGAAGTTGTTAGCCGACTCAAGGATATGGGAAAATTGGTGGTCATGCTCACGGGAGATAATGAACGAACTGCTCATGCTATCGCAACCGAGATCAGTATCGAACAGGTGATTGCCGGAGTCCTTCCGACAGGGAAGTCCGAAGAGATTGAGCGACTCCGAGGAGAGAATCGAAAAGTGGTCATGGTTGGAGATGGAGTCAACGATGCTCCCGCACTCGCTTCCGCGGATGTCGGAATCGCTATGGCAACAGGCTCCGATGCTGCTATGGCTTCCGCGGACGTGACTCTCATCGGAGGGAATATCCTGAAAATCCCCTCTGCACTCTTACTCGGTCGAGGAACGGTTCGAACGATTCATCAGAATCTCTTTTGGGCATTCTGTTTCAACATTATCGGAATACCACTCGCTGCCGGACTTTTTGTTCCTTTTTTTGGATGGACTCTCTCCCCCGCATTTGCGGGAGCAGCGATGGCATTCTCCAGTGTAGCGGTTGTGACGAATAGTCTGAGGTTAAAGAGGATACGATTGTAGAAAAATCTCACACCTTCTTGAGGAAGTTGTGAGATTTTTCTTTTTGATTTTTTTTTGGGATTACTATAATTTGTACATAGTATTTTTTATCTTCACTGATTATGTCTCTCCTTCTTCAGACTCAGAAGATTTGTAAAACAAGAAAAACTTTTGGTTTTACTCTCGTCGAACTTATTATTGTAATTACCATCCTCGTAATACTTGGAACTATTGCTTTTATACAACTCGGAGGTTTTACAAGTTCTGCACGAGATTCTGCAAGAATCTCAAGCCTCACCAATCTTCATAAAGGGCTCGTTCTCTTTCAAATAAAATCAGGAGTATATCCAGTGCCTGAAAATTTTGTAGAGATAACAGCTTCAGGAGTTATTATCTGATATCAATGATTTGCAAAAGAACAGATAGAGGGTATTGCTAAACTGTCTCCGGGAGGAACAAAAGACCCTGTTGATCCGAGTATGTATATTACTTACTCTACCAATGCAACAAAAACCAAAATGCAAGTCATGTCTTTTTTAGAAGATAGTAATACTATGAACGCTTTTGTTCCAAATATTATTTCTACCACTTATGCAAGTAGTGCTTCTGATTACTCAAAACGGTATCCGATGACCTTTGGAGATACACTTGGAATTATTCTCGGGAATAGTGGAAGTATTTTAAATCAACCAATACAGGAGAGTGGAACAGGATTAGATCTTGTACAAACTACCACACTTTCTGGGTATACCATGATATTCTCCAAGAATGATGCTACTGCAACAGTTATAACAAGCGGAAGTGGAGCCTATACAGGAAGTTTGTTTACATTCGCTTATAACAAACAAGATGATCTTATAAGAAACAAAACTCTTGCAAGCCTTGATTCAAGTCTTGTTGGATATTGGGATATGGAGACAACCACACTTAGTTGAACTACTACAGTACTAAAAGATTTAAGTCAATATAATAATAACGGAACCTGTTATAACTCTGGGACCGCTGTAAATTGTGAAACAAGTGAACTTGGACCACAATTCGTAGAGGGGGATGGAAAGAGCGGAAAGGCTATGAACTTTGATGGAATTGATGATCTAGTGTCAATAGATGATAATTCAAGTTTTGATTTCAATGATGTTACCTTGTATGCGAAAGTAAAACACTCTTGAGCACAAGAAGCAAATTATTGATGATGATGGAGAATTATATCACAACAAGCTTGAGATTATATTTTATTGAAAATAAATGATTCGTTTAGACAGGATGATATAACCCCCCTTAATAGATGAGAATTGACTTTTTGACTTCGTTGATGATGAATATCTTGAGGGATTACGTTTGCCTGATCGAATTTGACTAACAATGAATATAATTATATATCTGTAACAAAATGAAAAGATATAAAAGCATATATTAATTGAAATATTTTTTGAACCGCTGAAAATACAGTTACTTCAACAATAAATCCTATAAATAGATTAGTTATTTGAGCTATGTCAGCTGGAACTGATAATTTTAATTGAATTATCGACGAGATTCGCATCTATAATCGAGTTCTTTCTGAATCAGAAATCCAAACCCTCTATAATGCTACAAAATAATATCTTTATAATTCAATCCTGAGACTTTTTTAAGATATGTCTCGGAAACCCTCGTACCATTCTCTATTTTTCTCTTTAATAACAAAGGAAGTATTATCAAGGCATGACGAAATGTGAAAGTAAATGGTCATGCAGAGAAACTTTTAAGAGAAGTGAATAAGTAAAAATATTCTCAAATCAATATTTACGGTCAATTACTTTACAAAAACTTTATAAGTTTTTTGACTTTAGAGGGCGAAAACATATACTCTGTCTATATTATCACGTAACAAAATAGAGATAGACAATAAAAGTGTTCTAAAAGCTCGCGAATATAATCCTTTAAAGGATGGTTATTTGCGTGTTACTTTTTTATATAATTATCCCCTTTCCTCATAATGACCGACAAGAATACTACCGGATTTGATGACTATTATGCTCATATTTCTGCATCTCCTATAGCAGAAGAAGATACTTCTAAAAAGAAATGATTGAAGTTAAAAGTAAAAGCAAAAAAAGTAGAAGAAACTTCCTCAACTGAAGAGTCTACTTCTTCTTCAGAAACAACCATCAAATCATCTCCTGCACATGGAAAGGTAAAAATAAAAGAGAAAAAATCCTCTGTTGCTATTATTTGGTCCCAGAAAGACGAGGAAAAAGAGAAAGCAGATGTGGTAGAATCTGTTGTTTCTGAAGCTCCAAAAGTGGTTTCAAGAGACGCTTTTTCTCATGTTCCTCGAGAAACAAAGAAAACTCCTTTTGTTCCACGATACAGTTCTAATCAGTGAGAAACAAAGTCTTCTTCTGAAACAAAAGATGATACAAAAACTCCTTTTGTATTTACTCCACGTACCACAGAATCACGCTCTTCTGAGAAAAAGACCTTTGGTGCAAATAAACAAAAATGAGGTTCTGGAAAGTCTCCGTTTTCTTTTGGGGAACGACATGGTGGACGAAAAACACTCAAAACTCGTGGATATGCCGAGGATGATGGAGGATTTCGTCGTTCTGGAAAGGCTGTGAGCACCTTGGAAAAGAAGAATCGTGAGGTTGAGGATATCAAACAAACATTGACCGACAAAACTGGACAGGAAGTAACTATCCCGGAAGTATTAACCGTAAAAGAATTTTCTGAAAAGATCGGAGTTCCACTTGTGAAGATTATCACGGAGCTTATGAAAAATGGTATGATGGTCACTATCAATACCAAAATCGATTTTGATACATGTTTTCTTATTGGGGAAACTTTCGGAATCACGATCGTAAAAGAGATAAGTACCAATGCAAGCGTTTCGAGTCTCATGGATGGAAATATCGCTGAGCTTTTGAAAAACGATGATGTTTCCAAAATGACTTCACGTGCTCCAATTGTTTCTGTCATGGGACATGTTGATCACGGAAAGACCTCCATCCTCGACTATATTCGTAATACTGAGATTACCAAGGGAGAAGCCGGAGGGATTACTCAGAAAATCGGAGCGTATCAGGTGGAGAAAAATGGAAAGAAAATCACTTTTCTCGATACTCCCGGACACGAAGCCTTCTCTATTATGCGTGCTCGAGGTGCGAAGCTTACGGATCTTGCGGTGATCGTTATCGCTGCAGATGAAGGGATGAAACCTCAAACTATAGAATCCATCAACCATGCAAGAGAGGCAAATGTTCCTATGATTATCGCTGTTAATAAGATGGATAAGCCGGGGGCAACTGTTGAGCTCGTGTACGGGCAACTTGCCGAGCAGTGACTTCAGCCGGAAAAATGGGGAGGAGATACTGTCGTAGTTCCTGTTTCCGCTCATACGGGACTCGGAATCAGCGACCTGCTTGATATGATCCTCCTCTCGACCGAGATGATGGAACTCCGCGCAATAGAAGATCGTCCAGCCATCGCAACGGTTATCGAGTCGCATCTTGATGCGAAACTCGGACCTCTCGCCACAGTGCTTGTCAATACGGGAACTCTCAAAAAGGGAGACTATGTTGCCTGTGGATCCGCGAGCGGACGTGTTCGATTTCTTCGAGATTTCAAAGGAAAAAATGTTGATAAAGCAGGACCATCTGTTCCGGTACTCGTTTCTGGTATGTCCAAGACGGTTGGTGGAGGAGATATCCTCCAGGTCGTTCCGGACTCGCTCACAGCAGCTAGCAAGGCTCATGAGTTTGAACTTGCTCAGAGCACGAAGAGTATCCATAACTTCGAAGGGGCTTCCCTTGATCTCCTCCTGAATCGTCTTAAGACCGGAGGACTCAAGCAACTCAAAGTGGTTCTCAAGTGTGAATCCAACGGAAGTCTCGAAGCTCTCAAGAACGCACTTTCCAAACTTTCGACGAATGAAACCCGTGTGACATTCATCCACTCCGCAGTCGGAGATGTGAATGACTCGGATGTTGTACTTGCTGGTACGAGCCAGGCGATTCTCATAGCTTATAATGTTGGAGTCGGAGTACGAGCCAAGACAACGCTTGCCAACTCCAAGATCGAGTTTATCGACAAGAAGGTTATCTACCATGTACTTGACCGAGTAGAGGCGATCATTACCGGTATGGTCGATACCCGTTACGAGGATATAGAGCTCGGAGAAGTAAAGGTAAAAGCGATATTCTACACCGGAAAAGATAAGATGATTGTCGGACTCGAGGTGAAATCTGGAAAGATCGAGAATCGAGCGAAGATCCGTATCATCCGCGATGGAAAGAAGATTGCCAACGGAGAGGTTGCCAATCTTAAATCTGGACTCCTCGATGTCAATGAAGTGGAGGAAGGAAATGAGTGTGGTATCTCCTATAAAGGAGAGGTGAGACCGGAAATTGGGGATGTGCTGGAGATTTTTAAGACAGTTATCAAGAAATAATTGAAATAAAAAATATCTCATTCTAGTTGGAATGAGATATTTTTTATTCTACCATCTCTCTAATCCGCTCTTTTAGTTCCTCGATTCCCCGCTTGCTTACTGCACTCAAGAATATGGGATTCAATTCTGCGAATTGCTCTCGCATCATAAGGATGGCGAGCTCGGACATGTTGTCGATTTTGTTGAACACGTAGATTCTCGGCTGTTCTGCCCCGATATTCGACAGGGTCGTGTCCACGATGTCGATTTTCTCCAGTACCTTCGGGTCACTCGCATCGATGACATGGAGGAGTATGTCCGCCTCGATGGAATCCTCGAGTGTCGAAGAAAACGCCCGGATAAGTTCTGGAGGCAAATCTCGTATAAACCCAATAGTGTCATTAATAAGAATTTCTTTTCCGTGAGCATAAGTAGAAAAATCTTCTGATACTTTCTGTTTCTTGTTTTCCACTTTATTCTCGAGCCACATCTTCCCGACACTCGTCCCGAGCGTGGCGAAGAGCTTGTCTTCGGCGAGGACTCACTTGTGGGTCAGGGTATTCATAAGCGTCGATTTCCCCGCGTTGGTATACCCGACGATTCCGACGGTTTTCAGGTCTTTGCGTTTGCGGGATTTACGGTGCTCGCTCCGGGTCTTCGCGTATCGCTCGAGTTTCTCGATGATCTTGAGTTCATGATCCCGGAGGTGGCGTTTCATGATTTCGGTATTGGTTTCTCCGAGTCCTCGCATGGCTCCCGAACCTCCTCATCCCTGACGGGAGAGTTCCATTCCCATTCCGAAAATCCGCGGTCCCATGTGGCGGATGGAGGCGAGCTCGATCTGGAGCTTGGCTTCTGGCGAGTGGGCATGCTGGTCGAATATTTTGAGGATGAGATCGATCCGATCCCAGGCCTGGATCTTGGATTTTCGCTCTCGAAGAATCTCGTTGATATGGTAAATCTGAGCCGGTTTCAGGATGTTTCCGATGATAATCCGCTCGGCCCCGAGCTCTTCCCCGGCATTAATCATCTCCTCGAGCTTCCCGATTCCGACATACGTGTGATAATCCGGAGTATCCCGTTTCTGGATGCGCTTCACAACCACCGTGTCGCCATAGGTGGACACGAGCGATTCGAGCTCTATCATACGGGCTTCCAGGTCTTCGGTTTTGGTATTTCGCGGAGCGATATCGACGATAATGGTTTTCATAGAGAGAGGGTTTTAAATAAGTTTGATTTTTGAGTATTGTGATAGTTTTTTGAAAAATAGTCTTGTATAACAAGAGATGAAAAATCTAGCGAAAATAATAAAATCAACACCGATTGATAAAATGGTATGAAATTGAGAGGAAAAGTAAAGAGAAAAATCCTTTTGCTTTTTCTTGTTTTCCCTATATCCTTATATTGTCTATTCTTTTTAAGAGTAAATATCATGGTAGAACGTAAAAAATCTTCAAAAGAAAAATTGAAGTTATTTCTAAACAAGAGGTATTTATTTTGTATAATATCTGATATATCTAAAACTTTATAAAAGCTAATACTTTTAATTATATTTTATCTATATTTCATATATGAAAACACAAAATAAAGAAAAAAATATTAGTAATTTCCAAACAATTACCAATCTTTGTAAAATCTCCTTCGGGTTTACTCTTACGGAATTAATAGTAGTCATAAGTATTCTTGCTATTCTTGGTACTATAAGCTATACAAAACTTTCAGAATTTCCAAGTATTGCAAGAGATGCCTCTAGAGCATCTGATATAGTAAATATAGGTAAATGATTGACTATTGTTCAAATAAAGATGGGTACCTATCCTCTTCCTGAAAATTCTTTTTCTGTAACCTATTCTGGATGAATTCTCTGGCATCAATGAACTATTGGTGATTCTGTTATAAATATATTAAATACTAATGGAGTCAAATTTAGTAAAAAACCCACAGATCCTCTTATTTCCACAAATGAATATATTTATTCCCGTCTTGCACATGGGAATGCTTACCAAATTAAAGCTGATTGGGAAGGCAAAGATATATCTCTTATAAAACCTGATGCTTTTAGTATAATTGAAAAATCCTATGCTTCCTCAGGGAAACCAGATCGTTCATATATAAGTGGAAATTATAATGGTGTTGTTCTAAAAACTCAAACAGGAGGAAATGTTTTTGTTATAGCAACACCTTCTATTATTACTTCAGAAATACCACCAATAGAAAATATAGGATCTACTGTTGATATAACTACTCTTAAGGATAAAATATTCTTTCATAAAGAATCAAACTCTTGAGGAGTTGTATTTACTCCTATGTTTCTCTATAAAGGTACTTCTCTTCCGTCAATAGATTCTGAGAAAATTCTCTTATCAGAAAATATCGCCCTTGCTTATTCTGGAACCTTTTTATCTACAGATAAAAAAATACAACCCTATATTTTAGCACTTACTAATTCTTCTACAGAAGAATTAGTAAAACTTGGAGAGCATGCTGTCGTTTATTGGCTTAACGGAAATATTTTGTTATCTAAGAATAATACTGATACTCCACCAATCTCTCCAACACCAACAGATAGTACTTGTTTTACTTTTAATAGTATTTCCAATACAATAGAAGACTATGATGATATAAATTGCACAAAAGATATTATTATTCCTTCACAAATTGAAGGAGTAGATGTGCTCAAGCTTGGAGATTTTGCTTTTAGTAACAAGGGATTAACAAGTGTGGTAATTCCGAATAGTGTAACTATTATTGGAGAAAGTGTATTTGATTCAAATCTCCTTACGAGTGTAACTATTCCGAATAGTGTTACAGAAATTGGATTAGAATCTTTTTATGGAAATCAACTCACAAATGTAATAATTGGAACTGGTCTTACAAGTATTGGAGAGGGAGTATTTGATACAAATCTCCTTACGAGTGTAACTATTCCAAACAATATCACAAACATTGATATGTATGCTTTTTATGGAAATCAACTCACAAATGTAATAATTGGAACTGGTGTGACGAATATTTGAGATTATGCTTTTTATGATAATCAACTCACAAATATAATAATTCCAGGTGGTGTGACGAATATTGGATATTGGGCCTTTAATAAAAATTCTCTAACTTCTATAACCCTTCCTAGTAGTAGTACTACCATTGGAGCAGGAGCATTTAGCTCACAAACAAATTCCATAGGAAATGGAACGGTGTACGGGCCAAGTTTCTGAAATATATTTAATGTTTATACAAACGATACAGCAAATACATTTTTTGATAAAACCATGCTTCCTAATTATGTAGTTAATTCTTTCTTTTCTTTTGATCCTAATACTCGAACAATAGGAAGTTACATAGATACTAGTTGAAATCCTCCACCAGCTATTCTCTCCATTCCTTCACAAATTGGTGGAGTAGATGTAAAAAACATTGCTGGTTATGCTTTTGAAGGTCATTCTTTTACATGAATTATTATTCCTAATACTATAATAAATATTGGTGATTATGCTTTTGATGGCTGACAACTCACAAACATAAACATTCCAGATAGTGTGACTAGTATTGGTGATTATGCTTTTTATGGAAATCAACTCACAAGTGTGATTATTGGAACTGGTGTAACAAATATCTGAAATAGAAGTTTTAGTATTAATAAGTTAAATAATATAAGTATTCCAAGTAATGTAACTAACATTGGAATGTTTGCTTTTTCTGAAAATAATTTAACAAGTATAACCATACAAAGTAATTCAACAATCATTGGAGATTCTGCTTTTTATATTCAAACAAGCTGAGCATGAACCGGAACTGTATACTGACCACCAAGTGGATATATTTTTGACACTTATACAAATCCTACAGCCAGTGAATTTGATCCGGTATATTTTATAAATTACATAGGAAATCAACTATAATTTTGTCATAGTTTTTTCTCTCTTTTCAATCTAATAACACCCTCTTATGAATAAGATTATTATTTTTCTCTGTTTTACTTTTATCCTCTTTTCCTGTTCTTCTGAAATGGAAGATAATAAAACCTCAAATAGAGACGTTTCCACAACAGAAGCTCTCACGGGAGTAAAAATAGTTTCTCCTCTTGTAAATAAAGAAGTTGTTTATGAAAAAAGAATACAAACTTTTCTCAAAGATGTTCCAAAAGAAAATTCAAGCCTATTCACTGATTTATTAATCGCACAAAAGACGGGAGATAAAATCAAAATACAAGAACTCAAGAGAAAGATACAAGAGTTAGAAAAAACAAAAAAGAAAGAGTTTGATGCAACTATCAAAAATGGAGATACTGAAAAAGCAGCGGAACTTAAAAAATCTATGAGGATTTTTCGTGAAATACAGAGAATCGACAATCAAAATCTCTAAAAATACAACACTATTAAAGGAAGAATTCCTATCCTTTTCTTTAATTTCTATTAAAAAAATCATTTTTTTAAAAAATATATCGTAACTAGTTATAAATTTTTTAAAAATCTTCTTGCTTTTCCTTGCTTTTTCTATATCTTTATCTTGTCTATTCTTTTTAATAGTAAACACCATGGCAGAACGCAAAAAATTTGCAAGTGCGGTAAACTTCTATGTAACCGACGCTCAGAAGAAGAAAATTGAAGTTATTCTTGAACAAAAAGGACAAAGTCTTACCGATTTTCTTCGAGGACATATCCAAACAACCGTCGAAAAGTATGAAGATAAAAATGGTCCGATAAATATTTATCAGACATATATCGTATAAAGTTTTGCTTTTCATTTCATCATTTGTTAATATCCCTTTATCGGGATATTTTTCACCTTTCTAGAAAAGATGGTGAATTATCTCATGATTGTGATATTTTTTATTAATCTCTAATTTTTTTCATTTTTATGACTCCTCCTCTCCGTGTTCGTGGTATGCAAGATATTTTCGGTGAATACCAGAGATATTTTACTTTCCTTAAAAAGGTTGCTCGACATGAGTTCCGTAAAAATGGATTTACTCGTATTTCTACGCCAATTGTAGAACACAAGGAACTTATCGTTCGTTCAGCGGGAGAATCTTCTGATATCGTTTCCAAGGAAATGTATACATTTCCTGACCGAAAAGATCGTGAGCTTATTCTCAAACCTGAATCAACTGCTGGGGTTATGCGTGCATATCTTGAACATATGCTCGAAGAACCACAACCTGTATATCTCTACTATATTGAACCACATTTTCGATACGATCGTCCTCAGAAAGGAAGATATCGTCAGCATCATCAAGTAGGAGCTGAGATTATTGGAGAAATAGATCCTGTTATCGATGCGAAAGCCATTCATATCGGGTGTTCTATCCTTGATGGAATAGGATTAAAAGGGCAATATAAACTCAAGCTCAATACGCTTGCAACACCAAAAGAACGAGAGAAATATATTCAAGAACTTGTTGGTTTTTTTGAAAATAAAAAACATTTGCTCGATGAAACAGATTTGCATCGTCTCACAACAAATCCTCTTCGTCTTCTTGACACAAAGAATGAGGATGTTCAAGAGCTTTTAAAGGTAGCACCAAAAATCACTGACTTTCTCAAAAAAGATTCCAAGGAATATTATGAAAAAGTAAAAGCATATCTCAATATACTTGGAGTTGCTTATGAGGAGGATCCATTACTCGTTCGAGGATTTGATTACTACTGTCATACAGTTTGGGAATGGGTGGATGGAAGTAGTCGAACACAAAATGCTTTTGGAGGAGGAGGTCGATATGATGGACTTTCTAAATCTATCGGTTACAAAAATGCAGTTCCAGGAGTCGGGTTTGGTATGGGGGCAGAACGTCTCATAGAAACTATCATGGATAATGGAGTAAAACTCAAGAATAAAGACAAGACACATCTTTACTTTATCCAACTTGGAGAGGATGCAACAAAACTTGTACTTCCTCTTGATATGGAAGCTCGTACTCGAGGACTTAATTCTCTTATTTCTCTCGGTACACCGTCTCTCAAGGTTCAGATGAAAAAAGCAAATCGTCTCGGTGCTCAATATGTTGCTATCATTGGTATCATGGAAGCGAAGAAAGGGGTTTGTCAGTTGAAAGATATGGTAAATGGTACTCAGGAAGAGATTCCGCTCGGAGAACTCCTCGATCATCTTATGAAAAAAATCGATGTTCAATCACTCGATTTTTATTCACCACTTAAGGACTTTATTATCGAAGAACCAAAGGAAATAATTCCACAGGAATAATGCGACAATAATTCTCTAAAAACCTCTAGAAATAGAGGTTTTTAATTGTTTAAGAGAAAATGTGGTTATGAAATCTTCTTTTTCTTCTTGACTTTTTGAGAAAAAAAATTATACAGGATAGTAATTATATCTCATTTTCAACTAAACGTATGGTAGCAACTCTCAATACCAAACAAATTCAAGATAGTTTTATTTCTATTCTTGGGGGACTTACCGAGAAAGAGCATTCTGTTATAACTCGTCGCATAGGACTTGGTGGTGAAAAAGAAACTCTTCAAGCTATTGGAAATACTTATGGAATTACTCGAGAGCGTGTTCGTCAGATAGAAGATGTAGGGATTAAAAAAATCGGAAGAATTGTTCGATCAAGTGCTCTTATATATATTCAAGAGACTGCTGAAAAAATCCTCTCTGTTTCAGGAGGACTCATGACAAAAGATAAGCTTGTCGAGGCTCTTATCGAAGAGATTCGTATAGATAAAACTCTTAATGAAGGGATTTTGGAAGTTATTGTTCAATCTGATTTCAACATTCAAAAAAGTAAACCACAAATTGGAACACAAACGTATTTTTATACTCCTGAGATTCAAAAAAAGCTCATAGGTGCTATTCATAAGGAAGCAATATCGATTCTCAAAAAGAAGGGTGATATTATGGAAACTGCAGCACTCTACGAGATAATCAAAGCAAATCTTGCCTCTGCTTTTGGAAAAGTAGAAACATGTCTTATCGATGGGGTTATGGATATATTCGATGAACTTGTGAAAGGTGAAGAAAAATATATCGGTCTTACAAAATGGAAGATTCTCAATCCATCAACACTCAAAGACAAGGCCATCTATGTATTCAAAAAAGAAAAGAATCCTATTCATTTCGTAGAACTTGCTAATAAGATTTCCAATTATTTCGGAGAAGCAGTGAAGGTTGCAACTATCCACAATGAACTTATTCGAAATAATGAGTTTGTTCTCATTGGTCGAGGTATTTATGTTCTTAAGGAATGGGGATATAAACCAGGAACAGTCCTTGATGTTATTATGGATATTTTCCAGAAAGCAAAGGTTCCACTTTCTACAGAAGAAATTATTGCACGAGTTCTTAAAACTCGACAGGTGAAAACAAGTACTATCTATATGAATCTTCAGAATAAGCAACAGATTGAGCGAGTTGGACGTAATATGTACCAACTCAAACAAAATTAATTCCTCTCTTTGTAGACTATGTGAAGTTTATTACATCCAACAAGTTCAAAAAAAGATTATGATACTTCGGTTGAATTTCCTGAATGAGTTGTTGCAATTAAGAAGGCTTGCAAAGCAATAGTAGATTTTATTCTCTCTTTTGGGAAAAATAAGAAAAATGAAAACTAATTTAAAAACTCTCGGAATTTTCCGAGAGTTTTTAAATTTATATCTTCCTATAACTTAACGCCTCTGCCAAGTGCAGGAGCTTTATATCAGGCGATCCTTCTAGATCGGCAATCGTTCGGGCGAGTTTCAGGATTCGAAAGTATATCCGGGTCGAGAGCTGAAGGCGTTCTATTGCATTTTTGAGGAAGGTATCCTCTTCTGCTCCGAGAGTGCAGTACTTCTCCACATCTTCATTGCTCATTTCGGCATTGGAGGTTTTCTTGGTTCCAGTAAATCGAGTTTTTCCGAAAGCTCGGGCTTGTTCGATTTGCTCTTTGAGCTCTACGGAGGTTTTCGGTGTTTTTTTATGCTCTCCGAAATCCTCGACTTTTATGCGTGGAACTCGGATAAAGAGGTCGATACGGTCGAGAATAGGTCCCGAGAGCTTCGAACGATACCGTTCTATCTGTGATTCACTACAGATACAGGATTTTTCCTTGTCTCCGAGAAATCCGCACGGACAAGGATTGAGTGCTCCAATAAGGATGAATTTTGCAGGGTAGATATAGCTTGCATTAACTCGATTAATACTTATTTCTCCATCTTCCAGCGGTTGTCGGAGCATCTCGAGGAGTTTCCCATCAAATTCCAGAAATTCATCGAGAAAGAGTACTCCTTTATGAGCGAGGCTAATCTCTCCCGGACGACTATCTCGTCCTCCTCCTATGATACTCACGCCACTTGCGGTATGATGCACTTTGCGAAACGGTCTTGTAAATATGAGCGGGTGGTCTTTAGACAGGAGTCCAGCGACGGAATATATTTTTGAAACATCGACGATTTCTGAAAAATCCATATTAGGGAGAATAGTAGCAAATGCTTTGGCAAGCATAGTTTTTCCTGATCCAGGAGGCCCTTCCATGAGGACAAAGTGTTTATTAAAACATTTTATGGAAATAATGGTTTATTTTTAGATAAAAACTCTTCTAATTTCCCTCTAAATTCATATCACTTAAATTCATCATCATTGAATTTCTTAATAGACTTTTCAAGTAATTCCTCAATTTTTTTGATACCAAGATGTTGAGATTGTGATAATTCAAGTTTAAATATTTTTTGATCAAAATCTTCTCAGAATATTTTTTTGAGAATATATGAAATTTGAATTTTTATCAGTGGATCATTAGCTTTTCTAAAATAAGCAACTCCTCTATTTGAGATACTGAAACCAATTGAAGTATTATGATCATTAGTAATTTTTAAGGTTGAAGTTCAAAAAAATCCATTAATCAGGGATTGAAGTCATTCGCTAGATCTTAATTCTGTTCAAAGCAATTCTTTAATTTTAAAATTTAATCCCTCAGAAATATCTTTTGATATTGGAATAGCTATATCACTTGTAATATGATAAATTTCCATTTCACAAAGTGTTTCAAATAAATCTAAAAAACTTAACATTCTTCTTCCAACCTGAAAATATTGTTTATATAGTTCACTTTCAATCATTCTATAATCAATAGTTCTCAACATACAACAAAAACATTAAAAAAATAAAAACTACACACAACTCAACATTTTCGCCATTATACACAAAAGTCCATTTTTTCCATCACTTTTTTCCTCTCATCATTTTTCTTTTTTTACTTTTTCTTCTTCCAGTCTCCTCCTCTCCTCTCTCCTAACCTAACTTATTATATATATTATTATATTATTATTATTCTATATCTCATTATCATATCCAATATCCATCTATCCCATTACTACTCTATCCTGCCAACCCCTCACACACATTGCCGATAGAGAAGTATATTAACTTTAAAACGCGGTTTAAAGTTAATATACTTCTAGCAAAGTGTGTGAGGGGTTGGCAGGCGTTATTTTTAGAAGTCAGTAAGTCAATACGGAAGGGGTAGGAATACTTTCTTATTGATACTTTAAAACATTATCTTCATTCAGAAGCTGAACTGAATAATATTCTTTCAACTTTTCCTTTGTTATGCTTTCCGTATATGATCCTATCTTCCATTCAGGAGCCATTATCAGAAGCGTATGTTTATCATCCTTTTTGAAGAATTCACAAAAACCCTCTTTTGATAAATAAAAATACTGTTCTTTGTAGTTCTTTAATTTCTTATTAAAATCTTTCAACGAATTTTTTATCTCTACTTCTATCCATTGAACTTTGCTTCATACCTTCAATAATCAATCAGGTATTATTACGGTATCCAATTCGTTCTTTTTTCTGGTCATTGTCCATCTCTGAAATTCAAATTGAGAAATGAAATCATCTACTATGAAAGTATAGTTTTCATTCTTTTTCTTGATCTGTTTTATAAGAAATCTGAGAAAGTATCAGATATATAGCGTATGGAAATAAATGCTATAACTCATATTTACTGTTCCTCCGAGTATCTCACTTCATATAATTGCTTCAATATCAGCCTTTTTTTGCCTGATATTGAGCTGATAGAGCTTATTCCGTGTCCTGCCTCTCTGATCCTGGTTAATCGACCGTATGAATCATTTATCTTCGAGTTTCTTCAATCTCTTGGTAAAGGTATTTTGACTTGTCTCTGGGGTAAGTAAATCTCTGATTAAATCACTTTCTCAGATTTTGAGTTTAGAGAGGAGTTTCAGAATATCAACATCTCTTTCAGTGATTAAAATGTTCTTGTAAGTAGTATTTTTCATAGATTTTTTTGATTAGGAGATAAGGTATTTAATTTCTTCTTCATTCATAGAAAATCATTCAACAAGAAATGTAGCATTTCATCCATTTATAAATTTAAGAAATCAATAGTAGCAACCTCTTTGGTTATTGCTTATATCATTTGGTTGAAGTAGTTTTCAGGAACAGCCAGAATTTAGATCTTTCAAAATAAGTTCAGCTTGTCTATAATCAACTGAAAATACGAACAGTGCTCAAACATTAGGATAGACCAAAGAAAAAAAATGCTGATCCATAGTCTGGGCAAAAAATTTCAGAGAAAAATTATATTTCCTTATTTCTGCCAGGCTGGAAGCGATAATCTCTAAAATATATTCTCAATTTAATATAGCAGAGGCTTCATCAATCCATATTTTCGTTTGAACTAAGTTCTTTTTGTCTAAATGGTTTTTGATAGTTCAATAGTGATACATATAGGAAAGAATGAAGCCGGCAACTATATTCTTCTCATTTATCGAAAAGTCTCAGAGATTAAAGAAAAATACATTGGTTTTTTCATAGTCCTTTTTTATATAAAAATCAGATAGATTTAGTGAGTAATTCGTATGAAGTGTTCAGCTTCAAAAGGTTTCTTTTAATTCCATTGAATAAGGAGAAACTTTATTGATGGAGCTTGATAAATATCAGGCATTCTTTTTTAATTGTTCTAAATAATAATCAATTCTCTTTTTGAGATTTTTTATAATATTTCTTATCTCTTCTTCTTTATGGGTTAATCATTCTTTAAAATCATCCTTGAATTGATCAGGAAGACTTTTTGAAATTTCCATATCTTCTAAAAAATCGTGAATATCTCATAAATTTAACATTCTCTTATAATTTCCAGTATCATTATTAGACTGTTTATTTGCCTCATTTCTCAATACATTGAAAATGATAAACAGCCTAATAATAGTTCAGAGAATTTCTGAATTTTGAGGTCAAAAAGATGTTTTTGAGTGTGTTGCCCTAACTCAGTCCAAACAAGCAGAGACCATCCTATTTATGTCCTTTAAACACTCGATAGGATTTGACATATTAAGACTTCCTGAATAAAGAGGATTAAAAACTAACTTTGTTTTTTTAAGAGGAATTGATAACGAGTTTAGTGATGGCTGATTATCATTATTTTTCTGATATTCCGTAATTTGAAGCTCTGAATTGTATTTAAAATTCCTATCTTTATTAAAGACTTCAAGTATTTTATAGATGTTCCCAGCCAGACTATAATGTGGATCAATAAAAATATGTTGTGATCTTGGGCTTTCATTTTTTTCAAAATTCAATCTATCATCTATGATAGATTTTACGATATCATACCCCATTACAGAACTGGTAGAATAACTTTTACCTGTTCAGGTAGATCCAATACCCAGAAAGTGTCCATTTTTTAATAATCATTCGTCAATAGATAAATATTCCTGATTATTCAGCCTTAAATCTCTAAATCACTTTCATATGAAAGTTTTGTATTCTCATTTTTTCTTTCAGGTTCCATTATTTAAAGCCAAAGTTGGGCTAATAGGAATAATACTCGAAGGAAGCTTTTTTACATATCTATTATTTTCAGAGATTAAAGAAACTAATCAATGAGATAAAAACATATCCATTTGTCCTTTTTTGTATCTGTTTGCTATTTTTGGATAATCTTTATTTGAATATTTATACTCGTAATAATTCCAGTTGCTATCATACAACCTCAAATTTTTATATAAAATCTCTCAGAATACTTTTTCATTATCGAGATTATGACAAACCCTTAGATCAAAGATGAAAAATCAAAGTTTATCTGTAAAACTACTATTTAACTCTTCCTTATATTCCTCAGATTTTCAAATTTCTTTGATTGCATACAAGAATGCTTTGGTAAACTGATCATAGGTAGATGGAATAATCTTGAATTCAAACTGAATGAATTCACCCTGTTTCAATACAAGAGAAGCCTCATTTAAAACATTTTCAATAAGTCCTGTGGAACTTGAAAATGTATTCAGTCAAATTTCCCCAGGCTTCTTAATTTGGAAAACATTATTGTTTTTTAGAGCAACGGTATAATGGTGCTTTGATCTATGTAATAACAAAGGATCATTTATCTTTTTAAATGCTATACTTCCAGAATAGAGCTTCTCATAAAAATTAAGCAAAAACGATATTCAGGCTTCTGAATTTGAAGAAATATACTGTTTCAAATAAATACCAGTCTCATTCCTGAATAACAGGTATTTAAAGGTATATTCAGCCTTAATATTCACAAGTCCATTCATATCGGTTTTGATAGAGGCAAGTAAGAAAGTTTCGTCTTCTATTCTCCTCGGGAATACCTCATAGGTAAATTGTTCATTCATAGTGTAAAAAAGTTAATAACTAAAATGCTTAGGTGTATTTATTTCACCTGAACATTTGGATTGTATATATGACTTTTTGGAAATCTGATAAAAAACTCTTGAAATGTTTTAAAAAAACTATGAAAAAAAAGATAAAGATTAGTTCCTTATCTTTTCACGCCAATATTGAAATAATGTCTCAATTTCCTCATTATTAAACCATAAATTGCTGTCGCAATAATTTGTAAATATCTGATAATCCACCTCACTAGGATCTTTTTCAATAATCTTTTGAATTTCTTCTGAATTCTGTTCTATGAATAAGTTCTTAACCTGTTCATAGGCTTCATAGATAAATATGTTTATATTCGTCTGTCAGAACTCCTGAATTATGTTTTCATAATCTAAGTCTAAACTGAACTCATTTATAAGGTTGTCAAAAAACTGAATATCTAAAAACCCTGCCCCGGTCAAGCTACATAATAATTGTGTCATAATGGTAAAAGATAAGAATTAAAGTAAGGTAAAAGAAAAAACTCTATAACCATAACAAAGCAAGTTGGAGGCTCATAGAGCACTATCTTGTCTTTTTATGGTGAGTTTTTAGAAATACCGTCTTTTTTAAATTCTTGTCTTTTTTATTTACTCAATTTATGAAATACCTTCCGAGGATAATTAATATTGTTTGTTATATTATATATATTTAAAATGGGGGCTGATATCGCATTCCAAAGGGAAAGGTATGGCAAAAAATGTGCGGGTTATGCCTTGTCTTGTGCGGGTTTTAGTTTTTTGAAGAAATGCCTTACTTAAAAGGAAAATCAGGAAAGTGCGTGCGGGTTTCAGAAACTTTTTTTAAAAAATGTGCGGGTTTTCGTCAAAATTTTCAATGACATTAATATAATTCTTAAAAGAAGAAAGATAAGAGCTCTATTTTTCTTCAAAGTTTTATTATTTATTAACCATTACAATTATGGCACATATTGACACTATTAAGGATTGGGTTTCATTTTTTGAAAAAAAATGATGTTTGTTTTTTGAGGAATATACAAAAAAGATACAGCCGGTGGATATTATTAATTCAAATAAAAAAGAACACACAAACCTCTTTTTTAGTATTTGCTGATTTCCTGCTTGATGTAGTAGAAAGGCTGAAAATGCCTATAAATTCCCTTTATTTTACTTTGATATAGACCTAAAAGATAATCTTCCCTTATCATTGGAAGGTATGAGGGCAAAGCTTGAAGATATATGGTATATGTTTGACTTTATAATACAGTCTAGGAACTGATTTCACTTGTATATTTTGAATGATGAAAAATTTTACACGGAAGAAAAATCTGAAAAGTTTTTAAAAGACTGGAAAAAGAAGGCACTCGAAATAGCCACATCAACTAGATTAGTGCTTGATGATAAAATCTTTGATCTTTCAAGAATTTCAAGGATACCCTGATCCCTTCACAAAAAACCCGGAGATACAAAAAAATGTCGAGTTCAGATATTAAAGGGGTCAGAGCTTATTAGTTCCATCTGAGAAAGACTAAGGCTTGTTAATTCTGTTCCTATTCATAAAGTGCTTGATATACTTTGAATTAAATACACCGAAGATAATAAAACGATTATTGAAAATGGAGAAAAGACTAGTGGATATAAGATTGATCCCGTGTGAAATTATGTAAATGACTACTCTCATAACAGATATAAATGAGAGAACTTCGCTATTGTAAAGGCTTTTAATAGATCTGAAATTCTCAAAGAAAAGCCAGGAATAGAAGAAAAGGAGTTAAATTCTAGGTCTATCGCAAGAACTTGGACTTTTTTCAAGATTCATTTTTGAATTCTCGATGCAGGAGGCAAATGAAGAAATATACCAATACCAAAAGATATTGAGAAGTGATTAGTGGAATCTAATCTCTCAGGAAAAGATATTCAAACGATTTTAAAGTTTTTTCGATTTGCTCATAAGCAACTCGATACGGCCCTTCCTTATTGAGAAAAAATCAAGTGTCATTTAATGGATTTTATGAAGGGGACAGGAATGCTTTATAAATCTAATGAATTTATAAAGTATCTTCAGGATTTTCAGGATAAGATTCCTAAAATAAAGAATACACTTTTCCCTATGCTTCGTTTTGAAATATTCAGAAAATGAACAGATCGAATGATCTTATTTTCAGTCATTCCAGACTACTTTTTTGATAAAAAACTTCAAAATAATATCGATAATGGGGGACATTTTGTAAATACAAGAGCTCTGCTTATACCAACTAACGGGAAATGGTTGAAATTCTATCTTTATCTGTGTAAGGAATGGTTGAATATAGCTGATAAGAATACGGAAATTTTTGAAAGAGATAAAGAATTTATAAAAACATTCTTTGAAGATTATACTTTTCAAAGGGTAAGAAATAATATTCAAGAAATCTCTTGTATTACTCAGGATTTTGATATAGGAAATGTGAAATATGGGGTAGTTTTTAATAAAACTAAAACAGATAAATAAGTTATGGAATTGTAATAAATTTGATTTTCACAGATTTTCCGTATGATTATCTTGCTTACAATAAACCTTCGCTATTTTTTTGTCCACTTCTGGACTTATTTAACGAATTCAATCATCAAAATGGGGAGCTGTGCTCGTCCACTTTCCCCGATTGAATTCGAGAAAGCGAAAGGTTGTTGTAAGCAAACATCTGGCGAACAGCTTCCCTTATGATTGCTTAATAATGTGATAACATATAAGCCTTAGGAACTCTGTTTCCTGAGGCTTATTTTTTTAACTATCCTTTCTATGAAATGTCATAAACATTCCATTGTAGATGCTGTTGGAACCTGTGTAGATTGCTGAGTAGGATTGTGTCAGGAGTGTTTCCGCGCTTTTACGATACCAGTATGCTCTAAATGTAATCTGGTGAGGTTAGTAAACGAAAAAAGTGCAATAAATAGCACTTTTATAAAAAATACTCTTATCTGAATTCTCGTAGGTTTCTATTTATTCTGAATGGGGTTTAATCAATATCACTGAACATATTGAGATCCTAACATTGAAAACAAAGCAATGATATCTTGACTTATATATCTCTATTTTTGATTTTTTATAATGTATGGATGGACTTTTATTAATTCTTTGAAAGATCCAAATTCTATAACTGTTAGAGTGAATGAGTGAATTATAGCCCTATTTATACGCAAAGCTTTCAAATTTGGTTTTTCTTGTTTCATCTGAGGGTTTGTATGACCATATCAGGTCTGGAAGATGAAACAGAGATTAAAAACAATAAATGAAACTACAAAATTTATTCAAACAAACGCATAATTATTTTTAACTCCTTATTTTTCCTTTTTATGAAAAAATTATCATCCGTAATACTTATCTTATTAATACTCTCGCAAGTAAGTGTATTTAATGTTTTAGCATCTGAAAATTCAATAGAACAAACAAGGAATAATTTTCATAATACTATTTCAAATAAGGGAGATAAGATAACTGAAAAGATCAAGGTTGTTCTTATGAACAAGTCGGAAGCAACTCAGAATAAAATTCTTTCTCAGATATCTAATCTGACTAATAAATCTCTTGTTGCCTGCATAAAAAAAGTTCCAGGTTATGCCAAGGCAGAACAGGAAGCTGATGGCGATCCTATAAACCCTCCTGGATATTTTAACTGGCAACGGAATAGAAATTTACCCTCGGAGGATCGAGACACAAAAATATATGATTGGGTGATTGATCACCTTGAAAATTATGTAAATAATGATGAATTCTGGAAACTTCAATCATCTGGATTTATTAATGAGTGCCTTACGGCAGGCATAGCAAACAATGTTTTGAAAAAACTTAGGATATACTTTGGGGATATTAGAACATCTAACAACGCTTATCCTACATTTGTTAATTCCTTCGAACAGGTTGGATTTATTAAATTCACAAATGAAGAACTTGATGCTAATAAGAAAGCGTATACGGATGAGGTAGCCCTTTCATCTTCTTTATGATTTCAACATAACGAAAAAACATTTACATTTCCTTCTTTAAAAAGTAATAAGGAAATTCGTGATCAGCTTCAAAAGTACTTAGATGACTACTCTAATGCAATGAAGGGAAAATCACAACTGCGATGTTATATTCAATCAGTGCCTATGAATCGTATAAATGACGGAAGTTTGGTAATCGGTTCAGTTAAATCAAACTATGCTGTTAATGTCAGAAATTCTTTTAAACCAGTGGATCTAAAATGAGCCTTGGCTGACTCTCTCACAAATAGCTATATGAAGGGAGATATGGGATATAAAATAGAACAGAAAAAGAAACAAGAGTTGGCTCTTTTGATGACCACAATAGCGATGAATTGACTGAATGAAGATGGGGACAAGGAAACAAGGGCTTACGCTATGAAAATAGGGGCAAGCTCAGAAATACAACTTGTTCCAACAAGTTTTCCATCCATTGATATTTATGCTAAAAACTCAGTTTTTTCAACCACTGACAAGGCTCGTAAATTCACAACACTTACCTCAAATCAGCTTGTGCTTGATAATACCTCACCATTTAAATTTATAAGCCTTGTGAATGAAACGACAGGAGAACCAAATAATCTTTCAGTATTAGCCTGTGATTATGCTTCAAATAAGGCTTTTGTTCCTGTTATTGTAGGTGAAGCAAAGGAGGTTCTTGCTACTTCGCAAGATGTCATTGGAAAACTAGAAAATTCCTGCCAAGCTCTTCACGATAAAATAAATCCAAATTGGACTTCTGTATGATATGTAAATGATTATTTGAACGGTCAATTATCTGATATATGGAACCTTGATTATGGAAAAACAGAAAATATTGCGGTTCTCTATTCCGGTAGGCTCAAAGACGAAATATATCAAAAGAAAAGAAGTGAATTGGATGTTATATTGGAAAAATCAAATATTACTAGTTATTGCGAATATACACCAAACCCTTGTAATTCAAAATATATAGGAACAAAACACACAATTTCATCTTTGGACTTATGGGAAAGAGGCGGTCCATCATCTAAGGAAATTGACCTAATGAATATTTCTTACAAATTTAGTATCGGTGAAAAAGAGACTGATAACCATTTTTATGGTTTCAATTGTAGAAAATCCCTTATGTGAAATAAAAGCTGTATAGTAGAAGTATCTTCCAATGATGGTAAAATAAATAAAAAGTTTACGGTTTATGGTTTTGTAGATATTCCTATGTATAAAGAAGATAATGGAAAAAGGACCGTTAGTGAATTGAAATATTAACACTGTGATAAAAATAGAATAATGCCCCAAATTTGGGGAATTATTCTTGAACCAGTTTGAAAAATTTCTCGTTTGCTTTCAGTGAGCTTTTCTCTATAATTCCTATTATATTTTTTAGGATAATCAATTAAAAAATAAAAAGTATGTCTCCTTTTATAGAGAAACTCGAACAGATAAAAAAAGATTCATTTCATCTGAGTGAAATAGCTAAAATGGAATTAGTAGATGAATTCAATTTTCAAAATACCGAAGACAAGGACTATATACTCTGAAATTACAAAGGAGATACTGATATAGGGGCTTATCAAGTCGATATATATGATATATTAAAGAAACTACTGGATGAAAATAAAATTCCTGACCCTTATAAAAATGAAATAATTGAGAATTATAGACTTAAATATTTGGAGGATAAACTTGATAATAAAAGTCTCTATTTGAGTTATATTAAATTTTTTCTTGAAAAGAAGAAAGAATCTAAATTTAAAGAAATATTCAAAGAACTATACGATCATTATAGTAATGATAATATTGTTTGGCAATTTATAGATATATTTCAATCACTTGATGAAAAAGAATATTTTATAAAATCTTTCAATGAATTTTTAGAGAAAGAAACACAATTTGGAAATAAATACATAAATAAGTCTCAAATTGCTTATTTATTGAATCTCAATAAAGATGTCTTCTCGATTTTTCTCGATCTACTATCTAAAAATTGATTACTTTATTTGAATGAATTGGATTTAAAAGAAACCAAGAAATTCATAAAAAATATAGAATCTCTTTCAGATCCTACTATAAACAATAGACTGAAAGATCTATTTTTAAGTCTTTTTAAAAAATTAGAAGACTGAAAGACTTCTAATCATAGATTTAATGAGATGGTTTCTAAATTTTTAAAAAGTGAATTTGGTTTGGAATTGAGTAAATATCTTTGAAATATTTATAATGATTTATCCATAGAAGTAATTAAAACTGCCAAAAACACAATTTATGTTTTCTGGGATATTATAAAAATAATATCAGACTTATTAAGGATAGAAAATGTAAAAGAGCTATGTGAAATATCTTGAAGTAATTTCTATGATGTTCATATATATGAATATATCGAATGATGAAAACGAGAAGATAAAGAAATAATGAAACTGGAATTTAAAAAATATGAAAGTTTTAACAAAAAACTAAGTGAAAGACAAAAATACTTAAAAAAAGTTAATACTGAACAAAAAAGAAGGAAAACAAAAGAAAGAAGAGATTTCGATAAGTGAATCGAAGCTATAAAAGAGGCTGAAAAAAGGAAATGACCATCAAAATGAATAAGTGAGTATTTATTATATCAATTTGAAAATAGTGAATATCCAGATTTTAAAACTGATAAAAACATTAGGCGTTTAGTAAAAAAACACATAAAACGATTTTTTAAACTGGATGCATCAAATCCGGATTTATATGAACTTCATTATACGGAGAAAAATGAGAATTCATCATCATATACAACTCATCAATTTGTAGTAAATGGAACTTTTCTAAGGTGTCTGAGACTTTATAAAGTATTTTGATTTAACCTACAAGAAGTCAGAGAAAAGGCTATCAAATATATTCCATTTACTTACAGTGATGATATAGAAATTATAAAAAGTGTAATTGACTGAAACCTTAATAAGGATGAAGTAAAATATCTTGTTTCCATTTTTGATGGAAGTAGAACAAAAGATGATCTCAGGTATTTTAATATTCAACCTTTTATTATTTTTTACGAAAATTATAAGGATGATTTTATTAAACACGATAAAAAACATCTTGAAGATACTTTTTTGAATATCATAAATAATTCTGAATATAAATGATACGATAGGGAGTATGTAGCTGAAAAACTTGTAGAAATATGAAGTAAGGATCAATTATTAGGTCTATTCAATAAATACAAAACTGAAAGTAATTATTTTCTAGATATTTTATCGAAGGGGGCAAATACTATTGAGTCTCATAATTTCAAGATAGCCTCATTATCGGGTAAATTTTTATTAAAACGATTTGAAAACCTTAAAAACAAGAAAGATATAATTGATTGGTATATTAGGCAACTAAAAAAGGAAGTGAGCTTTATCGAACCAGAAAATAATACTTTAATAGCAAGGGGTGTTTCCCCATTGGAATCTGAGATTTCTTGGTTTTGAAGAGATGATGATAATTTTATACTTGCTTTCAGATATATAAGAGATTTATCTTTTGAGGAAGAAATAAAGAAGCTTCTGAAATATTCATTTGAGATAAGCGAAGAAGCAAAGGAATATAAAACCTTTTGAAAGTATATACAAAAAGCAGTTTTTTACTTTTATGAAGGAATTGAAAAGAAAAAACTTGAGAGTATATTCCTATTGGAAAAGTACATTTACGATCTATCTTTAAAAGATAACGAAATTAGGATCTCATTCAAAATTAACTATTTAGATAAACTTATAAATGATTATTCTGAGAAATATAGCAAAGCAGAGGTAGCAAAAGTATATAAAGATGTTTACAGCAAAGAAAAAGATGGCTCAGATGAGATAGTTGCGATGGCAGAAGAAATAACTTTTTTAAAAAGAGAAAATTCAAAATTAGAATTGGAGAATATTAGTATTAAGAATAATCTCCTGGAAACAAATCAAGCAATTGTTGCTTTCAAAGAAATTTTAAAAGTAGAAAATTTAAGCTGTATATTGTTTGTTGAAGGGGAAAGTGATAAGAATTACTTGAATTATTATTATAGTTTGCCTTTAAATGAAGGCGGGATCCATCCTTTTATTATTCAAGGATGATGAAGTCGTTGAGTTCTGTCATTTTTAGAACACTATGAAAGTGTTGATTTACCGAAATGATTATCAATCATCTGAATGTTTGATTTTGATATGACCTGATATGATCAATACTTAAAATTAAAACATATAAATTATTCCAAGAAAGATGGATGAAAATATGATGATTTCGAAATTGATTATCATAAGTGAAAATGTAAAAAACATAAAAATAAAAATATTTATGCTTTTTTGCTCCCTGTCCCAAACAATAATATCAAAGATCAGGTATTAAAAGATTCTGGAAATGATTATTGATTTGATTCAAAACTTGAAATAGAACATCTATTTTATAATGCTCTGAAATGAATAGATGATGATAAGAATAAGAAACTTAATGAGAAATTATTTACGGAAAAACAAAAATCAATTTGATGATGAGAATTCGTTGCCTTAAAAGATGATTTTTGTAAATCTAAGGCTACTTTTTCAAATGAATTATTAAACTGAACTTTTTTTGGAGGTAATTTTCCAATAAAGGAGGAACTATTTATTAATTTCTTGCCAATTATTAATTTAGTAGAAAAAATAATCGTAAATGCTAAAAAGCCTTAATATCAATCGAATTGATAAAAACCAATTTTACTTATACTCTTTTTGATATCTACTTTTAATAGATAAATTTTTTTAGAAAAAAATTTCTAAAAATCCCCCCACCTTGTAATTGCTTGAATTATCTATATAATCCCCGCGTTTTTGCTAATAATTTGTAATACCCAAATTGAAAGTTTATAGATATATTTGTATAAGTTAAAGCATAAAATATGTTCAATGATTTAAATGTAAAATGACTTATTCAACTAGCCGAAAAAGAGCAGATCCTTTTGCCAGAATTTCAAAGACCATTTGTTTGGGATAAATCTCAAATAAAACTATTGATTGATAGTCTCTACAATAATTACACTATCAGTAGTATTTTAGTTTGGGAGTGATGAGATGAACTTGCCAGAAGAAGGGTTTGAGGAAGTTTAAAAGAAATAAAATATCCTGAATGAAAGTCTTGAAGTGATGTTAATTATCTTCTTGATGGTCAGCAAAGAACAACGGCTTTAATGCTTGTTTTTACAAATAAAAAAGTATATAAATGAACAAATACAAAGAAGCCAGAAATAGCAAACCTATATTTTGATAGCACCTATTTTTGAGATGATTCAGAACAGAAATTTATATATTGAGATGAATGTATTGAATGAGAGGAAACGGAACTGGATACATTAGATGAAAAAGAAATTTACGAAAAATATGGTTCAAGATTTATAAAGCTCAAATATGTTTATGATAACGACATAGAAAAAATAATGAAATTGGTTAATAGTGAGTTATTTGTAGAGATATTAAAGAAAATTAAAATATTAGAAGAAAGTATTTTAAACAGAAAAGTTATTGCTGTAAATCAAAGTTGAAAATTGAGCGATGTTTTGAGTGTTTTTGAAAGAATCAACACTCAAAATACCAAGCTTAATATGTTTGATATTATGGTTGCTAAAACATATAAAAGTTTAGGCAGTGAAGGTTACTTTGATCTAAGGAAACATGCCTCAAT
>JAQTWX010000001.1 GCA_028689065.1 Candidatus Altimarinota bacterium | reverse complement strand
AATACGCGTGAGGTATACCTGTTCCCATCCCGAACACAGAAGTCAAGCCACGTCGTGCCTATGGTACTGCATTTCATGATGTGGGAGAGTCGGTAAACGCCAAGACAGTGAGGAGAAAAGAGAAAAGCCTCTACTACCCAGCCCGGGTAGCTCAGTTGGATAGAGCAGCAGCCTTCTAAGCTGAAGGTCACAGGTTCGATCCCTGTTCCGGGCACCATATTTTGATTCAAAATATATATGATATTCGGAACAAGAATCGAACAAATGTAATAAAAGAATACTCGGGTGATTAGCTCAGTTGGTTAGAGCATCTGCCTTACAAGCAGGGGGTCATAGGTTCGAATCCTATATTACCCACCATTTGAAATTTAAAATCCCTCTCATTTTAATGAGAGGGATTTTTAGTTTTTAATCCCGAACAAGATATTTTATTTACTCAATTGATTCCTCTCCATCATCGCAATTGCTAGATGAATATCAAAATACCGAATATCCGTTCTTCCATTTGCTTCAATGGTATCTTTAATCTCCCGTAGTTTCTCCACCTTTCCTAGGAAATGAGTCTCAATAATCCTTCGAGCGTATTCTATATTCTCGAGTAAGGTGAGTTTACTGACTTCTTCAAGAGTAATAATCCCTCGCCCATAGAGCTTGGCTATATGTCCCTCGATGGTGGTGGTTGTTACTCCTCGTTCATCTGCTATGGCTGAGAGATTTTTTTGTTCTCTGAAGAGTCTAAGAGTTTCCTCATAAGTATTTATTTTCTGACTCTTCCCTATTTGTTTCTTTTCTCGTGTTTTTTTTTCTTTTTTTTCGGTATTACCAAAAATAGGGCGTTCTCGGATAATTCCCTTCTTTTGATCTATGCAATAGTCACACATTCCGCAATTTTTCGGAAGATTTTCGAGATCAGTAATATCGGAAAAATAATTGAGAATAAATCGTTTACGACACTGCGGAGTAAAAAGGAGCTTTTTGATGGCTGCAAGCTTAGTATTAGCTTCTTTTTTGAGCATATTTTGATGTGTCCAGTCTATTGGAATATATTGATGTGCTCGTTTTTCTTTCAGAAGAGTAATTCCTTTTCCGCGAAATCCTGTAGTTAAGTCTTTTTCTCCGTCTAATCCACGACTGACTATTTTATATTTTTCTAGTATTTTAATAATAGATCCAACCTTCATATCAGTTCCGATACCACTTTCATGCCCCATGGCTGCGTAGGTTTTTTCAATCGTTTTTCCTTTTCATTCTCCATCTTTAAGATCATCATAAAGATAATCATAAAACTCGAGAATTTCCTCTTGGTCGGGATTGGCATTTTCTACAAAAAATTCTTGTATTTTTGTATCAGCGAAGCTTGCAAGAATAACAGCAATACTCATTTTTCCATCACGCCCTGCACGCCCTATTTCCTGATAATATCCTTCGATACTTCCAGGAAGATTATAGTGAATAACGAAACGAATATCCTTCTTATCAATCCCCATTCCGAAGGCATTGGTAGCAACAACAACACGTACGGTATTATCCATAAAGTCATTCTGTCCAAGTTCTCGGGATAGAGTATCCATACTTCCTGTATATTTTCTGACGTTTATTCCTCGGGATTTCAGGTAATTATAAACTTCCTCTACATTTTTAATAGAGGCAGCATAAACAATCCCACTCCCAGGAGTTTTTTCAATAATTTCTGCTACTTTCTCAAGTTTTTCTTCTTTTTTTGAAATTTCGCGCACAAGCATAACGATATTTTTTCGATCGAATCCATAGATAAATTCTTTTGCCCGAACAATACCAAGTCGTTCTACGATATCACCTCGAACTTTTTTTGTGGCAGTTGCAGTAAGGGCAATAATAGGAATTGAAGTATTTTCTCAAAGACTACCTTCAGAATCCTTATTTTCTAAAAAATCTTCTCATGTTTCTTTTTTAAAATGAAGATTGCTTCGGAGATCTTTTACAAAATCTTTAATTTTCATGTAACTTGGACGAAAATCATGTCACCATTGACTGATACAATGAGCTTCATCAATAGCTATGAGGCTAACTTTCGCTTTTTGTATAACATTCAGAAACTCTTCATTATGGAGTCGTTCTGGTGCTATATATACAAATTTGATAGGAAATTCTCATGGATATCGAATCTCTTCAAGGATATCACGTTGTTCTTGAATTGATATAGTAGAATTAATACAAACTGAAGCGATTCATTGCTCTCGAAGTTTATCAATCTGATCTTTCATAAGAGATATGAGCGGGGAAATGACGATAGTAATCCCAGGAAGGGCTATTCCAGGAATCTGATAAGTAAGACTCTTCCCGCCACCCGTTGGCATAAAAACAAGTGTGTCATGACCAGACATCACACTATTTATAATATCTTCTTGTCCATCTCGAAAGCTCTCAAGTCCGAAGGTGTGTTGAAGTATGGAATGAATATCGAGGGTCATAAGGAATGGTAAATAAATAGATAGATATGATACTGATTTAGAGAGAGAATCAAAATTTTATATTCCATTTTTGCTTTTTATATTTTTTTCTGTTATATTTCTTGCCGGTATGTTTTGATACAAGATTAATAGCATGACTTAATTTATCATAGATAGATTTTATTTTTGTTCAGAAATCCATTACTTTAAAGGATTCCCATAGGGTTATATGAATATCGAAAATAAGAATTTTATCTCATGACTATCGAGCATAATAGTAATTTGAGTAGAAAAATCATGATATCTTATGAAAAAATACCGTGAAGAAAGAGTGAAGAGACCAAGGAATCATTTGACTTTACAGGCTTTTCTATATAATCACCGGTACTGATAACAGGATTCTCCCGTATTTCAGGAAGTTCTTTAACATCCTAATAATATATATACACTGTTTAAGTGTGCATCTTCCATTATGAAGTACTGACGGGAGGAGGAAGGGTAATTGAGCATTCTCCATTATCCTCCTCCTCTCATCATGCAAATGATGGAGGTTAAAGCTTTAACTTCGTAAGTGTGGTCCGCAAGACCCCTTACAATTAACCGGCAAAAGAGATTCATCTCTCAGCCATTCTTATTTATCGCTCTTTTATTCCAATGGTCGGTCCGCAGAACCTTCTTATTTATAGAAGAAACATAAAGAAGAAAAGACACCCGACACTTTTTATTTTTTAACTCACAGTTTTCTATGAGTAATCTTTTTAAGAAAGTTACGTCTGCTGTAAGTGTGACTGCTATCGTTGTATCTGCTATGAGTTCTACACTCGTTGCTAATGCAGGAAGCACATTCGCTCCTTACGCTGATGCACTTGCTACTGCTGGAATTATTTCTAAGCAGTCTACTGAAGCCGGGTATAATCTCGGAAACAATGTAACTCGAGCTGAAATGGCAAAAGTTGCTGTAAATATTAAAGGAGTAGCTACTGCTGATTGTACTGGTAAAGTATTTTCAGATGTTACTTCTGCACTTGGTGATCTTTGCGGATACGTAGAGGCTGCTGCTGATGCAGGTCTTGTTAACAAGACTGCTGCTAAGTTCCGTCCTATGGATCTTGTAACTCGAGCTGAAATGCTTAAGATGCTCCTTTCTGCAAAGGGTATTGCACCTACAACTGAAGATCAAGGATTCATGGATCTTGGTTCTGACGCTAGTTTGAATGGATATATTAATGCAGCTGCTGCAGCTGGTATTATTAACAAAGGAACTTCCTTTAATCCAAACAACAATGCATCTCGTGGAGAAGCGTTTAAGGTAGCTGCTAATTCAGCTGGTCTTACTACTACTTCTACTGTAGATACTACTGCTGGTGATCTTAATCTTGGTGATCTTTTCGGAGACACTACTACTGACACTACTACAACTACTCCTGACACTACTACAACTACTCCTGACACTACTACAACTACTCCTGTAGCTGCTGCTGGTGATCTTGAAGTTGCACTTAACCCAGCTTCTGCTGCTACTGGATATATTCCAAGTACTGCAACTGTTTCCTTTGGTAAGTTTGATCTTACTGCTGGTGGTTCTGATATTACTCTTAAGACTCTTACTCTTCAGCGTAATGGTCTTGGTCTTCGAACAGAGATTACTAACGTTTGGTTCGAAATGAACGGAGCTCGTGTTTCTACAAAAGCTTCTGTTTCTTCTGACGAGACTGCTGTAGTTTCATTCTCTCCTGCTCTTGTTGTTAAGGCTGGTTCTACAAGTACTGTTGATCTTATTGTTCAACTTGCTGGTTCTGCTGGTAGTCAACATAAGTTTGGAATCGTTGCTGCTACCGCTGTAGATTCTACTGCAGCTGCTGTTAAAGCAACTTTCCCACTCTACACTAACACTCTTACTGCTGCATCTTACACAGTTTCTACTGTTACTGTAACTCCTGTTGCTGTAACTGGTACTGCTAAGGTTGGAGATATGACTTCTGTTCTTGGAGATTTTACTCTTCAACTCGGAAATCAGAATCGAGACGTTACTGTAACTGCTCTTACACTTTACAACTCTGGAACTTCAGACCTTTCTAAGGTAGTTTCTAATCTTGCTCTTTACAACAAGGCAACTGGTGCTCAAGTTTCTACAAGTACTACATACAATGGACGATATATTACTTTCCTTCTTAATGACAATGTTCCTTATACTGCTGGAACTCGTTCTTACCAAGTGAAAGGAGATATTATTTCTGTTGATCGAAATTCAGATACTATTGCTCTTTCTTTTGATAGCAAGACTGAATATATTACTGTTGACGAATCCGCTACTGGATACCGTGCTACTGTAAGTTATTCAAACACTACTGGAGATCTTGGAACTAAAACTATCCAAACTGGAGATGTTTCTATCGTTCGAGATACTGCTGCTTCTTCTACTACTGTAGCTAAAAATACAACTAATGCTCTTCTTCTTGCTGGAACTATTAAGGTTCAAGAACCAGTAACTATTCAAGACATTACTGTAAACTTTACTGGTGCTGGATTTGGTACAGGTGCTTCAGCTGGACTTAACCGAGTACGACTTGTTGTAGGAAATACTTCTATGGTTGCTGATGCAACTGGATCAGTTACTTTCCAAAATTCATTCCTCGTTACTGCTGATACTCCAGTTAAGGTATACGCTGATGTTAAGTTCGATGCTGTTGCTGCTGTTTATGCTGCTACATCTCTTAATTACACATCTATCCGATATTCTTCAAATGACCGAACTGTTTCAAATGTAACAAACGTATTTGCATCATCTAATGGTATTACTGTTACTGTTGCAACTCCTTCTGTTACTATTACAAATAACGGTGCTGCATCAAGCGCTACTACTGTAGCAGGTGCTAAGGACCTTGTTCTTGGTAAATTTGCTCTTATTAACAATAATCTTTCAGATATTAATGTATCTAACCTTGCATTTACTGCTTCTACAAGCACTACTGTAACTGGTACATTCCTTACTAATACTGTAGTTGACCTTTACGTTGACGGAGTTATTAAGGAATCTCGAAAGATTGATCAATCTATAAGTTCTCAATCAGCTGTAGTATTTGGTTCAACTTCTTTCACTCTCCCTCAAGGAGCTACTAAGAATGTAGAACTTCGAACTGCTGCTCTTCCAACTTCTTACGGAAGTGGAAATCTCCAACTCGGATATGCTTCTGCAAGCATGACTGATAGTGTTGGTTCTAATGTTACTGTAAACGGAGCTCCTACTGGAACTCTCTTCACAGTTAATGATGCTGGTACTGCTGCATTTGCTGTTGCGACTGCTAACTCTGCTCAAATTCTTACTGCTTCTAACGGAGCTGCTGTAGAACTTGCACGATTTACTCTCAATGCTACAAATGACGATCTTAAACTTATGGATCTCTATGCTACTGCTACTGGGGTTACTGATGCATCTTCTATCGTTTCTAATGTAGGTCTCTACACAGCAGCTGGTACAAAGATCGCTGATGGAGCTGTTATCGGTAACGTTCTTAAGTTTGCATCTATCAACTCTGGAAATGGATACCTTGTTTCTAAGGGGACTACCATGGATGTTATAGTAAAAGCTGCTATTCTTAATACAACTTCTGCTACTGCTTCCGGTGCTACTCTTGGTATTGCTCTTGGTGCTGTAACTTCTGCTATCGATACTTCTATCGTTGCAAATGTTGCTCAGAATACAGCTCGATTCATGTCAGTTGCTACTTCTGGATACCTTGATGCTGCACAAGTTACTGTAAATACTGGAGCTATCGCTGCAAGTCACCTTATTACAAACTCTAAACCAGTATTCGCTGGAGTAGCAGGTTCTGTAAATGATGAACATAAGATTAATGTTACTGTTGATGCAGCTGGAAAGATCCTTCTTACTGGACTTACTGCTTCTATGAATACAGGAAACACTCTTACAGGTACTCTTTACCTCGGAACAAGCATAGGTGTTGCAAACGAAATCGCAACTCTCTCAGGTGGTGTATTTACATTTGGTGGAGCTAAAACTATAACAGGTTCTAATAACACTGTTGGGGTAGAACTTACACCAGGTACATACACACTTCTTCTTAAACTTAATGGAGTTACGAGCTCTACGAATGCAAATTCTATTCGTACTCTTACTGTTACTAACGCTCAGTACCAAGATTACATTGGTTCTGTTAATAGCTATACTCCTTCAATCACTTCGATTAGTCAGTATAACAACGTTGGTCTTCAGACTTCATCTTCTACTACATACTAATCGTATATAGTTCTAGGTACTCTCTGATACTAAGAACAAAAAATCCCCCGTTCGAAAGGATGGGGGATTTTTTGTGTTTGTAAAATTAAAGACCGACTCAATCTGAGTCGGTCTTTTTAAAGTTATCTGTTTTCTATAATCCTCGCCTCTTCGTATAACTCTATTTTGAACATCTCTCGAACTTTCTCTTTTACTATATCTCGCAGGATAAGGATATCTCTATAACTTCCCTTTTCATCATTTACGAAGAAATTAGCATGAAGCTCCGATATCTTGACTCCTCCGATTCGGTGTCATTTGAGTCCGACCTGATCGATGAGTCGCCCGGCAGAATCCTCTGGAGGGTTTCGGAAAAATGATCCACAAGTAAATCCTCCTGGTTGTTTCCCAGATCGGAAAGTTCTCGGGTCAGTGGTATTATTTGAGAGGAGATTAGTTCGGAATGTAGCATCAATAAGAAACCAGTTTGGTGTATCTTTCAGAATTGAATGTCGGTAAGAAAAATTAAGTTCTTCATTTTTGAGTATTCTCTGTTCCTTTGTTTTTATATCGAAAATGGTTACTTCTAGAACGACATCTTTTGCTTCGAATCCGAAACATCCAGCATTTCCTACGATAGCACCTCAGACGGTCCCTGGAAGTCCTATCCATTTTCCAAATAAAGAATTTTTTCGTGTTTTTGATATCTGAAGTGAAAGTGGAGATACAAGCTCTCCTCCAGCAACTTTTACTGTATTTGTTCCCCATTCAATACCTTTGATAGTATTTTTTATAATAATTCCATCAAATATATCGAAAGCAAATACTACATTAGTACCACTTCCGAGATAGATAATGGGGAGATTATTTTTCTCTGCAAACCTTTGAATATCAGAAAGTTTTTCAATGTCTTGTTTTTCTTTGAGTTCAAAGAAAAATCGTGCCATTGCAGGTGTATGAAATGAAGAGTATCTGAGAAGGTCTTTGTTTTCTTCAAGAAAAGGAAGCATATGTGATTACGAATGACGAATATTTTTCTTCTCCCAATATTTTTTCAGAGCCTCGCCTGTATATGAACGTTTTTCTTTGAGTATATCACGAGTTGCTCCGGAAAATATCAGTTCACCACCTCGATCTCCCCCTTCAAGTCCGATATCGATACAGTAGTCAGAGTTAGCAATGATATCGAGATTATGCTCTATGACAAGAACAGTATTTCCTTTTTCAACCAGACGATCAAGAATAAGGAGGAGTTTTTGGACATCTGAAAAATGAAGTCCTGTGGAGGGTTCGTCGAGAATATATATGGTTTTGCTGGTTGAGCGTTTGGATAGATCGAATGCGAGTTTAATACGTTGTGCTTCTCCACCAGAGAGAGTTGGAGCGGATTGCCCGAGCTCTATGTATCCGAGTCCGACATCATTGAGGACTTCAAGTACTCGCTTAATACGAGGAAAGGCAGTAAAGAATTCGAGAGCTTCTTCGACAGTCATACGAAGTACTTCTGCAATAGTTTTTCCCTTGAATCTGACTTCGAGAGTTTCAGAATTGTATCGACTTCCATGACAGGACTCACATTCTATATAGACATCAGGAAGGAAGTGCATTTCAATCTTTTTTACTCCGCTTCCTTCACATGTCTCACAACGTCCACCTTTGGTATTGAAACTAAATCGTCCGACTCCGTATCCTCGTTTTTGTGCTTCAATGGACGCAGCAAATACCTCACGAACATGTGTGAAGAGTCCTGTATAAGTGGCGATATTGGAGTGTGGAGTACGACCAATAGGGGACTGATCGATGAGAATTACTTTATCGAGTTGTTTTGCTCCCTCGATTTTTCAAACTTTTCCTACAGTAACTTTGTTTCCTGTGCTCAGTTCATTTATAAGATGTGGTGCAAGAATGTCCATAACGAGTGAGGATTTTCCTGATCCTGATACCCCTGTCACTGCTGTTAAAACTCCGAGAGGAATTTTCACATCTATATTCTTGAGATTATTTTCACTTGCCCCTTCTATTGATAAGAATTCCGTTGGAATATATTTTCTTTTTTCTAGGAGTACCTGTTTCTTATTAGAGAGATAGAGTCCAGTGTCGGAAGTAGGGTTATTGATAATTTCTGTATAGGTTCATTCGGCCATGACTTGTCCTCCATGTTTTCCAGCTCCGGGACCGATATCGAGTATATAATCAGAGGCTTCCATAATATCTTCATCATGTTCGACAACAATGACACTATTCCCCACTGCTACGAGCTTTTTGATATTTTCTATAAGCATTCCATTGTCTCTCGGATGAAGTCCGATAGATGGTTCGTCGAGAATATAGGTGATTCCTTCGAGTTTTGTACCTATCTGTGTTGCGAGACGAATGCGTTGTGACTCTCCTCCAGAAATAGTTCCTGCTCGACGGGAAATGGTCATATAATTTAGTCCGACTCCAGAGAGGAACTCCAGACGCTCAACAATATTTTTCATTATTCCTTTAGTGATAGTTTTCTCGGAGGTTGAAAGATGGAGTTCTCGAAAGAATTCTAGTGAATGAAGAACTGACATATTCGAGAGTTCTCCGATATTTTTTTCTCCCACAAATACATAAAGAGAAGATTGTTTCAATCGGTGTCCATTGCAGACCTCACATTCCATTTCAGTGATATACTGGGAGATGCGCTTCATAAAAGTATCATTCGCTTCGGTTTCATGGTAGCGTCGAGTCAAGTTCGTTACTACTCCTTCATAGTGAGTGGTATATGTTTTCCCTTCATTTGCTCCCTCAAAAGTATGATATACCTCAAACATCTCAGGACATCCGTGGAGAACTATCTCGCGAGCCTTTTTCGAAAGACTATTATAAGGAATGTTCATATTAATTTTATGCTTCTTCGCAGCTGCTCGAAGAATCTCCATATAGTAGACATGGTTTGTCCAAGGAAGTATCGCCCCTTCTTCAAGGGTCAGGTTTCCATTGATAATTTTCTCTTCAAGAAATGCAACCTTTGTACCAAGTCCATGACAACTCTCACAAGCCCCATAATGAGAATTGAAGGAAAAATTCGATATAGAGAGATTTTCCTGTGCAGTTCCACACTGAGGACAGGAGGCCTTCGCAGAGAAACTTGTTCGTTGTTTTGAGTCAATCTCATAAATCTCGAGCATATCATCCCCAGTTTTATAAGCGAATTCGATAGAGTCTCGGAGACGTTTTCCAAAGGATTCCTCATCTTTCACTACGAGTCGATCGATAACAACCGATATTTTGCTATTTTCAGGAATCGTTTCTTTTTCAAGATTATCAGCAACAGAATATACCGTGTCATTAATCTGAAATCGGACGAAACCACTATCGAGAACATATCGTTTGATAGATTCCATAGTAGCATCTATTTGGAAGAATGGAATTGGTGCCATGATATGAATTTTAGTTCCTTCTTCCAGGTGTTTTACAAAAGAAACCACGTCCGAGATAGTATGTTTTTTAAGTGTGATTTCTGGATGGTTCGGACATTTTTGGGTTCCGATGGTAGTAAAGAGAAGTCGATAAAAGTCATAAATCTCAGTAATAGTCCCTACTGTCGAGCGTGGGTTATTGGATACGGTTTTCTGATCGATTGAGATGGTCGGGGAGAGTCCGCGAATTTCGTCCACCTTTGTATCCTCATTAATAGAGGAGATGATCATTCGAGCATAGGTTGAGAGACTTTCGAGATAACGTCGTTGTCCTTCCGCATAGATAGTATCGAATGCGAGCGAGGATTTCCCAGATCCAGAAACTCCTGTTACGACCACGAGCTTATTTTTTGGAATCTTGACCGAAATGTTCTTGAGATTGTGGGTTTTTGCTCCGATAACTTCGATAGAGTGGGACATAGAAGGAAAATAACGAGTGAATAAATAGAAACTACGAGGAGCGAGTATATACGAAAAAATGGAAAAACGAAAAAGATTTTTGGAGATTCTCGTTGGGATATAAAATTTGCTTTTAGGTTTTAATAGATTATCATTACTCAGTGTACTTTATTTTAACATTTCTTATTTATGTTTAAAAACAATGTTTTTTCTTTAAAAAATTCGAAGAAGCTCAGAGGTTTTACTCTCGTTGAACTCATTGTTGTTATAAGTATACTTGTAATACTCTGAACAATAGCATTTCTCCAACTTGGAAGTTTTTCTAATTCGGCACGCGATAGTTCTCGTATATCAAATGTAGCGAATCTTAAAAAATGACTTGATATGTTTCAAATTAAAACAGGAGTTTATCCGATCCCAGAAAATAGCACTACTCTTACAATGTCATGAGGAAATATTGCCTTTCAGTGATTTGCAAAAGATCAGATAGGAGATATAGCAAAAATATCTGCAGGAGGAACACTTGATCCAAGCGATACAAATATGTATACAACTTATGCTGTTACAGCAGATAAAAAGAAGATGCAACTTATGGTATTTCTTGAGGATGGAAGTAGTATTCTTTCTATGCTTGTTGCCTCTGTTTATGCAGATGCTTTTATTGATTATTCCAAAAGATTTTCCTATACTGTAGGTGATAAAATCGGTATACTTCTTGATTCTTGAACACATTCTCCCATTCAAGAGGCATTTACTGGTTCTATAGATATTGCGACCACTTCCACAGGATATATAGTATATTTTGATAATAAAACCACAGGAGCTGGTACAGGAACTGTTTTGAAAAATGCTTTTCTCGGAAGTAGTATTATATATAATGAAACAACAAATAAAATTCCGCCACAAAAGTTGGGAGTTTATTATGGATGGCCAAGTTCGCTTAATAGCACTACTAATACTTGGGATCTTGGTAAGGTTGTAGAAGATTTCAACCAGTACGACTCTATCATACTCGGAGCATGACTTGAAAAAACAACTCATGCGGATCATTATAGTACCATTGATATTTTAAATGGGTCTTGAATAGCTGGTTTTAGTTGATATAGAGGAAAACCCTATGGATATATTACCATGAATCAATCAATGAGCACTATCACTACATCTATTGATGAATGGCAAAGTATGTGAGTGTACGGAATATTCTTTGATGAAACCGGGTATGATTATCTGATAACACAACTATGATTATCTAGTAAGATAGTAGCAAGACAATATCAAAATGATATTATTGCTTATGCTCACAACAAATGATTGAAAGTAATTATGAACGCATGGAATATAGATGACGTTTTCTGAACTGCTTTCTGAGAGACTTCGACCGTTCTGAATTCCAATGATTCTTATATGCTTGAAAGTTTTGTTTATAATTGGAACAAACCAGCACCTTATTATGATTACGATAATCAGTTGGATAAAAAAACGAAGGCTGTAAATTATAAAAACTCTTTCTGAGTGAAAATGTATTGTGTTTGACTATTACCGAATGCAAGTGATATAACTTCGGATAAGATAGATATGTTCTATAAATTAGCATATCCCGTTTGTGATAGTATACAGATTACGGAAAAGAATTTTTGAGCATCAGATGCTATTATGAATAACTATCTAAAAAACTTCTAATCGACCCAATCTAGAATAAGGATAGTAATAACCAAGTATTTTATTTTCTCGGACGAAAGATTTTTCACAGAAGTTTTATTCGTCCAGAAAATAATCTCAAAAAATCTTTTGACACGAAGACTCTTTTCCATACAATACCACCACTTTCAATTTTCGAAGCATGATGTTGCTCCTATAAGACAACCTCTCAAATGCATATAGATTCTAGAAGTCAGTTAAAATATCAATCTTCATTATTTTAGGGATTCATTCCTTACCTATGTAGATTCATTTATTTTATCTGTGATAATATATTATAGTTTTTGTAACTTTATATTAAGATGGCTGGACTTATCGGGAAAAAGCTTGAAATGACTCGTATCATCAAAGGTGATACAATGGTCGCAGTAACGCTTATTAAAATCCCAGAAATTAAAGTAGCACAAATCAAAACCATTGATACTGATGGATATGAAGCAATCGTTCTTGAAGCAATTGATGGAAAACTTTCTCATATGAGAGAAGTTCCATTTACTGGAGCTATGACTGAACTCAAAGTTGGAGATACAGTAAGTCTCGATGTTCTTGATGGTATCGAAACCGTAACTGTTGAAGGAATATCCAAAGGTAAAGGTTTTGCCGGAGCTATGAAACGTCATAACTTCAAAGGAGGACCTGCAGGACACGGATCTAAATTCCACCGAGCTCTTGGTTCTATCGGATGTCGTAAACCACGTCGAACAAAACCAGGACAGAAGATGCACGGACATATGGGTCTTGATAAGATTACTCTTAAAAAGATTCAAGTGGAGCTTGTAAATAAGAATATTAATGTTATCGCTCTCCATGGACCAGTTCCAGGAGCTCGTAACTCACTCGTAGTTTTAGATTTCTAATTGTATCTTTTCATGGAAGCAATTCTCTATACACAAGAAGGAAAAGAAAATGGGAAAATCGCCCTTAAAGATGAACTTTTCGGACGAGAAGTTCAAATGGGACTTATTCACCGACTTCTTCGACTTCAACGTTCTAATGCACGTATCGCTATTGCTCACGCAAAAACTCGTGCAGAAGTAATCGGATCTACTCGAAAACTCTACAAACAAAAAGGAACTGGTAGTGCCCGTGTGGGTGATGCTCGTTCTCCAGTTCGTCGAGGTGGAGGTGCCGCATTTGGTCCTACAAAAGACAGAAACTTTACTATTCGTATGAATAAAAAAGAACGTCGAGCTGCTCTTTTTTCTCTCCTTTCTGCAAAAGCAGGAGAAAATGGTATCAAAATCGTAGAATCTTTCGCTGCAGATGCAATGAAGACAAAACAAATGATAGACCTTGTTACAAAAATGAATGTAACATCTGGAGTATTTGCTGTTTGTCCAGAAGATAACGGAGCATTTATCGCTGGTCGTAATATTCCAACAGTAAAATTCATCGGAGTTAACTACTTGAATCCTATGGATCTCCTTAAGTATAATAATCTTGTTTTCACAAAAGCATCGATTGAGAAACTTTACTCCATGTATTTATAATTACCTATAATCTCTTAGCGTATGTCACTCTACACTATTATTAAAAAACCCGTTATAACAGAAAAGAGTCAACGACTCGAGCTCGAAGGAGCTTACACTGTTGTGGTTTCTCCTGAAGCTACGAAAGTAGATGTTCGCACCGCATTTGAACGACTCTATGGAGTTCAAGTGGAGAAGGTGAATATGATTACTACTCGTGAAAAGTTCCGAAATAGTAAACATGGTGTTCAAGTAAAGAGAAAGAGTCGTCTTAAAGCGATTGTTATTCTTAAAAAAGGACAAAGAATCGCTGACCTTCAAAAGGTTGCAATTAAGGACTAATTTTATTCACTGCTTTATAATATAGTATGGCAATCAAGAAATTTAAACCCACTACTCCAGGACGACGTCAGATGACTGGATATACGTTCGAGGAACTTACAACAAGTAAGCCACACAAAGCTCTTACATATGGTCTTAAGAGTCAGGCAGGACGTAACAGCGCAGGTCGTATTACGGTTCGTCATCAGGGTGGAGGACATAAGAAACTCTATCGAAAGATAGATTTCTTCTTCACTGATAAGCTTGATGTTCCTGCAAAAGTAGAAACTATCGAGTATGATCCATTTCGAACTGGATATATCGCTCTTGTATGTTACTATGATGGAGAACGTCGATATGTTCTTGCTCATAAAGATATGAAAGTAGGTGATGTTATTATTACTGCTGATAATGCAAAGCCAGTAGACGGAAACCGTCTTGCTATTGGAAATATTCCAACTGGACTTTCGGTTTACAATGTAGAGCTTATCGTAGGTGCTGGAGCATCAAGTGTTCGTTCTGCTGGAGCATCTGCTATGATTGTTTCTCAAGAAGGTGAATATACTCAAGTAAAACTTCCTTCTGGAGAAATCCGACGAGTACACAAGAAATGCTATGCAACCATCGGAGTTGTTTCCAATACTGACCATAATCAAATTGTTATTGGTAAAGCGGGGCGTTCTCGTTGGATGGGTATCCGACCAACCGTTCTTGGTATGTCTATGAATGCTGTAGATCATCCACACGGAGGAGGAGAAGGACATCAGTCACTCGGACAACGAAATGGACCAAAAACCCCTTGGGGGAAACCAGCTCGTGGAGTAAAGACTCGAAATCGAACAACAACTGATCGATGGGTAGTACGAACTCGTCGAGGAAAACTTATGGGATAATATTAGACATATTCACATTTGCTACATTTAATTTAATCTAATCCGTCAATACTATGACACGTAGTCTTAAAAAATGACCATACATTGATGCTCGCCTTGTACAAAAGGTAGAACGTTTGAATGAGTCAGGAAAGAAAACTGTTATCAAGACATGGTCTCGAGCTTGTACAGTTACTCCAGAATTTGTTGGACATACTTTCGGTGTTCACAATGGAAAAGTTCACACTCCTGTTTTCGTTACCGAAGATATGGTAGGACATAAACTCGGGGAATTCTCATTTACTCGAAAATTTACTGGACACTCTGGAAATAAATAATAGTTATTTTTCATTCAATTTTCTCTATGAAAGCAATTGCAAATAATATTCGCATATCCGATAAAAAGCTCAATGTTATAGCTAAAATCATTCGAGGTATGGAGGCAAAAAAAGCACTCGATATCCTGAAGTTTATGCCAAACAAGGGTGGAGCACTTATGTATAAGATTCTCGCGTCAGCTGTTGCTAATGCAATACACAATGACATGCAAGAACTTTCAAACCTTGCAATTGCATCGGTAAGTGTTACAAAGGGCATCGTCTACAAACGTGGAAATCCTATTTCTCGTGGACGATCTCATCCGATATTGAAAAGAACTTCAAACGTACTTCTCGAACTTCGAGTTAAATAATTCTTATTTTCATAATTTGCATTCGCATTATGGGACACAAAGTTAGCCCCCTCGCATTCCGTATAGGATATATCAAAACTTGGAAGAGTACTGGATACTATGACAAGAAAGATTACGGTAAAAAAATCTCTTCCGATGTAGCACTCCGTGTGTTTATTCAGAAATTTCTTACTGGAATTCCTGTTGGAAATATTTTCATCAGTCATTCAAATTCAGAGACTACCATTACTATTTATACTGCTAAGACAGCACTTATTCTTGGTAAGAATGATGAAAATAAAGAAAAACTTGAGCAAGAGATTGCTGCTCGTTTTCCTGGAAAATTTTCTATCGAGGTAAAAGAGGTAAAAACACCAGAACTTTCCGCATCACTCGTAGCTGATTCTATCGCTCGCCAGATCGAAAAGAAACTTCCTTACCGACGTGTTATCAAGAACGCAATTTCTAAAACTATGGAAAAAGGTGGACTTGGAATCAAGGTTATCCTTGGTGGTCGTCTCAATGGTGCAGAAATCGCTCGTGTGGAAACTTACAAAGAAGGAGCTATCCCTCGACAAACTATCCGAGCTGATATCGACTATTCTATGGAGAGAGCAAATACTATCTATGGAGTTATCGGATTGAAGGTTTGGATATATAAAGGAGATATCTACAAAAAATAAAAAAATATTGACTTCTAACGAAATTTCTTATAATTATTTACCATATTAACGTATGTTACAGCCGAAAAAAGTAAAATATCGGAAATCTCAACGAGGAATCCTTAAAGGGATTGCAACGAGAGGATCTGAAATTGCTTTCGGAGACTATGCCGTGAAAACGGTAGAGCCAGGATTTCTTACTTCTCGTCAGATTGAAGCTGCGAGACGTGCTATCATCCGATACCTCAAAAAATGAGGAAAGCTCTGGATTCGTGTATTCCCAGATCGTCCATATACCAAGAAAGCTCTAGAAGTTCCAATGGGATGAGGAAAAGGAAGTCCAGAAATGTATCGAGCTCCTGTAAAACCGGGACGAATACTCTTTGAAATATCAGGAGTATCGCCAGAGGTTGCAAGAGAGGCTTTTGAATTAGCTTCATATAAACTTCCTGTTAAGACGAAAATTCTCATTTAATTTCCTTCAATACTTTTATGAAAAAGCAAACACAACAGAAAGATATTAAAACTCTCGAAGCAATGGACATTGCAGAGCTTACGAAAGAAATCGCAAAAGCGGAAAAAGAACTTTTCCTCTTGAATATGAAACATCGAGTAAATGAACTTAAACAGTCTCATACTCTCGGAGCTCAGAAAAAATATATTGCAAAACTTCAGATGATGAAGACACGTATATAATTACTACATTTTTAACACTCTTACCAATGAGAACTAAAACAGGTATCGTTACCAGTACAAAAATGGATAAAACCATCGTTGTTACCGTTGACTCTTACAAGACTCATCCAAAATACAAGAAACGTTACAAAGATTCTGTAAAGTTTTATGCTCATGATGAAGCAAATAGCTGTGTTCTTGGTCAAACGGTTACTATTGAGGAAACTATTCCTCTTAGTAAGATGAAACGTTGGAAAGTTACTACTGAAGCGTAACAAGATATTTTCCTGAAAATTTAAACTCACTAATAACTAATAACTATTTAGTATGATACAAACAGAAAGCAGACTTGTTGTCGTTGATAATACTGGAGCAAAAGAAGTTCTTTGCATCAAGGTTCTTGGTGGTTCTAAAAGACGTTATGCTTCTGTAGGAGACATCATTGTTTGTTCCGTTAAAAAAGCACTTCCACAAGGAAATATTAAAAAGAAATCAGTAGTCAAAGCTGTTATCGTACGTACTTCCTTCTCTCTTAAGCGAGATGATGGTACATATGTACGTTCTGATGATAATGCTTGTGTTATTATTAATGATAATAATGAACCAAGAGGAACTCGTGTATTTGGTCCAGTATTTCGAGAATTGAAAATAAAAGGATTTCAAAAAATCGTAAGTCTTGCACCAGAAGTTATCTAAAAAGAATTTGAATTGTTATTTTATTTATTATTTGTTTTACATCCTATGAGAATCCGCAGTGGAGATATGGTTCAGGTGATGGCCGGTAAAGACAAGGGGAAACAAGGTAAAGTCCTTGCAACACATTCTTCAGATAACCGATTGGTTGTTGAAGGAGTAAATATTGCAACTTGTCATATTAAAAAACAAGGAACAACTCCTGGTCAAATCATTAAAATCGAGAAACCAATCCAAGCTTCCAATGTTATGATCCTTGACCCAGAATCAAAGAAACCAACTCGTATTGGGTTTAAGATGGAAGGGACAAAAAAGGTTCGTGTAGCAAAAAAATCCGGAAAAACCCTCTAGTTATCATCTCATTATTTTCAATATTATGTCTTTTAAAGAACAATATAATACAACAATCCTTCCACAGATACAAAAAACTCTCGGTATAGAGAATCCTATGGAAGTTCCAAAAATTGAGAAAATTGTTCTCAATATGGGTATCGGAAGTTATGTGGCAGCTGGTCACAAGGATTTCTCTAGTCTCAAAAATGATCTCTCTCTTATTGCTGGACAGATGCCTCAGGTAATTAACTCTAAGAAGGCAATCTCTAACTTCAAACTCAAGATTGGTATGCCAGTTGGTATGACTGTTACTCTTCGAGGAGATAAAATGTTCTTCTTTCTAGAAAAACTTATTCAAATTATCCTTCCTCGTGTTCGAGATTTCCGTGGTATTTCTGGAAAATCATTTGATGAAAAAGGAAACTTTAACTTTGGTATCAAAGAACATACTATTTTTCCAGAAGTTCCTCAACTCGATGTAGTTAAGACTCATGGTCTCCAAATTACCATTAAGATCAAAGCAAAAGAAAAAGAGCATTCTCGTGTTCTTCTCGACGCTCTCGGATTCCCATTCACAAAATAAATCTATTTTTATTATCAATTACTCTCCTACTATGGCAAGAAAGGCTCTAGAAGTGAAATGCAACAAAGCTCAAGACAAGGCAACTCGTCTTTTCCAAACAGGAAAATCTATTAAGTTTTCTACACGACTCTACCATCGTTGTGCAATCTGCGGACGTTCTCGTGGATACATGGGAAAGTTTGATATGTGTCGTATTTGTGTACGTGAACGTGCAAATGCAGGAGAGCTCATGGGTGTTCGTAAATCCAGCTGGTAGTCCTTTTTGTACAATACTTCCACCTAACTCTAATTTTTTAACGTAATCTTCTATGATTAATGATCCAATTGCAGATTTGCTCACGAGAGTCCGAAATGGATATCTTGCACGACTTGCAGTTGTAAGTATTCCTTACTCTGTATTGAAAGAGAAAATCGTTTCAATTCTTAAAAAGAATGCTTATATTGTATCCTATACTGTAAGTGAAGATAAACGAGAAATTATCGTTCATCTTAACGATGTTCGTAAGACAAAATATCTTCCTTCTTTTCGACGAATTAGTCGACCAGGACAGAGAATTTATGTTAAGTCTGCGGATGTTCGTAAATCACGAAACGGACTCGGTATCTACATTCTTTCTACTCCAAAGGGTATTATTACTGGATACGAAGCTCACGCTCTCGGAACTGGTGGAGAACTTCTTTGTGAAGTATATTAAAAGAATAAAGAACTCTTACTAATTACTAATTACTAATTTATGTCTCGAATTTGAAAACTTCCTGTGACACTTCCTACTGGAGTGAGCGTGAAGGTAGACGGAAAAAACATTACCGTCTCTGGACCAAAAGGAGAGCTTAAGTATACTCTTCAAGATTGTACTTCTCTCGAACAAAAGGATAATACTCTTGTTGTAAGTATTACAAACGAAGAAGATTCGCAAGAAAAAGCTATGTGGGGACTTACCCGAGCACTTATTGCCAATATGGTAATAGGAGTTTCTGAAGGATATAAGAAATCTCTTGAGATTCAGGGGGTTGGGTACAGATTTGAAACTGTTGGACCATCCAAACTTGTTTTAGCTGTTGGATTCTCTCACAAAGTAGATGTTCCTGTTCCAAAAGGAATTACTGTTGCACTAGATGAAAAAGAAAAAAATGTTATTCATATTTCTGGAATTGACAAACAACAAGTAGGATACTATACTGCTCTTGTACGATCTATTAAAAAACCTGAACCATACAAAGGAAAGGGTATCCGATATGTGGGAGAACATGTACGTCGAAAAGCTGGTAAGACTGGAGGTAAGAAATAGTATAATCCAAAATTTTTCTTTAATTTTTTAGTAATTCACATCCTATGTTAGAAAAGGTTATGAAACGGAAACGACGACAAGTTCGTGTACGTTCAACTATTAGCGGTACTGCTACAAAACCACGTCTTGCGGTGTTTCGAAGCAATACATCTATCTATGCACAGATGATTGATGATACTGCTGCAAAAACTCTTTGTGCCTCAAGTGATATGAAAATATCAACAGGAACAAAACAAGAATGTGCTACAAAAGTAGGTGAAGAACTTGCAAAAAAAGCACTTGCTCTCGGTATTACTACCTGTGTGTTTGATCGTGGAGGTTTTCTCTATGCTGGTCGAGTAAAAAAACTCGCTGAAGGAGCACGTTCAGGAGGACTTCAATTTTAATTATTCATTTTTCCCATTTATATGGTTGATACTAATACTACTGCACCAACTGCACCAACTGCACCAGTAAAATCTCAAAGAGACAATCGTCGTCCAAGAGATGATAAACGTGGAGGAGGGTTCAAGGATGTTGAAAAAGAATTTCAAGAAGAGCTTCTTGGAATAGACCGAGTTACTCGTGTAACTGCCGGAGGTCGACAACTTCGTTTCCGAGCTTCTGTTGTTATCGGTAATGGAAAAGGAACTGTCGGTTTTGGTATGGGAAAAGCTGGAGAAGTAGTAGTTGCTATTGAAAAAGCAGTTCGTGATGCAAAGAAAAATCTTCTTTCTTTCAATATTATTGATGGAACGATTGCTCATGATCTCAATGCAAGCTACAAGGCTGCTAATATATTTATTCATCCTGCTTCAAAAGGAACAGGGCTTATTGCTGGGGGTTCTGCTCGTAAAGTATTTGCAGTAGCTGGAATTAAAGATATTCTTGCAAAACAACGAGGAGGAAATAATCCTATCACCAACGCTCGTGTTACTATGAAAGCACTTGCTAGTCTTAAAAAAGTAACAAAGGTTACTCCAAAAGCAACTCCTGTTGCAACTTCTGAAGAAGAGACAGTAGTCGCTCCAAAAGCAACTCCTGTAAAAGCTCCTACTAAAAAGGCAGCTGCTCCAAAAGCAAAAAAAGCAGAATAATAATTTTCAATAACTAACAATATATACTATGCTTTCTCACAATACTATAGAGTCTGCTCCAAATTCTCGTACACCTCGCATGCGAGTAGGTCGAGGAGTTGGTTCTGGAAAAGGAGGTACTTCTGGTCGTGGAAATGGTGGACAGAATTCTCGAACTGGTCGTGGTAAATTCAATGCAGCTTTTGAAGGAGGACAAACTCCTCTCTTCCGACGTCTTCCAAAGAAACGTGGATTTACTGCTCATGCTCCAAATGTATTCTCTATCCTTAATGTTTCAACATTAGAGAAACTTGCTCAGGATGGTGTTACAACTATCGATAGCGAAGTACTTGTAGAAAAGGGTCTTATCCCAAATATCGGAGCTCTTATTAAGCTTCTTGGAAATGGAGATATTACTGCAAAAGTAACTGTTCGTGTTCATAAAGCTTCTGCTCAAGCTCAAGAGAAGATTACAAAAGCTGGTGGAACTGTAGAACTTCTTTAAGAATTTTCAATAAAAAACCTACTCGAAATGAGTAGGTTTTTTTAAAATATATACTTTTTGTATTGAAAAAATCGCTATATTTGTAAAAATAGTATTTATATGGTAGGATAAAGGAAATGTAATTCTATTATTTATTCAGAAAGTATGAACTCTTTCGTTACGACCATTAATCTAGCGCAAGAAATTCCTTCAAAAAAGGTTCTTATGGGGGAGATTTTTCCAGAAGGGAAAATAGATCTTCCTGTACAAGGGTTTATAAAGTGACCACAAGCAAAGAGAATTATTGAGAGAAAGCTCCCGAAAAGAAAAAATGAAACTGAAACTGCTAACGAACGGATTATTTCATATCTTCAAGATTCTGTAACATCTACATCAGAAAATGATATTGTGGAAAAACTTCGAAAAGCTTATATAAAGGAACTTCTTATTGTTCAAACACGCAATCGTGCAAATCAAGTATTATCCGACAAGACTGCCAAGACTTCTCTTGCTGAACTTGCTGAGTTAAATAAAGAAACCGATATCTCAGAAAGTATTCTTTCGGAATTGGAACCATTTATTCTCGCTCTTATGAATGTTGAATATTTTCGTTTCGAAGTTCATAATCTTCATTCCCCGAATTCGCATATATGACGAAATAAGATACTACATGCTTTAAAAAAACGCTTTATTGAAGAACTCATAGGAACTTGAGGAAAGCTTCCAAAAGAAATGAAAAAGTTTTTTATAGATCAATTTAAAAACGCTTATTGACGGATTCATCCAAATCATCCTGTTTATGGATTTCTCGGAACTATTCTCTATGAAGTATCGGAAGTTCCAAATTATTTTCATGATTCTTCTTGTTGGTTTGGATTAGGTGCAGATCTAAATGAAGAATATCTTTCAAAAATTCCAAAAGAGAATACAGGAAAACGTTTCTGGTTTTCAAGAGTGTCTGCTCATCGTGTGCATCAGAGAAATGAATTTCGAATGAATACCCTCTTTTTCTCAACTTTTGATCGAGCACTTAATCCAATTGATAGTGATGATTTATATAGTATGGAAAAGAATCGTATAAGTGTAGATTTTTCTGATAATGTTTGAGCATATTCTTATTATGAAGATTCTTGTTCATATATAGAAACCACCGATAAATCAAAAGAATGGTTACAAAAAGAAAAAGAACCAGGAGAAAAAGAAGAATATCTCTGAGTTGCTGCATATTCATCTGGTCATGGATCATTTCGAAATGCTCGTAGTATCACTCCTTGAGCATTTCATCACGGAGAATTTATCATCTGTTTTGGTGATTCCAATTGGCTTCCTTGCAAGTCAAGTAATAGAAATGATATGTCTTTGTATGGATCTATTTGTGATGGGATAGGTAAACGTTCTTATTTTCATCCAGGAGCACAATTTGCTCCAAAAGAACTTATAGGTGGCTCTTTTGATTATTCTATGGGGGCTGTTCAGTTTTTTGGTACTACTTTTATGGACTCATTTCGAAATACTATTTCTATAACACAAACAGAAAATCTCAGTAATGAAGGGGAAGGAATTACAATACCAATGTATACCCATAATGGTACAACAAATACATCTTTCCAGGGTTCAATTATAGTCGGAAAAAATTGTATATCTCCAAAAATAACTGCACAAGGGGGGATGCAAAAAGTGGTAATGATAGACTGACCAGAAAAATTCTATCTACTAGGAAATACTGGAACAGATGGAATGTTCTATACTGTTAATTCCGATACGGTATTTATAGGAGAATGAGCCCTTAAAGATGCTTACATTGGAGGTGGGTCATTTTGCGGGAAAAATGTCAAAATTTGAGGAAAGTCCCTCCATGGGGCAAAAATATCCGGATCTATTGCAGAAGAAGCTCAGATTTCTGGTTATCCACTTGAGGAATGTGAACGCAAGCCTTATATATATGTATCTGCTGAAATTCGGAAACTGCTTGAGAATAAAGCAAATTTGTATGTAAAATCTATACGTTCAACTACAATAGAGCGTAACAGTCGTATATTTAATGCTATTCTTTCTATTCCTTTTGGACAAGAGAGAGATAATATTTCCCTGTCTTCTGAAGAGATTTCCCTGATAGGCAAACGCCTCATTATTATCCTTTCTGGAAAATTCTCTGAAACTGCTTGAGAGCTGCGAGCTCGAGAAATGCACAAAGAATGAATAGAATCAGGACAACATAAATTTATTAAAGAAGCCGCGGCTTTAGATAAAAGAGAAGAATGGGAAAGAATCTTCACAGCACTTTGTATAAGTCCAAAAGATACGGTTATGAAATTAGAAAAATATCCAGAAGAAGAGGCATTATTTACAATAGAAAATTGGACATATAGTTATAAAGATAGTCTTGGTGTTTCTCCAGAGATTGCAAGATATGTTATTGAAAAAATTAAAAATACCATACGGGAAATCCCTATTATTTCAAAAGAAATAGCTCGATCACGTACACTCATTGACATTATTAAAGCCATTAATAATATAACTGAAAAACAAGATGCACAGTCTTCGTTTCAAAGAGCACAATTTGATCAAGTACCAGATGACTTCTTTAATAAGCCACTTGTACAACTTATAGGAGAAGGGGAAGCAAGAAGAATTTATGAAAAACATACTAAAAGAATCAAAGAAGCAAAGCAAAAGAAATAGTTATGAAATATGTTATTTTCTCTTGAATAAAAGTACTCTCTTTATGAAAGGGGGTACTTTTATTATTCGTGAATAAACTTGACTAAACCATACTTTTTCATACAATCCGAGCGTTAAACAGACCATTTTATCTCTATCGTACTATATTCTATGATTCTCAAGAATGTTTCTCGTATCTGGAAATCCTCTGACGTAAAGAAGAAAATTATCGTAACGCTCGGTATTATTATTCTTTATAAATTCCTCTCTATTATCCCAGTTCCTGGGGTAAATACAACTGCGCTCCTTTCTATCAAGGACTTTCTTGCTGCTAATCAAGGACTCGCGTTCTTTAGTTCTCTCATGGGTGGAGGACTTGAACATTTTTCCATTGTTCTTATGGGACTTGCTCCATATATTAATGCGGTCATTATTATGCAACTTCTTGCGGTTATTGTTCCTCAACTTGAGGCTATGAAAAAAGAAGGAGAACAAGGACAAAAAAAGATTAATAACTATACCCGTTGGGTAACAGTTCCTCTTGCTTTTGCACAGAGTTACGGAATGATCATCCTTCTTAATACTCTTATTGGTGGAGGTGGAAAGATTATGGATGTGAGTAATTTTTGGGGAGTAGTGCTTCCTGCAATGCTTTTCATCACAGCTGGTACTATGTTCCTTATGTGGCTCGGAGAAGTTATCAATGAATCTGGAATTGGAAACGGAGCTTCTATGATCATCTTTGCTGGAGTTCTTGCTGGAGTTCCTTCTCATATTATGCAATATATTTCTGTTCAGAATTATACACTTCTTGCGATACTTACCGTTATGACCCTTATAGTAATATATATTATTATTAAATTTACAGAAGGGTTTAGAAAAATTCCTCTTATTTATACTCGAACAGGACGAGATGAAAAGTCTTACTTTCCAATCCGAGTTAATCAAGCCGGAATGATACCTATCATCTTCGCAGTTTCTATTGTAACTTTCCCAGCTCTTATTGGGCAGGTTCTCTCAAATCGTGGAGCAGGTACTTCTGCTCAAATTGGACAGTTCCTTCTTGAATATTTCTCTATGAATAATCCAAGTTGGCTCTATATTGGAGTGTACTTCCTTCTTGTACTTGGATTCTCTTTCTTCTATGTTTCTATAGTATTTAATACAGATGAGGTTGCTGAAAGTATTCAGAAGCGAGGTGGATATATTCCAGGAGTTCGTCCAGGGCGAGAGACAGCAGAATATCTTGAAAAAACTTCCCTTCATTTGAATCTCTACGGAGGATCATTTCTTGCATTCATTGCAGTGTTTCCTTACCTTATGTCGAAACTCAATGGAGTTGTTCAGATTCTTGATACATCGGGAGCTGGAGGACAGATTGATTTTCTTATCTCGGGAGCTGGACTTATTATCGTTGTCGGAGTAATTCTTGAACTTATTCGTCGAGTAGATACAGAACTGAAGAGTTATGATTACAAAAAATTCTTCTAATTAGACACGGAGAGAATCCGGCCTCATCCGTAGGTCGGATTTTTCTTTTATTTAATAAATTTATCAATATGAAAGCCTTTGTATTTGATACTGAAACTACAGGACTAACCGTTCGTAATGGAAATCTGGATGAACAGCCGTATGTTGTCCAATTTGCTGGGATTCTCGGAGAGGTGGATAAGACGAATGGTTTTACAGAAATTGAACGTATCGATGTTCTCGTAAAGCCACGTATCGCAATTCCTTTTGCTGCATCCCAAGTTCATGGTATCTATGATCGTGATGTTGAAAATGCCCCATATATTGAGGAAGTAATGGATACATTTCTCCGTTTTTTGAATACAACTGATATTATTGTCGGGCACAATATTGAGTATGATGAAGAAGTGATTCGTAGTGAGCTTAAGCGACTCGGGCGAGATGGGGATTATCAGCCTATCAAGAGTGTCTGTACTATGCGAGGATCGACCGATTACTGTAAACTTCAGGGTCGAGGATTTTCATTCAAGCCACCGAAACTTTCGGAACTCTATAAACACCTCTTCGGAGAATGGTTTGAAGGAGCCCATAATGCGATGGTCGACGTGGAGGCAACAACTCGAGCATTCGGAGAGCTCGTGAAACGGGGAGCAATCGAGCTCGAAGAAACGAAGGTAATGAGACTTTTTTAATAATTAAAAATTAGTACATGGCATACGAATTTTATGAAATACTCGAAATTTCCCGCGAAGCGAGTGCGGATGAGATAAAAAAAGCTTATCGAAAAAAAGCGATGGAGTATCATCCAGATCGGCATGGTGGAGATAAAGAAAAAGAAAAGCTTTTTAAAGAGGTTAATGAAGCGTATTCTACTCTCTCTGATGCTCAGAAAAAAGCACATTACGACCGATTCGGAAGTGCTGATATGGGTGGAGGATTTGGTGGCGGACAAGGTGGATTCCATACCAATATGGACTTTTCTGATATTTTCGAATCTTTTTTTGGTGGAGGTTTCCAGGGTGGCGGAACGAGACGGAGAACGAACGGAGTAGAAGGGGAAGATATAGAAATCAGAGTCAAGCTCGATTTCGCAGAAGCCATGACCGGGCTTAAGAAAACTATATCCTACAGTCGAAAAGTAGTTTGTACTGAGTGTACGGGAACCGGAGCCAAGAAAGGAACTGAACCAAAAGAATGTAGTCAGTGTCACGGGGCTGGACAGGTTCGCAGACGAACTCAAACTATTTTTGGGATTATGGAACAAACAGGAATTTGTGATATGTGCCATGGAACTGGAAAGATCATTGCAGATAAATGTACTAAGTGTCACGGAGAGCGACGAGAAACTCTCAGAACTGAAAAAGAGATTGATATCCCTGCGGGAATCGATGATGGGATGACTATCAAGGTTCGTGGCGAGGGGAATGATGGAATCGAATCAAAAACAGGAGATCTCTATATAACTTTCAATATCCCAGACAGTATTGATGGACTTACGAGAGAAGATACGAATCTCTATTATACTATTGAAATCGATCCAGTTGAGGCGGTTCTTGGTGTTAAAAAAACAGTGAAACTCCCGGTTCTCGGAGAACGTACACTTGAAATTAAAGCAGGAATGCAGCATGGAGAGATATTAAAGTTCAAGGGAGATGGAGTAAAACATATTTCCAAAGATCAGAAAGGAGATCTCTATATCACTGTCAATATCAAAGTTCCAACACATCTCGGCAAGAAAGAGCGAGAACTCTATCACGAGATTGCTCGAGAAAAGAAAATAGAGGTTGCAGATGAGGGGTTTTTGAGTAAAATCTTTTAGAAACTAATATTTAACAACTACTTCCATGGCTTCCTATAACGACCTCGTAAATATTCCTACTTTTGAAAAAAGGAAAGAAGAATTTGTTCAGGATCGAGGACAAGTAACTTTTTACTGTCGTGATTGCCAGAAAAATGTGGAAGCGATTCGATTAAATCCAAATAAATATCTCTATGAATGTCCTATTTGCAAAGGGAAACATATTTCCATCGGGACCGAGAGTTCTGTAAAAGAGGTATATAGCAAAAGAAGATAGGATTTTCATTTGCTTTTTTTCTCCTCTTCTCTATACTATCGGCGATTTTAACCGTTTTTTTGAACATGTCAGAAACTGAGATATCTACTACAACTTCAGAGGTCCATGCAGGTCCACATATTCCGACCCTCAAAGGAGAGCCGGTTTTTGGGTTTGTTACGACTACCCTTCTTTCTATGTGGATATTTATGGCGGTGTTGTTCACAATGGTGTTTTTTGTGAACCGGTCTATACGCCTCGGGCGGTTCGGGCGGTTCCGGCTCTTTTTCCAGGAGCTCGTTCGGTTTATGCGTGAGGGGTTCAATTCCGTACTCGATAACGAGGATTTCGCTAAAAGAAATTTCTTCATCATCGCGACCGTTGCGGTATTTATTATTTTTGCCAATATTTTTGGTCTGACTCTCGAGATTATCGGAGCTTTTCTCCCAGGGGTTATCCACTACGTTCGCCCGATTACTTCCGATCTCTCGACGACGCTCGTGCTTGCACTCTTCACCATTGGACTTGCTCAATTCTATCATACTCGCACCAAAGGGGCATGGGTACACTTCCGAGGGTATATCTGTAATTTTACCGGACCGCACATCGGTGCAAAATTCGGGAATATGCTCTTCGGATGGCTCCATATCATCTCAGAGCTCTCTCGAATCCTCTCCCTCTCGTTCCGACTTTTTGGAAATATCTTCGCGGGAATTATTCTCATCTCGGTTATCACCTTCCTCAGTGCTGAGTTCTTGAAGTTTCCGATTTTCGGACCGGTTCCATTCTTCCTTTATGAAATATTCGTTGCCCTGTTTCAGGGGTTCATCTTCACATTACTCATGTTGGTATACTTCAAAGAATCGCAAGAAGTCCATCATTAGGAAATCTCTGAAAAACTCGTTCTTCAAGTTCAAATTTCCGCTTCCTCGCTCTCCGTACAAGTCGTACGGTTCGCTCCGGTTCTCAATTTTCACTCGAATTACTTCGTTTTTGAGAGATTTCCAGATTAGTACCTGGTCTCTGATTTTTTCTCCTAAGAAGAAGCCAGAGATTAGAAGCTAAAAAGCTTTTAATATAACTTATTTATCAATTAAATTTTTCTCTTATGGAATCACATGCATTCGCTATGGCACTTGTCATCGGTCTCGGACTTATCGGAGCTGGTATTGGTCTCGGACTTGTTGGAAAGGGGGCTATGGAAGCAATTGGACGAAATCCAAATGCAAAGAAATCTCTTATTATTGAGATGTTTCTTTTTCTTGGAGTCATTGAAGCACTTGCAATCTTCGGTATTGCTATGGCCTTTGTAATTAAATAATATTCAATTCTCATGGATCAACTCGTACAATTCGTCGATTGGAAAGTAATGCTCGTACAGGTCGTAAACTTTGCGATCATATTTTACGTGCTTACAAAGTTTGTTTTCAAACCTCTTATTGCTCATCTCGATGCCGAGGAAGCGAAACGAGCTAAGATAGATTCGCTCGCTCGTGATATCGAAGCTCAAAAAGCAGAAGCGGACAAGCAAGCGCACGATACGCTTGAGCAGGCTCGCAGAGAAGCAAATGCTATCAAGACTCAGTCTGAGGCGCTCGCGAAAAAAGAAGCATCTCTCATGATTTCCCGTGCCAACGATGAGATTACCGCGATGAAGGCAAAAGCTGAACTCGATCTCGCCAATGAGCGAAAACAACTCGAGATTGCCATGAAGGATCGAGTCCTCGACATTGCCCTCTCTCTTAATGCCAAACTCTTCGGAAAAAATGAAGCTAACGCTGATTTCATCAAACAAGCGATGAAGGAATAATTCCGGACCTTCGACTTTACAGACTTTATAAACTTTACGGACTTTTCTCATGGACTTCTCTACTCACTCTAAATCCGAACTTCAGACGCTCCTTAAGAGTCTGAAGTCCTACCGTGCTCTCGAGAAGTTCGTCGGGAAGCGCGGTCGTGCGATTTTCGCTCGAACACAGTCGGGCATGAAACTCTATCGAGTTGAGTATTTTGGAGAAGAGAATAGAGCTATTCTTGAGCCAATAGTCATTTCCGCCTACACTCATCACTTTGGAGACACAATCGATACAAAAAACATCGAATGGAAACGAAACGATGCCATCCACGGAGGAATCCGAATATTCTCCGGAGATGATATGGTGGATATATCGTTCCAGGAAGTGAAGAATAGGTTGAAGAGATAATTTTTCAATACTAATAACTAAAAACTATCAACTAATAACTTTTTTATGTCTACACAACTCATCGACTCTCTTATACGTGAAATCGAGGCAAAAATCGATTCAACCGACTTATCGCCTGAACGGGTGAATTCTGGAGAAGTTATCTCTCTTGGGGATGGTATCGCAAAAGTCGTCGGACTTCGCGAAGTTGCTTACAATGAAGTTGTCGAATTCGAATCGGGAGCTCGAGGGGTTGCTATGAACCTCGAAGAGAACTTCGTCGGAGTGGTAGTACTTTCTGGGGTAGATACCATCAAAGAAGGGATGATTGCAAAAACGACTGGTCGAACGCTTGAAGTTCCGGTTGGAAATGGTCTTCTTGGTCGTGTCGTGGATCCACTTGGAAACCCACTCGATGGACTCGGGCCGATTGTCGCGACAGAGTTCTACCCGACAGAGCGTGTTGCGACCGGGGTTATGAGCCGAAAGGGAGTGCATGAACCGATGGCAACGGGTATTAAAGCGATTGATGCGCTTGTGCCAGTTGGACGTGGACAGCGAGAACTTATCATCGGAGATCGACAAACTGGAAAGACGCAGATTGCGATTGATACTATTCTCAATCAAAAGGGACAGGATGTGAAATGTATCTATGTTGCTATCGGACAGAAGGATTCGAAAGTTGTTGCAATCGCTGAAGAGCTTCGAAAAGCGGGTGCTATGGAATATACGACTATCGTTGCTGCAGGTGCTTCTAGTCCTGCTGCGATGCAGTGGCTCGCTCCATATTCTGGTTGTGCCGTTGGTGAGTACTTCATGCTCAACGGTCAGCATGCGCTCATCATCTACGATGATCTCACCAAGCATGCGAATGCGTACCGTGAAATGGCACTCCTCCTTCGACGTCCACCGGGACGAGAAGCGTATCCTGGAGATGTATTCTACCTCCACTCTCGTCTTCTCGAGCGTTCTGCGAAGCTCAATGACTCCCTCGGAGCCGGTTCTATGACAGCACTTCCGATTATCGAGACTCAGGGAGGTGATGTATCTGCGTACGTTCCGACAAACGTCATCTCCATCACCGATGGACAGATATTCCTCGAATCCAATCTCTTCAACGCGGGTATTAAACCAGCGATCAACGTAGGACTTTCCGTTTCCCGTGTCGGAGGATCTGCACAGACCAAAGCGATGAAACGAGTTGCCGGAACTCTCAAGCTCTCTCTTGCTCAGTACCGTGAACTTGAAGCATTCTCTCAATTTGCTTCCGACCTCGATGAGGATACTCGTTCTGCTCTTGAACGCGGAAAACGTATGGTAGAAATTCTTAAACAGGATGTCTATTCTCCAGTTTCGTTCGAGAAACAGACCTGTATTATCTATGCAGGAACCAATGGGTTTCTTGATAGCGTTGCAGTTGAGGATATCAAGAAGTTTGAAAATGACCTCTATACTGCACTCGAAGAAGAAGGAACTATTCTCAAGACAATCGTTGAAATGAAAGACCTGAATGATGAAAGTAAAGCGAAGCTCAATGAGGTAATCGCTGGAGTGAAGAAGATGTATTAAAAATACATGTCATCCTGAGTGAACATAAAGGATCTACCGCTATAAATCTCGTCAAGAATAAGTTTTACAATGGCAGATTCTTCGTTTCACTCAGAATGACATATTTTATACTTTTGTAGCCAAAAGTACCAAAAGCTTTCAAGGAAAAAAAACTCGTCGGGTAGCGACAAATAAACTGTTTATCATCATTCTCGGGCAGTTTTCCCCCTGAAAACCCCGGTTTTGGGAATCATCATTTTTCTAAGTTCTAAAAATCTAAATACTAAGCTCTCATTTATGACTTCTGGAAAAGAAATCAAGGCTCGTATAAAGTCCGTCACTAACACGAAGAAGATTACTCGTGCAATGGAACTTATATCGACAGTGAAGATGAAAAAGGCTCAAGAGTCCGTTCTCGGGAGTCGTCCTTTTGCACTCGCAGCACTTCGGATATTTGCAAATGTGAGCGAATCTCTTGGAGATATCCCATCTGTAGGAGGCCATGCGCACACAACCAAACGAGAACTTCTTGTTGTCATTTCATCCAACAAGGGGCTCTGTGGAGGATATAATGTGAATACGTTCAAGAAAGTAGCACAGTACCGAAAAGATCATCCAGATACGACTATTGATTATATCACTATCGGAAAAAAAGCTCGAGAATTCGTTCTTCGGACTGGTGGAAATCTCGTAGCGGATTTCTCGGATGTCATGAAGGATGCGATCGAAATACAGGATGTAAAACCGGTGAGTTCTATACTCCGCGAGCTTTTTACTGCACAAGTTCACGAGAAACTTAACTACGATGTGATAAAAATCGTGCATAGTTACTATATCTCTGCTATCAACCAAAAGGCAATTGTGAAGCAATTCCTCCCTCTTTCCCGTGCAGATATCGTCGAATTTTTGAGTGAAGTTGTCGGACAGAAGGTAGAAACTCCTGAGGAGTCGGTGAAGTACACAGTGGAGCCAGATACAGAAACCATCGTAAACGAGGTTATCCCAATGATTCTCTCCATGCTCCTCTACGAGATCCTCCTCGAATCCAAGGCATCCGAGCACTCATCCCGAATGGTAGCTATGAAGAATGCGAAAGATAGTGCGACCAAGAAGGTTTCTGCTCTTACTCTCTCGTATAACAAAGCGCGTCAGGCAAGTATTACCAAGGAAGTGAGTGAGATTGTGAGCGGAGTGGAAAGCATGAAGGAATAAGAGAGAAATCTACTCTATTATATGTTTGTACTATGCCATCATATCAACTTTCCTTTATTGGAGATGAAAATTTCCAAAGACGAATAGCTTTGGGCGAGGCAGAAGAATGGGAAATCCCCTTTGTATGCGATGTATGTTGAGTATTTCAATGAGGCGGTAATATGTCGAATAAGAGCGATGAAAAACGACTCATATGTATAGGTTGCTCATTGTTGGAAAAGGAGCTCTGTGAAGAGGTTTCTGTGGATGTGAATAAGATTGTTGGGGAGGGGCGGGAATCGTCTTTTTTCAAGCTCTAATGTCTAAGATCTAAACTCTTTTTTATGAAACTCCTTATCTACACTGATGGTTGAGCACGCTTTAATCCAGGTCCTGCGGGAATCGGGGTTTTTATCACGGATGAAAATGGGAAGCCGTTGGAGCGGCGTCATAAATACCTGGGGATTGCGACCAATAATCAGGCGGAGTACCAAGGGGCACTCCACGGCATTCGTCGGGGAATCGAGCTCGGTGCGACCGAGATAGAGCTCCGAATGGACTCCAATCTCGTCATCGAACAACTTTCCGGGAATTTCAAGATTAAAAATCCAGAGCTGAAAGTGATTTTCGGAGAGATTCAGGATCTCCTCAGGAATTGGAATGGGAAAATAGAGTACATTCATATCCGTCGTGAGTTCAACAAGGAAGCCGACCGGCTCTCGAATGTGGCGATGGATGAAGGGACAAAGTAGAAAAAAGCCGCTCAATGAGCGGCTTTTAAAATCTTTAGTCCTTCCATTTACTTAACGATGAGGACATTTTGAACAGGTGTTTGGGCAGATAATTTTTCCACCTTTCCCATGAACAACCTTTACAGGATCGCCAATTCCCGTCGAGTGACAGATACTTGTTCGTCCTGATGGATGATTATTTATGTGTATTGGTATAGATCTGTTTTTGCCGGACATAACGGCCCCTTATTGGTGTTTTCTTGAAAAGAATTGGAGCAACGCATTGTTTTTGACGCGTTGCTCGCCAAATTAGCGACGACGACGTGTGCTACGGAACATTACGCAACGACGACGTGCTTGTTGAAACTTTTTCATGATTTCACTACCTTTGGTTATGCACGGGATTTGTGCCGGATAGTTATATACAAGTTCCTTTTTTTTGCAACTTTTTTGCACTATTTCCAATAAATATTTTGTAAATCGTCACCCATCCGTATAATACCGCTCTCTTCTTTTGGAGGGACATACGCCGAAGAGTAAAAGCTCTTTAGAGGAAAGTCCGGACACCACTGAGATAATATGGCAGATAACGTCTGCGGCTTCGGAATATATCTAAAATCCGGAGTACGGAAAGTACCACAGAGACGATACTAATCTATTTCGATGGATGAAAGGTGAAAAGCCCACATACGTGGGAATAATTCTTCTTTGAAAGAATTATGTGGCAAACCCCATATGGTGCAAGAGGAATGGTACTTGATTCATCTATGACGATCTCGGTCGATGAATCAAGTATACCTCGCTAGAGAGTACGGGCGACCGTACTACGAGATAGATGTATGTCGAGACACAGAATCCGGCTTACTATCCGAAAGAAGAGATTTAAAAAATTAATAATTTAAACTATGAACATCCTCCTTGTCTGAATCCAGGGTTCTGGAAAATGAACTCAAGCACGGAAAATCGCTACCGATTATGGGTATAGTTTTTTCGAAATGGGACAGAAACTTCGAAATTTCTCCGAGCTTGACCATCCTCGTTCAGAGGAAGTAAAAGCTTGCATGGAACAAGGAAAACTTGTCCCTGACGAGCTCATCACTGCTATGTTGGAGCATTATCGAGATACTCATGGTTCTGATAAGATTCTCTTCGATGGAATCCCCCGTTCAAGTTCTCAGAAGGCTCTTTTTGATGCGGTGTTTCCAGATTATTTCGTGGTATTTCTTGATCTCAAACGAGAACAAGCAATTGAGCGACTTGCGGGACGGAAAATCGATCCAACTACGGGTGAGAGTTTTCAGGCGGATTTCGAAGGATCATTCAGTCCTTTTACTGGACAGAAACTCATCAAACGTCCAGATGATACTCCGGAAGCGGTCGCGAAACGAATTGAAATTTTCTATGAGAATACTCTTCCGCTTTTAGCAAATTGGGCACAAGAAGAAAAGCGAGTATATACTATCGATGCTTCTCGAGATGTTGAGACGGTATATGAACAGATAAAAGTAGTACTCAGCGCATACTAATTTTTACTTTTTTACTCTTTTTCTATGAAAAATTGACTTCGTTATCAGAGTGTGCTTTTTTATGCGGTCGTACTCAGTGCTCTTGTAGAAATTATTGAGGTAGTTCGTGGAACCTGTAATGTTTGGCAACAGGAATTCCTTATTCTCGCCATTATTGGGACTGTGAGTTTTTCTGTTCGGAATAAGTATATCTCTTATCTTGCCACACTAGGACTTCTCGGAATCTATATTATGGAAATTTATGAACAGTTTGTGGAGTTTGAAATATGTGGATTTGCCGCCTCCGAACTCACTCCACTCCTGATAGTTACACTTATCGCTGCATTTTCTGTTGTGGAATGGAAGCGAAAATAATAATTGGTTATATTTAATGTATATCTTTGTATGTATCTTGTAGAGTCATTTCCCGATAGGGACTCGTTACAGCAGGCGCTCCAGTACGCTTCGGATTACTGAGATGCCCATGAAAAGAGAGTTGAGAGTGATAATATGACCTATTATCTGCTTCGAGAACGAGGAAATGAAATTCGTATTGCTCAATCATTGTGAGTACCCACTGTTGTCGAGTTTACCCGTGTGAGCATCGGGGGTATCCTGAATCTCTCTTCGGAGGAAATGAGCATATTTCCAGATCTCTGACCTATAGAACAAGAACAGCTCTATATGAAGCGGGAGTTTTTATCTGGTCCTTTTATTCATGGATCCCGTAGTATGGTGGATTTTCCTGGAAGTGAACTGGTTGCTCAAGATGAAAAGATTCGCATCGCAAACTGGGGGAAATACATTATGCCTTCTTTTCTTGGGAGAAGACTCATTTCATACTCTGACTCTTATTTTGACGATATATATGATGTTTTTGATGAATCATTTTGATTTCGATTCCCAGATGGAGGAGAATTTCCATATCCTGTCTTTATAAAGACGATACGAAAAAATCGCTCTATGATTATCCAAAATGCTAATGATTTCAATGATTTCTGTATGGGAACGATGACATATAAGGGATTTATGTTCTCAGAAGTCATGAACATAAAAGAAGATCAGTATGGAAAGGAGGAGTATCGAATCTATGTCATACAGGAAAAACCAATTAATGCTTCGCGATGTGTTGATTACGATGTAATAGATATTCCGCATGACATACTCACCTTTGCTCAAGAATTCAGCGAACAGCATCAGGAAATATTCTCTTCGTACGTACTCGATGTTGCTCATTGTTCAGATGGAAAATATCGTGTTGTAGAGCTTAATAACCTCTCAGCATCGGGGCGCTATCGTTCCAATGATTTTGCCAAAATACTTTGAGCCATTATCGATACCTAAATATCAATATATGTTTTTCTATCTTCACATACCGTTCTGTCGACAAAAATGCTTGTATTGTAAATTTGCACTTACTCCGAAATTTGATGAACTTAAAGTTCGTATATATATTGACGCTTTAAAAACGGAAATAGAAGAGTTTTTTGATCAAAATTCAGAAATTTCCATCGAAACTATTTATTTTGGCGGAGGAACTCCTTCTATTCTGACAGGTGAGCAGATATCTGAAATTCTTGAGATTTTTCGTAAACAAAGAGGTTTTTCAAATATTTCCGAGATTACCATGGAATCAAACCCCGAAGATATTACTTCCGAGTATATCCAGAATCTTTCAAAACTCTGAATAAATCGTTTGAGTCTCGGGGTTCAAACTTTAAACAGTTCTTCACTTCAGATGACAGGGCGATCGAATTCAAATGAGGCTATTTTTCGTGCATTTGATATTATTACAAAAGGTCCGATTGAAAACATTTCCATTGACCTTATCGCAGGACTTCCTGGAACTATACAAGGGCAGATAGTTTCAGATTTAAATAAAATATTTTCTCATATCACCCCAAAACACGTGAGCATCTACATGCTAGAGGATGAATTATATCCTCCTGACTGGAAGTCTCATCTCCCAAGCGAAGAGATTATTCAGAGTGAATATCTTTCCGGATCGAAGTGGTTACAAGAAAAAGAATTTCGTCGATACGAGCTTTCCAATTTTGCTAAATCTGGCTTTGAATCGAAACATAACAGGTCTTATTGGAATCATTCTCAGTATCGAGGTTTTGGGCTTGCAGCAGCGAGTTTTGTAAATGGGAAGAGATCTACAAATAGTTCCTCATTTTCTGGATATTATCGTGGCGAAAGAGAAGAGGAAATACTTACAGAGGATTCTCTATGTATCGAACGAATTATGTTTGGACTCCGAACTTCTGGTGTGTTTTTGTATGAGTTAGAAAATAAGGATATAGTCGAGAGATTTCAGAAAGAATGATTGCTTGAAATACAGGAAGAGAAGGTTTTTCTTACTTCGACTTGAATTTTTTTGATTGACCATATAATAAGCGAGCTCATTTAAGTTTATAGGCCGGCGTAGCTCAGTTGGTAGAGCGCATCCTTGGTAAGGATACGGCCGTAGCGCATTACCTATAAACCAGGCATCTATTTATGAGATAATATTATCCATAAATAGTAGTGATAGAGATAGATTTAAGCCGGCGTAGCTCAGTTGGTAGAGCGTTCCCTTGGTAAGGGAGAGGTCGTGGGTTCGTGTCCCATCGTTGGCTCCATTTATGTTCATTCGCAATCATTTTGAAATCCCCCATAGCAGGTACCTGCAAGGAGGATGGTATGGAAGGTCTATATAACCACTTCATTGGATACTTTATTTAGTATCCTTTTTTGTTATGGAAATTATAGATTATTTGAATCAGTGCCTTGTTCAGTTGGAACATGTACAGAATTATTCACCTATGACTGTCAAATCGATGAGGAACGCGATAACATTATTCGTTAAAATGACGAAGGCGAAAGATCTGCGGGATTTGACGAAGAATAGAATAGAAGATTGGCTTATCGAGGGTCGACTTACGCGGAATTGGAAGGCTTCAACCTACATCGATTACCACAAGCGTTTTGGTACGTTTTTAACCTGGTTGTCGAAGAGAGGGAAAGTTGAGGGAAATTTTATGAAAGAAATTGATTTGCCAAGATTGGAACGTACCATTCCAAAGGGGCTTACGTTTGATCAGGCTGAGGTATTGATACAGACTTGCAGGAGAATGCGTTATAAGTATAGATTTGAACAAATACGGAATTATACTGTTTTGAACACCCTCCTTTTTACAGGGATGAGAAAAAGCGAGATTGCCAATCTCTACTGTGACGATGTAAATATGCAGAATCTCACTATTCATGTTATCCAATGAAAAGGAAAGAAGGATCGTGTCTTACCGATTTCTTCAAAATTGGCAGCCATTCTTAAAGAATATATTATTGAACGAAAAAGACTCAATAGACAATGTGAGAAGTTCTTTTTGCAATCACAATTTGATAAACCGATGGGTACGGAATCGGTCGATCGTATCGTGGAAAGACTCCGCAAGAAGACAAAAATTTACTTTACAGCCCATTCGCTACGACACTCTTTTGCTACGCTCATGCTGGAAAGTGGGTGTGACATATATACACTTTCGAAGATGATGGGGCATAGTAAGATAACTACCACTACGATCTATCTTGCATGCTCCGCAAAGCAAATGATGAGTTCTATTGAGAAACACCCACTGAATCTGTAATGCTAAAAAGAATATCTGCCGTCTCTTTATTCATAGAAGCCTTGGCTTGGATATAGCGGCTTGTTGTAGTAGCACTTGAATGTCACATGAGATGTTGAATTTTATGAATATCCACTCCTTTGTCATACAATTCAGTTGCAGCATGTCTTCGAAGCATATATGCGGTGATTGGGGCACCTGTTTCTTTGGTGACTTTTGTAAAAAATTTTCGTATCCCATCGTATCCCCAAGCTTCCCCTTTTTCTCTACCAAGAAAGAAAGATTTGTTTAGTTCCATATCACGCCCATAGATGACAACCTCACGGATATATGCTCGTACAAGATCTATGGTCTTTTGATTCAATGGATAAACTCTTTTCTTTCAGGAGGATTTTGCTGTCTGAATAGTCACTTCGTCTCTGTTTCATGAAAATGAGCCCAGTCTTAGATTGAGTAGTTCTTTTGGACGTGCTCCCGTTCAAGCCATAAGTGTAAAAAATAATCTATCTCGTAGTCGTTGTAAAAGATTTATACCAAACTTAGTATTCTCTAAAAGATTTAATATTGTATGAATTTGCTCATTGCTTGCGACAGGTTGATCCTGTACGAGCTCTGGCATTCTTACAATCCCGTCTTTTATAGGATTATTCTGGATATGTCCACGCTTAACTAGGTGTCTAAAATACGAGCTCAGATTTTTTCGATATGAGTTATGTGTTGACTCGGACCACTTGCGCTCTTCGGTAAGTCTGAAAAATTCATCTTGTGCTTTTCATGGAACGAGCCAATCTTCGATGGATATGAGTTCTGAATATATAAGAATACGACTCAATGTTTGCCGAGTGTTTTCTATCGTATCCTTACTTCTTTTTGCTCGAATATAGTCACTTTTATACTCTTCCCAATACTGAAACAGTGGTCTTTTGCCAGTTCATTCAAGCGAAGAAATGATTTCTTGTTTTCGTTTCATGGAAACTACGGTCATAGTTGTGATTTGAAAAAGTGAATAAAGATCGTCGACGATATACACTCAGTATCCATTAAAAAGGCGAAAACGTAAAAGTAAATTTTCTTTTACATTCTGGGAGAATCTTGGTATAATGAGCAGTTTTTTATAAAAATATACAAAAAATAAGAGGATTCTAAGAATCCTCTTATTTTTCTTTTTACTAGTTCTCTTTCAGTAGGATTTTTAATCCATAATCATCATATTTTGCATATACATTGTTGCTGCTTTGAAGAATGCTTGACGATTTACTTTCTCTTTTGAAATCACTTGTATATAAGCATTCATACCATCGATAAGAGCGAAAGAGTTTGAAACGTACTTCCCAATTTCTTCTTCGGAAGCATCTCAGATATTTATTGGATGTATAGCGGAGAGGATTATTTCAACCCCGGAATTAGTCAATCAGTCAACATCCTCCCAGGAATTATTTTCATTGATTCGATCCACTTCGGAATTGAGAGTCGAGATTAATTCATCTAAGTTTATATTTCTAATTTCGAGAATATGGCTGGATTCCGGAATAACCGAAGGTTCAGCGAAGGCGGGTACGGAAAAGAGGGTTAATAGAATGGCTATGGTGGTTTTGATCATGAGTGCATTGAAATAAAGAATTAAGAGATTACTCGATCGGATTTTCATGGATAATCTTCATATGACCTTCCAAAAGTTCTGGATAGGTTTCATGTTTATAGATATATGATTTTAAGAATTTTACGGCACCATAAATAAATAGTATCAAAGGTGGTATAATTGCGAAATTCAGGAGTGGATCTCAGATTCTTGTCGCAAAGAAAGCAAGTAGTATCCATGAGCCGATTCAGACAAAGAATGCTAGTTTGATAGTCCCGATTATATCTATCCAAGGGGTTACGAATGTATGAAGTTGGTCGAAAAATATACCCTCGATATCGAGAACTGCCTTTGGAACAGATCATATACGTCTTTTGGCGGTAATCTCCGTATAATAAAGATGCTTAGTTGATGATGACATATCATGGGTCGCACGATCTTTGAAAAAGATTCCAGCATGACTTTTTCCGCTCGTTGTTGTAATTGAGTCGTAGTTGATTTTTTGTTGATTTATTACTTCCCATCCGAATAGGGTCAATGCTTGTTGATACTGGCTAAGCCCATGATAGATCTGGAAAGAACGGGTTTCATATCTTGGCTCTGACATGTGAATAAGTAGTTAATGGGTAAAATGAACTTTACTAATATGATTCCTGATTAGCTACTTCCATAACGGTCTTCGGAGTCTTTGTTCCTCCGGTAGATGCCGGGGAATCACTATTGACCAAGATTCCAAAATTTCCATTTGGGAAGGATTTGATAGAAATAGTCTTCGTTGCGAGTTTGTCATCCTTTCAATACATCGCAACAGGAACGGGCTCAGAGAGTGTGTTTCATGAAGAAAACAATGTAATTGCAGACTCCATACCAGAGAGTGATTTCTCCAAAGTTTCTCTTTCAGTATCGGAAGGAGTATCAGAAAGTATGTTTTTATTATTTGAAACGGTAATATCCAGGTAGATGCTTTTCAAAACCAGCAAAATGCCGTTCCGTGTATACTCGTATTTTCCGTTGATCGATTCGATATTCGGCAGACTACCAACTGCTGGAAATTTGGAAATCTCTTTTCGATCAGTACTTATCGCTTTTGTTAATTGTTTCTGAATCTCAGGAATAGTCCCAGAAACCCAGGGATTAAACACAATTCTTTTCAAATCCTGTACCGTACAAGAATTCAAATATGTACCACCTTTTTGAGCCATCGAAATGGCCAACTGAGTTGATTCCGCATAGCTCCGATCTTCTGGTTTTAGGATACTCATATATTGCTGTTCATTGGAAATCTCCTTATGATTGATGACAGCATCCTTATCCTCCTGCTTTTTGGTCTTGATCACTCTTTGTGCAGTCTGATTGACACGTGTCTGTTCCTGCACCCCTTTGTCATAAATTCCTTTCAATGCCACTAATCCCCATAGTGTAGGCGAAGTAACAAAAACTAAGACTGCAAGAATCGCAGAAATGGATCCAAGAAGCCAATTTCTTTTGAGGAGTGAAATCCCAGCCATTAGGATTGTTAATGGAAAAAATACTATCCCTAAAAAGATTATTCCAAGGCATCCAAAAAGGATACCGAGCCATCCAGTATAAATCCCAACCGTATCGGGTTTTGTAACTACTGGATTAGGAGTATCAGTACTGTTCTCTGATTCAGATTTTGTCATAAAAAATAGATAAAAAAATAAGGAGCTTTTTGCAAACCTCCTCTTTTTCGGTACACTGCGGATATATCTGGCACATATCGTCCAGGTCGCAAAAAAGGGGCTCACCAGTCGCAACCTATACTTCCGCTTTCCTATGGAAAACAAGACATATAGAACTGATGAGTCCCTTTTTTATGTTTTGTTTATCCATTAAAAGAAAGCGGGTTCGAAAAAAAACACGCAGGAAATAGCGGAATAAATAGTATAGGTTGCAAGGTCAATATACAGAAAAATAGACTGAAAGCAAAAAAATCTCACATCAAGCTTATTTTGGTACAGGATTTCAATTTAGGAAAAATTCACCAAAGCCATATCTCTCTTCGTAAAAATCATCAACTAATGTTTTTTGACTCACAACAGAAGAAAGATTGACTCTCTTTCCGTCTCCGACACCTACAATGTATATTCAAAATCCATTCCTTGCCATACGTTAAAATTGCTTTTTCCATAAAAAATTGATATAATATACCAAGATAACAAAACAAAAATACAACTTAATTTATCCCATATGGCGGGAATGGAAGGTTGAGAGCGACTCGCCCTGTTGGACCCGGAGGCTGCACGACCGAAAGAAAAGCCCGAGCTTTTAGAAAAAGAGCTTTTCCAAGCTTCTCGGGAAATGAAAAAACGGGAATTTGCGAAAGACCTTCTCGAATTTGCCGATACCACCGAAAAATTCGGGGATATGAGCGAGTACATCGGAGTATTAACTTCCGATGAAATCAATGGTCTCATTGGGAATAACGAGAAAAATCGCTATACTCTCATCGCAAGTCTAAGTGACCAAATCGGTTCCGAATGAGGTCTGACTCAGGAGGAAGTCGAACAAGTAACCGCGCTCAAACAGGTTCTTGGGGACGCTTGGGAGCTCGTTAAGGACGTGCTTGTTCCGGAATGGTACGAGATTCCTCTCATGGCATTGCCGGTTGCCGGAGAAGCGGTTGTGGCCGAACGACTCACCCGAATGGGACTTGCGGTTGAAAAACTGCTCCCTCAAATCGAGAGGGTCAAGAAACTCGGCAACTTCTGAGAAAAGTGAGTCCTGGCGATCGATTCCGCCCTGGAACTCGCTAAGAAATGAGACCTAACGAAACTCAAAGCGATCATTCGTCTACTGGTAAAGAGTAAGGAGCCATGAAAGATTCAAGTTGCCACGGAGCTCGCCAAAGTAAAGAAGGAAGTCCAGCTCATCAAAATCGAATGAAGGGAAGCAAAAGGCACGTATGAGGCGATGGACAAGCTCGTGGATACCAACCTCAACCGCCTGTTCGCCCGTTGAAAGCCGAGGTATGGCGAGGTCCGGGAGGACATCCTTTCCGAAATACGAAACTTCGAGACGCGACACAAGGTTAAGCAGGACCCGAATGAACTTCACCAGTACGCTGCGGAATTGAAAGAACTCCTCGAAAGCCATAAGGTCGATACGACGAACCTGAAAACCCTTGAAGATATGAAGAATTACTTACTCCTTAACCATTAAACATATGTCAGGATTATCACAAAAACCGGAACCAATCACCCAAGGAACCAGAGAGACTCCGAAGAAGATTCATTCGATCCCGCACGAGTTCGCCTATTTCAAAAGCCTCGTGATCGGGAACGGAAAAGATGTTTTCGGACACAGCTCTGAGGAACTGGCTCATCGAGACGAGCTGCGTCGTGCCGATTACCGGCTTCTCATGAGCCATTTGGAAATGTACAAAGAAACGGTATCCGACGACTATCCCGACTATGCGGATTTCGCCTTTCTTCAAGAATATGTCCAGAGATTGTATCAGGCACTCTATTCCGAAGCGCCGCTCGCAAGCGTTTTCGAAAACCAGGATGTTCAGGATAGGTTCTTTTCTGGAATGGAGCGTTACCTTTTCGAGGGATTTGCAAGAAAGCACCTTGAACTCACGGAACAATATCGCCGTCCAACTCCTGAACAAAAACCCATCCTCACGGCCGACGAGATCGATGGGCTTCTCGGGACCTTCGATGCTCAGGGTAATAGGGTTAAATAAAATGTTGGTTAGGAAATAAAATAGCCTGCAAATAAAAAGACTACTTCATAAAAGAAGTAGTCTTTTTTGAAAACCGGAAACGGAAAAAGCAACGAATCCCTCCTAATCCTTATCCGCACACATATCTGTAATCGCTTCCCTTTGCTCAAAAATACTCATGAGCTCTAAATCAGCTTCGGAAGTAGTATCATCCGTAACCCTCGCTGTGGTTCTTGGTCGTACAATGGTTCGATGGCCATTTTCTCTATTCATTCTTTCAGATTTTTTTATATTTGGATAATCTCTATGCAACAAGGATAATATCCGACCAATCATAATGTTCTCAATATACCTTTTTATTGCACGAAATCATCCGCTCTTCTCGCAATTATCGAGCGCTTCCTGAACTAATTGATCAAAACTCTTATATTGTTCAATGGCTGGTAGTGGATTTCATCTTTTCTCATAGAAATCATCGATTATACCAAACATTTTTCGAACTTCCTTTTCAGCGAAGTCTCGTCGCATATCTCAGAATCCAGAAATATCTCGGAACTGCACAAATTTATCTACCCGATTAAACGAACTGACACTAAAATGTCTTCTCAACTTTTCGAGTATTTCTTCTTTGTCTATACCAAAAGATTCATCTTGTATCACTGGTTTGCTTTCTTCTGGTGTCGCAAATCCAATCGATCGCTTTGGATCTCGGACAGAGTTTAGAAATAGGTTGCTTGTGATGACGAAAATTGTATTAGAAAAATCCATAGAAATAGCGTCTGGATGCTTAGGAGTCGGTATTGCATCCTCGAATATTTCACTAATTACATTGAAGGCAGAAATATAGTTATGATTGGGGCTAGAATTCAGTTTCTCCCATTCATCCCATATCTGGACCTGTCTTCCGAAAAAAGGATCAGATTCACAAGCCTGTTCAAAAAGAACTTCACACTTACATTTCTTCGAATCTCACGGATTCCGAGCGCTCGGATTTAGGCTGTACAACATTTCTGGAACTTCGAAGGCAAAGACTCAGTTAAGGGAAAACTTCGTTACTGGTATATGACATCATGACCCCTTTCTCTCTTCCTCTTGGGCTAAAAAGTTACCAATGAGCTCAAACATGAGGGTCTTACCAACACCAGAAGTACCGTTCAAAAACACAGTCATAAAAGGTCTCCGATCGCTATTGGATCTAACCGATCGAGCAATGAACAAATCGCAGACTTCATTGATTGCCTCCTGCTGTCCTAATAGGTTCTGGAAAAGATAGTCACGCATCCTCTCGATCATTTCTATTTCTGGACGCCATAATGGCAGCATTCTCGGTTCCATATTCTGAGCACGTTAATAATATCGCTCCGATAAGGAGCTTTTACGTTTTTTGGACAAAATAGAATCCAAAAATCTATACTTAAAATCAGTTTACCAGAATGTCCGAATCTTGCAAAAAATCAGCATTCAGAAATTCAAAATCAGTTTAGAAAGATGAACTAAATTATTCAATTTTTGAAATAAGGATCGCTCCGCATCGAGAATATTCCATTTACGCCACATTCGTTCATGGTAATCACCATATCTTTACTCCACACTCGTATCTGCCGGAGCTCGAATGAAGTAACTCAGAGTCGGACCAGGATTACGCCAGGAGCCACTTAGTGACAACCTCCCAGGATTATTTTGATCGGGGACGGAAAAGAGGATTCCTAAGAGGGTTGATCTTCTACTGCATATATATTTCAAGTATCGGATTTAATGGATTCGGATAGTTCATTCATCTCTTTCTCAGTGGGTTCGAAATCCCTATCGTATTCTCGAACCAATTTCATCACCTCTTCTTCTTGGATAGACAGTTCTTGCTCTTGGTCTTTCATTATTTCAGCCACTTCCTTTTGTAATTCCTCTTGACTCATTACTGTGTCATTAGCAGCCTCCCAAAGTGCTTCCTGATCATCCTGAGTTTGATCTTGTGGCAAGGGTTCTTCATCGATTTCATGCTCATATTTGGTTGTGTTTACCTTGTGTTTGTCAGTACGTCGTGCTTTCGCCTCATTTTTCAGTTTCCTTTGATACATATCTCCCATGATACTCTCTCGTTCTTCGGCCGTGAGGTATACCATCAGCATCCCCATATGATCAACTAATACTCAGCGGATTGTATCGGAGATTTCACCACTCCGACTGAGGGCCAGCACGATCGTGTGGAAGATCGCTGCAAGATAGCCAACGAAATGTCAGAGATCTATGAATGATTCGGTTGAGCTTTCTGTCTTGCGTCGAGAGAAGTATTTGAGAACCTTGCGGGCAGGCTCATTGTTAAATATGGAAATTGAACGGATAGCCCGTAAGAAGTCCAAATTTTCAGCTCCATATTTTCAACTTGCCACACTTCCCAAGGCATCTATAAACGGAAATAACCCCTTGCTTGAATCGGGAAGTACAAGATCAATCCTTTCTTCAATTGGTAGGCTTTTGATAAATCGCTCAACTTCTCTCTTTGTAAAATTTGCCATAATAAAGTACATAAGTAATAAGACTATTCCATTATAAGGAAAAAACAACTTTTTGGACGATTTTAGTCCCATCTGCTAATCATCGTCCCGCACCGTGATTGGAAAAACACAGGAATTTGGGAAACAGCAAACCTTGGTTAGTTTTGGTGCGATTTTCTCAGCAATGAAGTAGATCATCTTTTTATTTAGATCAAGATCGAGCATTTCTTCGGGAAGTCTGATATGTTTGAAAATGAGCCCGCTCGTTCTAGAATAATCTTTCAATGTTCCCGCGAATTTCTGGGATGACTGATCGTTCGAAATATATGCGATTCAATCATATTTGTCTTGTTGCAAAAGACGCAACACTTGGAGCATGGTGAAGCTTGAATCCATGATGGGAAATATCTTGGGGATTTCGTCGGGAATCCGTACGGGCTGGAACACTCGGACTTTTTCCATAATCTCTGATACGGAAAAGTGCAGCTCTCAGTATTTCCAGTCCGTCACATAAATAGTCAATGGAGCAAAGGCTTCTAGTCGTATCATATCGGCTACAAATTTCACGAATTCCGTTTCTGATTTCATTTTCGCTCACTTGGCATGTTTGTTCCGATAAGAAACAATGTTCGTAATGAGTTGGTACATTGAAATACTCGTCTCGGGAGCTTCGAACGGACATCAACTTCGATATGCATCAGAAACGGCCTTCTCAACGTTCCTATCTATTCATACAAGTGATGCATATTCCCACAATCAGTCGACGACCGGATTGAGCCTAAACCTTCGAAATCATCCTTGGGAGAAGGCTGTAATGTCAAAGTCGCTCCCATCGAATCCTGGTGCGATCTTCGAAAAAAGATACAGCTCTTCGTATTCGAGCGGTCGTCCCAGGCTTTTTGCGAAAATCTGCATCTCATAAGCGGTTTCCGGAATCGGAGTTTTGAAAAACATCCGGACCGTCGTTTCGAGGCCTTTTCATGAAAAAGGATGGATTTCGACCTGTATCTTTTCGCGCATGTACGGACACGTCGGATCCATACCTTCCGGACCGAAATGGACATCACCTATGTTGGTTATGATTTTTTTCTCACTCATTTTTATCAGAAAATAATTAAATAGACTCGATTGGATTATAAGGGAATAATCGCATTTGTAACGAGAGTGGAAATCGTCCGTGCGAGAAATTCTCATTCATTCTCGCGTCCGGCGGTTTTGCGAATCGGGAACAGAGAAAAAGAACGGATTTTGGTAAAGTTAGAGAAAAATAACGAATTCTACGCACGAACCAAAAAGAACCGGATCGAAAAAATCGGTGCGGTTTCGAAACATTGAAGATCTATTGCAAAAAGGTTCAAAGTTTTCAGGAATGGATTGAGGGGCCAACGCCTTAGTCGGACCAGAAAAAGAATGGAATTACAAAATCCTATTCAAATTCGTTACGAGAAGGAGCGAGTGGTTTACAGCTTTGAGATCGACGGTCGGGCACATATGTCTCCTCGGAAAATCCTTGGACATTACAAAATCGAAGGGGGACGTTTTCGAATGAGAATTCACGTCCCAGCACAAATGTATACATCTCTCGGAGACGGACTTGTCTCTTACGCGAAAGAAAAGTCCGTATTTCTACCGTGTCACGATTTCGGAGGGTTTTTCAAAAAAATAGAAGGATCAAAAGCAATTAACGAACGAATCGATAGGAGCGCCTTATTGAGAAATAATAGTTCCGTTTCCCTAACTATGGAAAAATCTAAGGTATTTTGATGCCCGCAATCATCGAACGATATCTTCGAAAAATGATGGGGATTCTGAATCGGTTTCGAAAAATCGGATCAAAAAGAAAACCTATTCCCGATTCATATATCCTTACGATATCAGATACATTTACTTATTGCATCATCCAGAAGATATGGTTTCGAAAATGACGGATTTTTACCGGACTGATTCAAAACAAAGCCCTGAACGATGGCGGGAATATCCATCCGGATTTTAAGGAATCGTTTTTAGATAGATTTGGACACCTTTGGAAAATCGGGATCCAAATACCCCCGATTTTCGTGAGAAAGCGTTAATTCCTTATAATCGAAGATGAGCCCATTACTCCTTATTTTACTACCATGAGCGACAGTTTCAATTACCCGAGAAGTACTCCACCGAAATCATATTCACCCACGAAACAATCACGATTCATCCTCCGGCATCTACCAGACAATCCAGTGGTGAGTGATGAGAATATTACGATGCGACAAAGGATAGAACGCACATGACCAATAACCGTTTCCCAGTATAAAAGACTCTGGTGAGAGGCACCAGCGTACGGAATACGGACCGGAGTCTATGTTGTCGAAGGAATTCGATCCGGAATGGATCCATCATTGGATATGAAGGGTGTATGATACAAGCAGGATCTCCCAAATATGCGAAGACTATCTGGTGGAGCAACCGTACTCTACTGAGAATCCCCAGGAGAGCACTCTATCCTTCATAGTTATACTAATATCAATTTCGCTATCTATGTGATGCGATGATTAAAAATCACGCCGGCCGATATACTTTTTGACGGTGAACTCAACATTGACTTACATCCACAATCTATTTATGATCCAATAGAGACGTTGCGTCCTGATTGTACCCTTGTGAAATGAGATTTGATAACTTTCGTAGAGACTGACTTATGAACCGAGACAATGGCACAATTGGAGAAGAAGGCTCAGATGTACCGGAAACTTTTCGACGAAAAGACTCTCCAATCGATGGGTTACCAAAAATTTCAGGTCGTATTCAACTCATTTTCGAAACGCATACGAGCTGTATGAAAAAAGCGGTGCTTCGATGCAATAAAGGAGTACGTCAAGTATGCTGATTTCATATATAATCCAGTTAACTACCTTCCGGAATACGGAGTTGGAGTGATGAGCTCCAATCAATACAGGGCTCTCGTCAAGGGAATAGATATCTTAAAAGACAAGTTTATCCCTGGGAACAAACAGAATTTGAAAGATAAGACATTGATGGTGGATCCGTTGGATTTCGAGAAGGAATTATTTGAGCTCGTGGATAAAATCACGAAACCAACCGGTGGATAGAATGATTATATTCTCGGGTAGACTAAGAATGGGGATTATCCCATCATGGTATCGTAGTGATCTTTGAAATCCGCATCAGTAAAGACTTTTTCAAAAGCATTTAAGAAAATAGTTCAGTCTATTTCTTTCGAGTCGGAAATATTTATAGCGTCAAAATGGGATTCCTTGTTCATATAACGTATGAAAAACCTGTATCACTCATCTTTTCACAATTCTGCGGTGAGTTCATTGAAATTGTGTTTATTGATGAACCCAAAAAAGCGTTCCAAAATGTTTCTCATGGCATTTGCCAACAGTACCTCGGAGGCCCGACTTGCTTTGTAGTCTTTTATAATCTGCCAATACGATTGATATTCATTCTGTATTTCCTGACGGTCCATTTCAAAAATCGTCGTAACGTCGGCTTTATGTAGTCTAAATAGCTTTGCCTCTGAATCTTTCTTTTTGTGCAAAAGCTCATGAAAAAAATACAGATTATGAGTCAGGACAAATACTTGCTCGTAGCTTCCGTCAAAAAAACGATCCCGTATCAGTTGGGCAATATTGAAAACGTAAATATGGGACAAGCTGGAAATTGGGTCATCTATGACAGCTATCTTCTTCATAGAGACCTCGCTTTCCGATTCGCGTCATTCGCACAGGTAGAGGAAATAGAGGAAGCTTATAACTGTCTTCTCACCCTCACTCAAAGACTTGAATTTCGCACTCTCGAATCATTTTCTACTCAGTTTGTACGAGTTATTGGTCGCTTTGGCTATGGAGAACCCTTCGATTCACATGAGGAGTAATTGGGAATTTATCCTCCCGATCGCCTCATCGATATTAACGATTTCTTTCTGAGCCTCCTTGATAACGTCCTTCTGGGCTTCTATAAACCCCCTAGTTTCCGCAATCTTTGTCTCGATTGATTTAAGATCTGCAAGATATCGTTTCGATTTATCCTCATAATCTTCCATATCCCGATCGTACCCCCATCTCATAATTTCCCAGAATTCCCGCTCAATACTTTTTTTGGTTTTCTCACGATCGCGTATCTTTTCATTGAAAACCTTGGTATGATTCGTAATGGTTTTTAGGAATGCATTAAAATCCGATATAAATGAGGCTGAATCAAGAAGAGTTACTTTTTGACTCGGGTTGGATATCTTCGCGGTAATCTTTCCTCGATTTTCATCGAGAACTTTTAATAAAGCTCCGTGTTTTAATTTGAACTCACTTTCCTGTTCTTTGACCATCGGATGCAACAGATACGCCGAAAAGGCATCGACGACGAGTTGGTATCACTTTTCATATGAAATTTGCAAGCCCTTCAATGAATCTATGTTTTGTGCATAGGTTTCATCAAAGTATGCACGTATCTCATCACGAAGATCGTCAGTAATCGTTTCACTTTGACAGAAAGGACACACGTTATCTGATAGTCCTTCGGGAGATTTAGGCAGGTATTCGAGCCCCTTCCTAACCCAGTCAGCATTGCCGAGGCGCTGAATCAGCTCGGCAATCTGTGAATCGGAATTTCAAACGATAGCATCCTGGAACAATAAATTTGCCTCTATATGGGAAAAAACATCATCGATTCCAGAAATATCCTCATCGAGCAACTCGGCATCTTCCTTGATAGATTCTGCCTCTTTTTTGAGAATATCGGTCGATTTTGATGGGGTTGTAACTGGTTTTTGTATGCTCCTGAGGTGTTCAAATAGCGAACTTTTACTGCCCTTTTTTCCGGTCAGACAGAATTCGAGCACACGATCGCCTCAGGAATATTCTTCCTTGATTTTCCAAATCGCGTCGTGTGTTCATTTTTCGAGCTCGTCTATCTGCTCCTTCTTTGTATTCAGATCCACTTTTAGTCCGCAACCCTTTTCAGCATCTTCCAGTTCCTTATCCAGTCTCGCAATTTCTTTTTTGGCGTTTTCGATCTTCTCACTTGCCTCCCTGTTTTCCTTCGACAACGTAAAAATTCCCTTCAATTCATCTTTCGTGTAGAAATTATCGGAAACGAAATCTTCGTTATAAACCAATACTTTCTCATCAGAAAGTCATTCCAAAGAACATTCGGAAAATTCGGCGTCACCTGTATTCCTTAGATACTTTGAAATAGTGGTTTTACCGGTTCCATTCAGTCAATATACAAGATTGATCCGTTTATCTGTGGATAATATTGCGGGTGTTTCCCCGTAGCTCGCAACCCGTTTGAGGGTGATTTTTGTAATCATACATTACGGGTTAAAGACTTTTGCCAATACGCTTTCCAATAACTTTTCACTTGCCTCAGAAGCATCTTTTGTAGATGATTCCAATACATCACAGTAAGTGAAAAGTTCGCTCACTTTTTCTACGATATGAAGTTGTTCCGATGCTGGTGGGAGTGGACATAGAGTTTCAACCAATTTCCCACCACTAAAATTTGCTTGCCCACATTGTTGAATGATTTGTGGCTCGATTTGTGTTTTTCTAAAAAAATCTGAATTCAAATAGTAATTTATGAAAATGGGAGATATGAGAAAAGATGATCTCAGACGGATTAAGTAGCCTGCGAAAGTATATGAATCGTCATCTCATAAAAAAATACCCGTTTTCCCAACTAGTTCCCAACTGTTCGTCCTATTAAAAAGGAGATCATTCTTTTTTAGGTACAGCTTCGGTAGGTCTTTTGCCTTTCTGTTTAGATACTTGAAGTCGTCGTAGGTAAGGCTTCATTTTTGTACATTCCCCATCCTAAACATAGGCACCCCTGACTCATCAGTATTCGCTTTTTCTGCCGATCAATATTCAGACAATAACAACAATTCTCCGAGTCTTACCCACTCCCACCCCTTCGGCAATTCAAAAGGGATCTCCTCTGACTTAATCGGAGACAATTCCTTTTGTTTCTTGATTTTCCCAGATTTCACAAGCTCCTCCTTTTCTTTCTGTATCCGATCCAAGAGTACATTTGCAGGTTCATCAGATGAATCTTGTGGTACAAGTTTACCTTGTATTGCATCTTGGAGAATGGAAGAACGTAGATTTGCTACAAATCCAGTATTTTTATTATTCAGACTATTAACCTTGTTTATATCCTCCTGAACGGATAATATCGACTGAACAATACTTCGCTGTTCTTCTATATCCGGCAACGATATTTCAAGGGATAGAAATTTCTTTGGCTTGATTTCAGTCTTAATTCCTCCACCGACTTGTTCTCGGAGAATTCTCTTGAATTCAGAACTCCTTGCAAACCAACGAAGATAGTCTATATCGATTTGATTTTTATCGTACTCATACGATGAATAGTGAATTGTGGCAAGAATATCTGATTCTCCTTCATAAATACCAAGAGCACCCTTCTCAACATTGATTCATGAGATAACAAGATCTGAGGGCTTGATACAAATCATGCCAGTTCAGGTCTTCTTGGATTCAGCAATATGAAACCGTCCAGAAAAATCTATCTTTTCAAGCCGAGGCATATTCAGAGAATTCGCTTGTTCCGGAGAGTATTTCTCTTTTCGTTCGATAAGGAACTTTCCTATTTTTACAGTTTTCCAACCCATGATGCCCAAAATGGTTACGACTATACTTTTTGTTTGCTTTTTATCCGGATCCGGATATAATACCTGTACATTCGATCGGTCGATTAGACGCGATCACCTGAGATCCGGAGCTAAAACTCCGGATCGATTTTGTTATATAAATCCATGCACTCCTTTCACGACTTTCATGAATTGTTCCTTGTCAAATAAAGGAATTTCTTCTCCATCCGGTCACTCCATGTCATTGAGTTTCCGTATAAGTCGTTTTCTGCTGATGATTTTCATCTGATCGAGAATACAGTACGATTCCGCATTGAGACCAAACTTCGCACCATCTATGATGGGATAGTATGCCCACTTGGAGTGCTCTTTGAATTTCGTTGTAAGCGGAACGGCTACTACCAAGCCTCATCGAAGGCGCTCATTGAGTATGAGTACCGGTCTGACAAATGGGTCGTTTTTCGATATCTCGGATCCGATATTTTCTCCGATTTTACAAAGCCAGAACTGTCGTCGTTTGCAGACGATTTTCTCCGTATCAACAAGCTCGATGGCTTTCTTTTCATCATTCCAAGTATCGAATTGTTTTTCTTCCATAGTGTTAAATGTTGGATTTAATCTTTTCTAAAATCTCAGTCGCTTCCTTGAAGTTTGCTTCTATCGCACTTATGAGCTCATTGGTGTCGAGAATTTCCTTGGTGTCTTTCCGATTCGGATTCTTGATATCGAGATTGAAATTCCGTGCCTTGATTTCATCGATTCCGACGCGCCAAGCATTTTCCGTTTCTTTTCTATTATTCCACCAAGCTTTCTCCTCATTGAATTCATCGATTTTAAGAGGATTCGATCGGCTGTAATTCTTGATCCCAGGTGGAAGCGGATGTTCAAAGTACCAAACCTCCTTCGTTGGTTCACCCTTGGTAAAGAAAAGAAGATTGGTTGTAATCCCTGTATAAGGACTAAATACTCCGTTTGGCAATCGAACGATAGTATGAAGATTGCAATCAGTAAGGAGCTTTTCTTTGATGCGTGTAGCAACCCCTTCTCCGAAAAGGAATCCGTCCGGAAGTACCACTCCTGCTCGTCCTCCCGACTTCAAGACGGTCATGATGAGTACGAGAAAAAGAAATGACGTTTCTGCTGTTTGGAACTGACTCGGAAAATTATGTACAATCCCAGGTTTAACCTGCCCTCCAAACGGAGGATTGGTAACCACGGTATCTACGGAATCTTCCGGACCATAATCCTTTATCGGACGAGAAAGAGAATCGTCGTGCCGAAGTCTAGTAGGACACTCGATCCCGTGAAGGATAAGATTGGTGGTCGCAAGCAAATGAGGGAGTTGTTTCAGCTCGATTCCACGAATCGAATCTTGAAGAATCAGCTCATCATGCGGAGATTTTACGTAATTTGAACGAATGTGTTCGATAGTACACGTCAGGAATCATCCGGTTCCACAAGAGGGATCGAGAACACTTTCTCCAAGCTTCGGCGCTACCATATCCACGACAAACTGGGTAAGCGCACGCGGAGTGTAGTATTCACCGGCATTACCGGCAGATTGGAGGTCATTCAGGATTTTTTCGTAAATCTCATTAAAAAGATGAAGTTCCGCCTTCTTAGTGAAGTCAATCTCATTGATCTTATTCGTTACCTGTCGTAGAAGCACTCCGGACTTCATATAATTGAACGAGTCCTCAAAAACCCCGCGAATAATTCCAGTCATCGGGTTCTCGCGGTCGAATGGAAGACTACGAAGGCGTTTGAAGAGATTTTCGTTTACGAATTCAACAAGTTCATCACCCGTCATTCCTTCGTTATCGGCTGCCCAATTCCGCCATTTACACTCTTTCGGCATTGGCGAAACGTAGCCGTCCCGGAGAATTTCCAGATTTTTCTCCTGATCATCAAGGATTTTCAAAAAGAGCATCCAGGAAACTTGCCCAATACGCTGAGCATCACCGTCTACTCCGGCATCTTTTCGCATTATATCCTGAATAGATTTTACAATAGCTGATATATTCGACATGAATTCTTTTTGGTTAAATTATTGATAGAGTGCCGTTTCAAGTGCTCGAACTGCGGCTTGATATTTCTCTTTTCATCCGAAAATCGAGACAATCTCAATCGGACTACCTAAGCGAGAAAGGGGACTAATTTTTAATACATTCATATCTTCAATTGCATCGATACCTTCATCGGCATACTTTTCCAGAAGCATGTTGAGAATTTCACGAGCTTGCTCTCCGTATTGCTCAAAATAGTCACCTTTTTTAGCTTTTTCTGCACGCTGTTTTCGAGTCATTGGCGGACGATCATATGCCAGATGACAGATCATATCAAAGGGATCATAATCTTGACCGACTTCTTTTTGAAGATCCTCAAAGAACACGCCTTTTTCTTCAAGAGCAGACACTACCGCAAGTTTGCGATCAACGTGGTTCCATTCGTTCAAAAAATCATCAAGACTCGCATATGACGAGAGGATATTTTTCTTAGAATAATCCTTCAAGCTTTCAGTAATAAGCTTTCCATCTGGTCCGATATATTGAATTCGTTCTTGGGAAACACTTACTGGAACTCCGCGCACAACAATCTTCTTTTGTCCGTTACCTCAACCTTCTCAACCTCAGGTAATAACTGTTCCACCTTCTCCGGTTCACTCATCTTTTCAGACTCACCCAACATCGCCTCCGTCAATTGGATCATTTGGTCCAGGCTTATAGATAACAACTGGCTCCCCATCAAAATCCGGATCCGCAAACTTGTTGGTCGCTTTTCGAAAATCAAGAATAGTGAAGTAATATTTCCCAAAAGCCTCATTGATACGAGTACCTCGCCCTATAATCTGCTTGAATTCTGTCATCGAATTGATGACAGAGTCAAGTGCAATAACACGACAAGTTTGAGCATCCACTCCGGTTGTGAGGAGTTTGGAAGTTGTGGCAATTACTGGATAACGCTCTTTTGGATCGATGAAGTTATCAAGCTCCATTTTCCCTTCTTCGTTATCACCAGTGATACGCATCACGTATTTTGGATTTTTTGCAACCTCATCAGCATTCTCGTTCACAAGCGCCTGACGCATACGCTCCGCATGATCGATATCTACACAAAATACGATAGTTTTCGAGTAACGATCAGTCGATTTTAGATAATCACTAATCTTCTTAGCAACAGCCTCAGTACGTTCCCGAATGACAATATTACGATCAAAATCACCAAGCTCATATACCTTGTCCGGAATTTCAGTACCATTATAGTCAAGTTGCCCCTTAAAAGGCCTCCATCATTCATCTACATCCATCCCGACACGAATAACCTTGTAAGGTGCAAGGAATCAATCCTCGATACCCTGTTTGAGGGAATAGGTATAAATCGGATCACCAAAGTATGTATGTGTAGATACATCCTCAGTCTCCTTCGGAGTTGCGGTCAGTCCGATTTGAGTTGCGCCCTTAAAATAATCCAATATCGCTCGCCACTCACTATTTTCTCTCGCACTTCCCCGGTGACACTCGTCGATTACTATGAGATCGAAAAAGTTCGGGGAAAATTGCCTGAATACGTTTTTATCTTCCTCGCCGCCGGTCAATCCTTGATAAAGAGCGAGATAAATCTCATAAGCTGTATCGACTTTACGGTTCTCTATTTTTGTCATCTTATCACCGAACGGCTTGAAATCATTTGTAATCGTCTGGTCAACAAGAATATTTCGATCGGCAAGAAAAAGAATACGTTTCTTTTTTCTCGCTTTCCAAAGACGCCAGATAATCTGAAAAGCAGTGTAAGTTTTCCCCGTACCCGTTGCCATAACAAGCAGAATCCTATCTTGCCCTTTGGCCACGGCTTCAATAGTACGGTTAATGGCTATTTGCTGATAATAACGAGGTCCTTTGCCGCCACCATCTTCATAATAGGGTTCCATTATAGTTTTTTCTATTTCCTCATCCAAGCCTTTTGCTATTCGATACCGCTTATAGAGCTCTTCTGGCGAAGGAAATTCTTCCATTCGGATTTCGCGTTCAATGGCGCCGGAGGTTTTCGTACGATCATGCTCCAAAAATCCGTCACCATTTGAAGAATACACAAACGGAATATCAAGAGTTTCGGCATAGCCAAGTGCTTGTTGCATACCGTCACCAATCGAATGAGAATCATCCTTGGCTTCCACAATAGCGATGGGGAGGTGACTTTTGTAATATAGTATATAATCAGCTCGTTTGGTTTCGCCACGAGATACTGTCTTACCTTTTACTTTGATTCTCCCTTTTGTAAAAGAAACCTCGCGACGGATTTGAGTTTCCGACCAAGAGGCAGTATGGAGTGCTGGTGTTATGAACTTAGAGCATACATCGGTTTCTGAAAACTGTCCTTTTGCCATAATTTTGCTTTATTTAGAAATATTTTCTGATTCCTGTCCTTCTACGAATTCATCCAAGGTTATCTCCAATGCTACGACAATCTTCCAAACCATCTGAAATGCTGGTTTTTGGATCTTCCCCTGTTCTACCTTGGCCAAAGAAACCATTGGAATACCCGCTTTAATGGCAAGAGCTTCCTGTGAAATCCCCTTAATTCTTCGTAATTCCCTAATGCGTTCTCCGATCCAATTTTCGGAAAGCGATTTATTTGCTGGCATGTTTTTTGAAAAATGATTACCGGTAGGATTATATTTGAATATAATCAAAAACGAAATCAATTTTTAGGGAAAAAATATTCTGAAATTTCTTTCGAAATTTTAATAAATTTTTAATAATGTTTCGTATAAGACTCGACTGTCTTTTAGTAGTAACTTTTATCTAAAAAATATTCATAATCACATTTTTATGCTCGAATCCATAGTCATTCTTCTTGTAATCCTATTAGTCGGAGCAGTATATTTCGCAATGACTGCGAATAGTAAAAAATCATTCTTTGAGGCTGAAAAAATTTCTCTTGAAAAAACTATTTCCGAAAAGGAATCTACAATCAAAGATCTTGAATTAAAAAGAGATGCTTCCGAAAAGACGATAGTGGAACTGACTGGAAAATTAGCCGGACTGGATAATGAAAACAAAAATCTCCTTGAAAAAGTTGAAAAAAGAAAACAAGAAATGGAAGATACAAAGAAAGAGTTCAAGACAGAATTCGAAAATATCGCAAATAAGATTATGGAATCCAACCGGGTTAGTCTTACTAAGGATAACAGAGAGCAGGTGGATCTTTTATTGAAGCCTTTGAAAGAAAAACTTGAAACTTTCCAGAAGGAGGTAAAGGAGAATCGAGAAAGCTGAATACAAACAAATGCTAGTTTGATTGAACAAATCAAGCAACTCACACATATGAATCAAGATCTCGCTAATGATGCTAAAAATCTTACAAAAGCATTGCGTGGTGATTCAAAGACACAGTGAAACTGGGGTGAACTCGTGCTTGAAGATCTCCTCGAAAGATCAGGGCTTCGTAAGGGCTCCGAATATGTTTTACAATGAGAAGGACTTGGACTTAAAAGTGATACATGAACACCAGTAAAACCAGATGTTCTCATCATACTTCCAGAATGAAAAACGATAGTTGTTGATTCGAAGGTATCCCTTACACACTACGAACGGTTCGTGAATTCGGAGGAGGATGAGAAGAAAATACATCTTTCAGGACATCTTGTATCCATAAAGAACCATATCGATGAACTTGCAAAAAAGGATTATCCGTCCAATGCGGATTTACGTAGCCCCGATTTTACCATGATGTTTGTTCCGATTGAAGCATCCCTTACACTCGCTCTAACTACCGATTGATCACTGTTCACCTACGCATTGGATCGAAAGATTGTTCTTGTATCACCAACAACACTTCTTATGTCACTAAAAACAGTTGCAACCCTGTGGCGCCATGAAAAGCAGACGAGAAATGTTTTGGAAATAGCAAGAATATGAGGACAGCTTTATGAGAAGTTCATCGGATTTCTTGGTGATATGGAAGGAATTAAAAAGTATCTTGAAAAATCCTTGGAGACTCATGATCAAGCAATGGGAAAGCTGAAAACCGGGAAAGGTAGTATTACCTCGACCATAGAGCGATTAAAGGTTTTAGGAGCAAAGACGGAGAAGCAGCTGGATGGGAAACATTTGGAGGAGGAAGTAGAACTTATTGGAGTGGAAAATAAATTAGTATCACCTGATGTACCCTCTACATAGTCTCAAAAAAATTTACTCAACATTTATATATTTAATAAACCCCCAAACGAGCTGCACTTCAAAAGCCATTCGGGACATAGTTATGGAAAATCTCAATAAAGATACTTTATATTTATAACCTTAATTATATGGATAACCTTAAAGAATTCCTATCTGAGCCTATTGTGGGTGGGATTACTGGTATATCAGGAATTATATTTGGACTATTTTTTTATTTTTTCCCTAGAAAAAAATTAAAACAACTTAGTTACTTCCATAGTCTCTATAATCTATGAAATACACAGAAGGTTCATAAAGACCTTCAATTACTATATAAGAACGTAGCAACCCCCCATATTATTATACACAAATTCAGCTTCTTTAATAAGGGTGATGATGCCATAAGAAAGGATGCTGATTTTCCTAAGAAATCAAAAATTGAAATAACTTTTCCAAACAAAGTTTCATTATTGGGTTATGGTATTACCTATGAAAAGAATCCTTCTGGTAAAGCTAAAACTACAAACTGATCTAATAATAGTGTGTCAGTCGACTTTGAATATCTAAATCCTGGTGATGGATTCAACGTGGAAATACTTGTTAATAGTGAGAATCCAGAGTATAGCATCTCAGCGAGATTGATTGATGGGAAATTGACAGAATGCTGGGACAATAAACCACTATCTATCGTCTCTTCGGCATCACTAGCATTTACAGCAACTATCATGACCGCGTTAATACTAAGTGTCATATTCTGAATATTATTCTGATTGTGGATATATATTACCAAGTCAACTCCACCAAACTGGGTTATGAACATTACTGTTATTGGAATATTTGTGTCATCAATAATTTTAATCGTTAATAAGAATGCTTTTGATTTTATAGAAAAAAAGACATTGCAATATTTATGATTGGACACTTTAAGACATCTTCGGGAAAGTCCTTAATGATAGCGTAAATTATTTTGGTATCATATAGTGAGTCTAACCTGGGGGGTAAAATTTCACTCAATTTTGGAACGTATGGAATAAATTCTGACGATTGCAAAGCAGTTCTAACTTCCTCGACTAGGTGCCTGGTTTTAATTTGTTATCTATATTAACTAGGTATATTTCCCGATTTCCGATTAACTATTGACATAACTCCCTCCCAAACCTCAATTATCCTCCTTAAACTATTTTGTAATAGTAGCTTCATTGGGTTATCAATAAAATATGAGCACGAATTTAATTGTCATTTTCCAATTTTTTCGGTATACTACATCCATATCCAAGGATGTGGTCTATAAAATATATACACCTTTTGTGATAAGCACCTATGGTTTCATCTCTACAAAGCCACGTATCCGAACAAAAAACTTGGCTAGATAATTGGTAAGGATGAGGTCGTGGGTTCGTGTCCCATCGTTGGCTCCATTTATAAATTAAAAATCCTCACTTGTGGGGATTTTTATATTCTTTGAGAAAAGTTAGCATCTTTCTGTTCTTTTTTGCAAAAAAATATATTTTAGTGTAATATAGGGTTTTAATCAGTAGTATATCCATATATGAGCCTTTGATTGTGAGATATTGAAAAATATTCTCGAGAGCAATATCTCGAGGCTTTTGATATGGTAAAAAATGGAACACTTTATTCCAAAAAGGAAGAGATACAAAAAGAGATTCGTGAGATTGCTCTCGGAATACGATTTTTTCGTAGAAAATATTCTATGCAAATCCAAGACATTCTGGATTTACAACAAATGATTGATCATATAACTGAAACATCTACAGAAATAGCAGATGTAAAAATTATGTCATGGCTACAAAAACAACTCTCTTATTGTAGTAAAGAATTAGAAATTTTAAAAGCAGTAAATAATACTCTGGTTGTTCAAACTGTCGATAAAAACGGAATTATTCTTTACATGAATGAATTATATAAAAAAGTTTCATGAGATACTCGAAATCTTCATGGGAAAAATATCAAAGCTTTAGGCTGAGGAAAATATCACCCTCCTGAATTCTGGAAAGATATGTGGGATACTATTTTATCTGGACAAGTTTGGCAAGGGGTTATTAAAAATCCGAGAATGGATATGGATGGTTTTTATTATGTTCATACAACTATCACTCCAGTCAAGGGAAATAATGGTGAATACGATACATTTATAGCAGTAAAATTTGATGTTACAGCACTGAAGGAATTGGAGAAAACTATGGTCGATTCAAGAAATAGGCTTCATAAGATTCTCGATTCCACATCGCAATGATTTTGGGTCATCAATGAAAAATTGGAAATACAGGATATTAATGATTCTTTCTGTACTATGGTTGGTTATACTCGAGATGAAATCATAGGACGGTCCATTTATGATTTCTTCGATTCAGAAAATAGGAAAATATTGGAGAAGCAAGTGAGTATGATTAAAATTAAAGAACACAGAACATATGATGTAAATTTAAAGAGAAAAGATGGAACAAATTTGCCTATTAAACTTCAGGCGACAACTATATGGAATGATAAGGGTGAAATAACAGACATTATTGCTTTCATGGCAGATGTTTCTGATTTGGTAGAAGCTTCCAAAAAAGATATATTGACAGGGATATCCAATAGAAGATGTTTTGATAATAAACTTGAAGAATGTTATGAACTATTGGACCAGGGAGATTTAAAAGAAGTATCTTTGGCAATGATTGATATTGATAATTTTAAAACTATCAATGATACATATGGACATGCTATTGGAGATGTTGTTCTCGAGAAGATGTGATCATTACTTAATGCTCTTTCAGACGAAAAATTATCTGTATTTCGATATGGATGAGAGGAATTTGTTTTGATCTGACAAAATATAGATTCTCGTACTATGAAAAATATTTTAGAGAAGTTCCGTAAGGAGGTTGAAAAAACAAAGACCATTGTTGAAGACAAAAGTATATGTTTCACTATCAGTGCATGAGTATCTAGCTATAAGGCAGGAGAAACACATAATAATACTCCAGAGAAGATATCTAAGTTAGCAGATACTTGTCTTTATTTTGCAAAAAATAATGGACGAAACCGAGTTATAACTCGTCGTGATATGTAAAAAATATTTTTACTAAAAAATCCGCCCAAGGCGGATTTTTTAGTAGTTAAGGACATAATTTTATTTCATTTCAACACTTCCTATTTTTATATAGCTTGTTTCTATATTATTCGCTTGTATTTTATTGTTACTTACAGTAAGAAGCGTATTATCGAGATAGAGGTTTCGAGAAATAAAATCATTCGAAAAGTTCCAAAGTTGATTTGCAAAGTATTCTCCTATAGGGGAGTCAGTATAACAGTAAGGAGGGACATAAGTTTGTGTCGGACTCGTGCAATATTCTCCTCCGCCGATAATTTTTTTACAAACAGGTTTATTGCTGACTTGAGAATACTGTTTACAGTCTTCTACACGTTTTAGTTCCATTCAGGAAGTATCTATATGAGTAATGCGTACTTTTTCTTGTATACCATTCTTTGTTGTTATACTAAGAGCAACAGTTCCTTGCCAGGCATTCTTATTTCGATAGGTATCGATTGTGTCATTTGCATTTGTCATGAGGGTTGCTGGTAGGAAGAGGAGATTTTTTTTCTCATACCAAGTGAAAAGTCGAGAATTCTGAAGAACTTCTGAACTAGAGCCCATATCTCCGAGTGTGAGCGTAGAAAGTTGTTGAGGGTTTGTGACATCTGCTACATCATAGAGATCAATTTTGACTCCATTATTTTGTGTTCCTCCCCATTGATTTATCTTTGTATCGTACCCGATTCCGATAAGATGTGTTGCATCATATGGATGAAGATAAGTAGAATATCCAGGAATCTTGAGTTCTCCGAGAATCTTAGGATTCTTAGCATCACTCAAATCTATTGTAAAAAATGGGTCAATTTGTTTAAAAGTCACGAGATACAATCGATTTCCGATAAATCGAGAGCTTTGAAAATTCTCACCTGTTCCTATACCTGAGAGCTTTCCAATCATTTGAAGCGTAGGATCGAGAACAAAAAGTTCAGTGGATTGTTCTGGATAATTATGACTTGTAACGATTCGGAAGTTTCTGGTCGTGGCTTCCTCATCCATAGAATATTGATTGAGAGGAGAACCAGGAATAATAATAGAGGCCATATAAGAAACAGCATCATCTTTTATAGAGAGTTTATGAATGAGAGTATTTTGTCCTCGATTATAATAGGGCATCATACAGAATATACCGGGAGTACATCGGAAATCATAACTTGTGGAAAGATGAGAAGTAATATAGAGACTAGAGAGGCTCATGTGAATCTGACTTACATCCCCAAAGAGCACCTTGGTTTTCGTTTCTTTTGTTGCATCTTCAGTATCTATGATGGAAAGAGTAGCAAGACTCGGAGTGAATTCGAATTGTTTCATGGTTTCTGTATCTGGAAGAACGTATTCTATGTCTGCACATACAGCATTATCTTTCTGACTCAGATTGTACGGAAGAAGTTTTCCTTTTAATTTAAAGTTTTTTTCATTCTCTATTGTAGTTTTTCGAAGTTCTACTTTTAAAGGCTTAATAGTAGAACCTATAAAATCGGTATTGAATTTAGATTCATCAAAAACAGGAACCCCTCAATCTGCTGCTGATTTATAATAAAGAGGGTAAGGGAAAGAAAAATCAGATCGGGAAAGGAGATAAAGGTATTTTCCAATCATACGAGACTCAACAATATTTCCATCTGTTTCATAATATCTGTCGATTCGAAGATTATTCAAGTCACTTATATCGTAGACTACAACTACTGTTTTTACTTGTCTATTGAACCAGTATCGGTATCCATAATCGACATTGTTGTATTTAGTTGAAAGAATAATAAGTTTTTTTCCTTGGAGAAAGAGTTTTGGTTCGATAAAACTTTCTGGAACTTTGATTTTTCGTACGATTGAGAGTTCAGTTGCAGGGAAGGCTTTCGCTATATAGACACTATGATCCTTGCTATTGTAGAAATAAAGATTAGTTCCATCAGTCTTGATAATCTCTGATTCATCCACTCCGGCAACTTGTAAATTCGTATTGGAAATATCAGTAGCACTTATAGCTCCTGCACCTTTCCCAGTATCGGAAGAAGTGATAGCTGGTAGTGGTGAGGTTGTTTTCATAAGAGTATCTTCCATCATCGGTACCATAATTCCACCTCCGCGACCTCCATAGTACCCCATATTATAGGGATGAGCATTGTAATAATCTTTTATGAAATTTTTCATAACACTCTCCATATTGGCACAACTATTAAAAGTTTTGAGTTTAAAATCTGTTGTGAGAGTTTTTGTGGTACTATCTTGTTGATTTTTTTCAATATCTGTGAGTTGGGTATCAGTATCAAGACATTTTGGTGTTCCAGCTTGTATACAATATCTCATAGTACAAGCAGCAAGACCGTTTGCTCCGATGTTACAAGTATTACATCCATCGGAATAATTCTTACAAGATCCGAGATTTACCCCATTTATAACAAGTCCAGTTCCAGAATCTATAGAACAACTATCGACTGTATTCCATCCGGCAGGAACATCACAAGGAGTAGGAAAAGCTTTACATTCCCCAGTTGTAGCATTTGTAGCATTTTGTATCATTTGTATACAGATTGCATCATCTGCAGCATGAACCACAGAAAATGAGAAGAAGAGGACTCATATAAGCCCAAGAGAACTGAGAAGATTTTTCATAAAGCAGAAGAAAAAGAATTAAGATAACGAGAGTGACTTACAATTATACAAATCCCTATAGAAAGTCAATTTTTAAAATCGAAAAAGAACTTTCTATTTTTTTATTCTCCAAATATTTGAGCGTAATACACTTGCCCATTTTTTACAGCATATCCTATTCCCATTTTTGTCCAATTATCGAGCATATTTGCTCGATGTCCTCCACTGTTGGCGAGTCCGACGAGTAGCATACTGAAGTGTATATTTCCTCAGGCTATATTTTCTCCGATACTTCCGGTAAAGGGGATATTATTTCGCTTTGCGGTTCCACTAATCTTATCACCATATGAATCGGTATGAGAGAGATTAGTATGTTGGGCCATATCATTTGCCTTGATGTTTGCAAGGAGCGTAAGAGTATCATCGAGCACGAGTGTGGATTTTCCAGATTTTACACGCAGAGCATTGACGAATGAAAGGGATTCTTCTGCAACGATAGAACTGTCATTATTTCCGATAGTTTTCTGTAATCCATCAGTGTTATTTGGTGCAAGAGGAAGTACATCTCCATAGATGATAGGTCCATTATATGCAGCAAAGCCATTATCATAATTCATTTCTACGAGATAGGTTCCAATTTGCGATAAAGGGATAGTTTTTGTAAATACCTTTTCACGTTTGAGATATTTGTCGGTATCGATACTTTCAGTACCAAAGACATATTTCTCCACATCCCCATTTGGAAGAGTGAGCATAATTTCATTTTTCACATTTTTCCCTTTGGAAATAAGTCCAGTGATGATAAGGCTTCCGTTTTCTTCCTTTATAATAATATTTTCATTTTTCTCTTCCCGATATCCAGGGGAGAGAATCATTGTTTTATTAAAAATAGATACAGGAACTGTATAAGTATCATGAGAAAAGGAAGTGGAGCTTTTTTCGGAAGTGACCGTTACAGAGAGAGGAGTTTTGAGATCAAGAGAGACAAGATCATTGCTTTTGAGAGCTATGGTACCAAACCCTCTATAGATGAAAGCGGTATTTCCATTTGTAATCGTGAGGGTATGAAAGTCTGGAGAAGTAAAGTGTAAGAGATATAGAGCGGTAAGATCAGGAAGTTCCAATCGTTCTATATTGAGTTTTTCAATTTTTTCAGGAGTATTTGTATTGGTAATGCGTTTTTTTTCAGAAAAAAGAGCATCATCGAGAACAGTGATATCCACAAAAGTACTGGTATTGAATCCCATTCCAGAAGCTATTACCATCTGATAGGTTCCGATTTCTTCAAGAGGATAATTATATTCGAAACGTTCGTCTCAATCTTTTTTTGAACCGAGAGTAATGTCTTTTCCAGATGGGGATTTGAGATAGAGAATAGTATAATCTTTTCAGAGAAGCTCTCTCCCTGTTATATGGATAGTTTCATTCTTGAGATATGTATTCGGTATATGAGTATCAAGGGTGATTCCGAGTTCCTGGAAGATATTAGTTTCTAAATTTTTCTTTATATAGTCCTTTGGAACAGTTCAGAGGAGATTGAGATTTCATTGAAGTCTTCCTGTTGAAAGGTTTCCAAGAGTAGCAAATGCTGTGCTAGTCAGATCAGTAACATTTGGATACTTTGAACAATTCGGACGATCATTTATTTTAACGATAATAGAATTATTTCATTTTCCTACTTGTGCGAGAGTATTGAATGGAATTTCACACGCGGCGGCAGAAAAATATGCCTGTGAAAAATAATTCCCATTTGCAGTTTTCCTTCATTCAAAGAAGTCTGCATAATAAGTAATCTCAGTAGGGGTTCCTGCAATCCCTGAATCTTTAGTAATATTTTGGGCATTCGATTGAACAGTTTGAACGGGAGTGTGTATCTTTTCGAGATTTCCGATAAAAGCAAGTATTTCTTTCCATTCATTGCGAAAAACCCTTGCTTGTTTACTAAGTTCTGTTTTATTACGTTTCTGAAATGCTTTGTCGATCGCGACAAGCGTATTTGAAAGTTGTTCTTTTTTTTGTTCTATGCTCTTTTTTACATCCGTATTAAGTGAGATTTTACTCGCCTTTTGATCGATTCGGATATTAACCTGTCTGTAAGCTTCCCCGAGTATCGGAGAAGAGAAACTTGGAGCGGCATATATGTATGGAATAAAGAGAAATGAGAGAAGCGAGAAAGAAAGAAAATATTTTTTCATACAAGAATGGTAAATGATATATTTCTATTGATTTTAAAAAACTCAATAATGTTATGTCTAAACCTTAAATTATCCATAACTTTTTGTGTCATTTTCTCTTATAATTTCTGAGAGTATCTGGAAATTTTAGTGTACGTGATAATTTCCGTCCATACCCATTTCCACAATTCCGCGTACTTCCATCATGGAGAGTTTGAAGGCAATAATACTGACATCTGCGTTAAGTATGTCTTCCATGGATGATATACTCATAGATTCTGTTTTAAGAATTTCATAAATAGACGCCTCTATCGGATCATCGAATTTTGGTATCTTTTTTACTACTATATTTCCCTGTGTACTTGTTTCAGTTTCGTATTCAGAGAGTATATCGGAGGCATTTATGATAAGCTTCGCTTGCCCATCACGTATAAGAATATTGGTTCCAGAACTGGTTGCTTTAGTAATATCTCCAGGAATAGCAAATACATCCCGTCCAAAGTCGAGAGCGAGTCCGGCGGTGATGATGGTTCCAGATTTTTCTGCTGCTTCTGTTACGAGTGTTCCTCGGGAGATTCCTGCAACTACTTCATTTCGGATTGGAAAATTATATGGTTCTGGTCCCATCCCGATAGGGAATGGTGATACGAGAGCTCCACCTGATTTAAGGATATTATTGAAAAAATCCTTGTTTTCTTTCGGATAGCATCGGTCGATACCGGTTCCGAAGACTGCGAGCGCGTACCCTCCATTTTCGATGGTTATCTTGTGAGCGAGCGTATCGACTCCGTATGCACCTCCAGAGATGATTCCATACCCTCTCTGCACGAGTTCTGGTATGATATTTGTAAGAACCGTCCGTGAATACGAGGTGCTTTTCCTGGAACCCACCACCGATAGGAGATTTGTATGAGTCGGGAGGGTTCCACGGATATAGAGAAAGTACGGATGTACTGGTGCTTCCCGGAGAAGTGTCGGATAGAGTGGATGGTGTATTGTCACAATCTGAACCTGGAGCTTCTCCAAGAGATTCGTGATTTTGACAGTATCGAGTTTTGCTTTGTTTTCGAGGAGTAATGATATTTTATCATCTCTGTATCCGACTTTCTGGAGACTTGTCGCACCGAGATTATTATAGAATTTCTCATAATTCTCCTCATTCTCAAAGATGCGAATAAGAGTTCTTTGAGTGAATCAAATAGAATGAAGAAAGACAAGGGGGAGAAATGGGTTCATATCTTGAGAGATTATGATTTCTATAAATGATATACGAAAGTTTCGTTTCTCCAAATCTTTGACAAAAAACATTATCTTATAAAATCCCCCCTTTTTTTAAGGGGCATTCCTGCTAAAAGTACACTTTTCCATTCTTTTTCTCCAGCGAGAGTTTCCCGAGCTCTTTTCTGGTATAGTTTCCTTTGTCTCCGATGAATCGGATAATTTCGGCAATTCATCCTTCAGAGAGTCCGATAGTTCAGTTATTTGCTTGTTCGTAGAGGTATCGGATAATCTCTCTCTGGAGAAATGGTGAGAGTATCTGGAAATCCTCAACTGAGAAATCAGATTCTCCTCGGAGAAAAATAATGACTTGTTGATTGATAAATTCTTCCAATTCCCTCATGTATCGCACAAAAGAGGAGAGATTCTTTCGATATTCCGGATTGATTCGTTCAAATTCAGAGATAACATTGAGTCTGAGGTGATTGCGGAGATAGGTATCATCGGTATTGGTAGAATCAAGTCGATAGGGAATATTTTCTTCCTGAATTTTTTTTAAAATCTCTGTTTTTGAAATGTTAATAAAAGGACGAAGTATATATTCGTTCTGTTCTTTAATCCCTGTGAGTCCATGGATTTTTGCTCCACGAATGAGATTGAATATGAGGGTTTCTATATTATCATCGAGATGATGGGCTGTGAGAATATATTCTGCAGTATATTTTTTTCGTACTTCTTCGAGAAACGTATACCGTTCAATACGTGCTGTTTCCTCGATTCACTTTTTCATCGTCTGAGCAATCTGAGTGATATCTTTTCAGGCACTTATAAAAATAAGTCCATTTTTTGTACAAAAATCCTGGAGAAATATCTCATCCCCATCGCTTTCTTCTCCTCGGAGACAGTGATTAAAATGGGCAATAACTATTCATCTTTTCGGATGAATCTTCATAACTTCTCCTAGCAGATACATGCTGTCTGGTCCTCAGGAACAGGCAACCACGATAGTATTATCGGGAGTAATTTCGTATTTTTGGAAAAATTTTTCGAGCATGGTTTTTTACATTCGCTCTTTATTGAGCCGTTTTATAAAGTCGAGAAATAAGTCATCGGGGGCAACTTTGTTGAGTATCGTCTTCTTACATTTGATACATTGATGCTGTATCATATATCCTTTATTCTTTCGGTAATCTATATCGATGGGTTGCATTTGTCCATGGCATTTTGATGCTCGATCCCCTGGATTTATATCATCTACATGTTTGGAGCAGAGACAAATCGGACAATGATTTCTGGCTGACCCTTCTGGATGTACAGTGACGAGCTTATGACAATATTCACATTCGAATGATTCATTGTACATCACAAAAGTCATAATTTCTAGTTGGATTTTATTATTAATAGGACGATGGTATGTGGATGAAAGTACTCTTCTTTGAAAGATTAACGACCTTTAAAGAATCGAACTTCTTGTCATCCTTGATTAATATAAGTAGTATTCTCTCGGAGAATTTGCCATATCTTGTATGGTTTTGGTATAAAGTGTATGGTTCGTACTTCGTCTTTTTGTTGTTCCATAATAAGGTGTCCATATCCAAAGATATTTGCAAGGAGACCATGACATTCGACATCAATTTTCATAACTTTTCCAAGATCCATAATTTCAAAATCTTCTTGAAGGATAAGGGAACTATTGAGGATGATAAACTTATCACGGACAATAATAACGAGACGATTATAATACTTTATTATTCAGAGTATTAATTGAATAAAACTGTAATTTACTAATAAGAATATAATAGGAAATAACACGTAATGATCAATATCAGTAGAACCATCAAAATTTTGTTTATAAAATAAGAGAGAGATAAAAAGTATTCCTGCTATGATGATGAGGAATAGAAACTTGGCTATAAGGTAGAGAAAATAAACAAAGTGTCTTGTGACGATAGTGTAATTCTCTTCGACAAGCATAACCATAAAAAGGGAATTATAAGATAGTAAGGATAATCGTTACAGATAGTGTAAATAATATTAAAAACATTCAACGAATGATAATCTTGAGTTTACGGTCAATAAATTTAAGACCATCTTCTCCGATAGGCCAAAGTTTTTCAACATGACGTTTATGTATGTAATTGAGACGAACTTCAAAAAAAATAACAAGACAGATAAAGAGTATCGTATATATACTTATGATAATAATCTGAAACTGAGATATTGGCATGATTTCTCGAGATAAATAGGGAGATAAGATGTCAAATTGTGTATAGTATATTTAAAACAGAAGATTTAAAGTTCGCTGGCAGACAGATAAATTTGAAATAAAAATTCTAATAAAAAATCGAGAATTTCATTTCATTTAAACACGGATGTATTATAACGATATTAATATTTTTGCAATACTAATTAATATATGGTATTATTCCATTAAGTATATTCTTTTTATAACGTCTCTTATATGCCGATACAAACGGAAGAAGATTTCAAAAAAATAAAGGAAGTTTTCGTAAAAGGGAATTCTGAATTTCATTCCGATAAGTTTCAAGAACTTGCACGTTTTGTGCGAGAATCTCTTTCAAAACAAGACTCTGACACAGCTCTTACTCTTATCACGAAATGATCTCTTTCTCTCGGAGGGTCAGATATTCATTATGATACAAAACCAGATTCCGTTGCAGTGCGACTTCGAGTAGATGGAAATTTGACTACTATATTTGAATTTACACCTGCAGAATATAAACTTGTCCTAGAGCGGATTAAATACAAATCCAATATGAAACTGAACCTTACCCAGGTTCCACAAGATGGGAAATATCGAATCGATGATAATGGGGAACGTATTGATGTGCGTGTATCTACTCTTCCAGTAAAGCTCGGTGAAAATATGGTTTGTCGAATACTCGATTCTACCAATGCTATTCCCGCTATGAGTGATCTCGGATTTATGTGGACATCGAAGCGTCAGATTGAGAAAAGTACCCGAAAAAAAAGTGGTATGATTCTTGTAACAGGACCAACAGGGTCTGGAAAAACCACTACACTATATTCTATTCTTTCGACACTTAACACTTCTGATAAAAAAGTTATAACTCTCGAAGATCCTATTGAGTACGAGCTTGAAGGAGTGGTGCAATCAGAGGTAAATGAAAAAAATAATTATACCTATGCAAGTGGACTTAAAGCCCTTTTACGACAAGACCCAGATGTTATTATGATCGGGGAAATACGTGATCTCGAAACTGCTGATATCGCAGCACAGGCTTCGCTTACTGGACATCTAGTACTTTCGACACTTCATACAAAAAGTGCATCGGAAACCATTGAACGTTTAACGAATATGGGTCTTCCTTCATATATCCTTGCGTCTGCTATTGATATTATTATTGCTCAACGATTGGTTCGAAAGATATGTAAACACTGTTCTGAGTCTTATGAAGCAACACCAGAGGAAAATGATATTATCAAATGGATGATGCAGGACATAGGAATTGAAGCAGTTTCCAAAGCTAAGAAGAATGGATTTACTCTCTATCGTGGACATGGCTGTGAACATTGTGGATATACCTGATTTAAAGGACGTGTTGGTATTTATGAGGTTCTTAATTTTTCTGATGAAATCCGAGCACTGATTCGTAATGGAGCGAGTCCAGCAGATATTCTCAAGAAGTGACGAGAGCAAGATCTTATGCTTATGCGAGAGGATGGAGTTCTGAAAGCTATGCGAGGAAAAACGACACTCGAAGAGTTATTTAGCGTGATTGATTAAGTTTGACTTTCTTTTCATTTTTCCTATATTGCATTTCGCTTTAGTTCTTTAATTTCTTTCAATTCATTTTTTATAGAGGAGTTTTACCATGTTTCGGAATTTCACTATTGCAAGACGTTTATTTGTAGCGCAAGTCATACTTGCAATAATCATCATTATTTCACTTGGAACGGTGCACAATCTGATCGTTGGTTTTGAATCCATTATATCTCGTGATCTGGAAGTTGAGATTCTTTCCGAAAGGGCAGAAAAGTTGGTTCTTGAGGTTCGAAAGAGTGAGAAAGATGTTTTGTTAAATATAGGAACTTCTGCAAAACAAGAGAAGTATCTATCAGAATGGAAAAAATCCATCATCAAAACTCTGGAGGTATACGACCAAATCAAAGCTACTAATTCGGACTTCTCTGATACAGTGGTAAAACTTGAGGAAGGAATCGAAAAATATAAAACTGATGCTCAAAGCATATTGGAGTCCGCGATAACTGGAAAGTTTGTGAGTGCGAATGAAGCAAACATAATCATGACTGATATCGTAAAGCCCATTGTGCATAAAGTTCAAGAAGACACAGAGTCGATGATTACTGTGGCAAAACAAGAATCTGAAGTTCGCAAAAGCGACATTGAAATAAAAAGTCGCATAGCTGAAGTCGTCATGGTGGTGATATCGACTATTGGCATCTTGTTTCTTTGGATAACTACAAAGGGTATTCAGGCCTCATTAAAAGCAATGGAATCTCAGGTGAACCATCTCAAAAACAAGGATCTCACTGTAGTCTTTGATGAAAGTGGAAAGGATGAAATATCATTCATAAACCGCCGTCTAAATGAGATGCTTCGATCTCTAAGAAGCTCTTTTGGAAATGTCATCGACGAGTCCAATAAGCTTCACGATATGTCGGACAATACCTCTGCTGCTGCTTCTCAACTGAAGTCTGCAGTACATGGACAAGCAGAAGCGACAAGTAGTATCGCTGCATCCTTTGAAGAACTTGCAGTTTCGGGCGAATCTATCGGATGTCAAGCTGCTACTTTGGCAGAAAAAGCAGAAGAAAGCTTGAAACTGGTGGCAGATGGAAATGCTTTAGTGGAAGTTGTATCCCGCGTTATGGGAAATCTTGGTGGAACGATGGAAACATCATCTCAGCAAGTTGTCTTTCTTTCTCAGAAATCTAAAGAGATTGAAAACATTGTGCACGTAATCCAAGAAATTGCTTCCCAAACCAATCTCCTTGCGCTCAATGCTGCTATTGAAGCAGCACGTGCTGGTGAACAAGGTCGTGGTTTTGCAGTTGTTGCGGATGAGGTGCGGAAGTTGGCTGAAAAAACCTCGCTCTCCACGGGTGATATCGAAAAACTTGTTTCGGAAATCCAAGGTTATGTGCAATCTGTTACTGCTGGAATTCATGATATTCAGGCGGAAATGAAAGATGCACAATCAGGGATGAATAAGACAAGAGATACATTCATTGCCATTGCAAGTGCTTCAAGTGGAGTGGATAGTGCAAGTAGAGACATTACTTCTGCTATTCAAGAGCAATCGAGTGCAACTCAGGAAGTTGCGATACATGTGGAGCAGATTGCACAAACATCCGAAGAAACAAGTGCCACAACTGATTCACTTGCAGAAATGGCGAATCATCTTTCGGAAAGTGCTTCGAATCTACAACGCGTTACGCAACAATTCAAAATCTAAATACATCAAAAAAGGAGGAAAAAAATCCCTATCGTACGAGATAGGGATTTTTCCTTTATAAAAAAATCTTTTCTTTCCTTATTTTTTCTCTATACTCTCCAAAAATATCTTTTACTATTTTATGCTATGTCTCAAATAACTTCTCATATTCTTATCCTTTCTGGACCTTCTGGAGTTGGGAAAACTACCGTTTGGGAAACTCTCCATACAAATTATACTGACCGCCTAGAGAAGATTATTACAACTACGACTCGCCCGAAACGAGAAGGGGAAATTGAAGGAAAACATTATTATTTTCTCTCTCGAGAAGAATTCCAATTCTGTATCGATTCGGGTGATATGATTGAATATGCACTTGTACATGGAAACTACTATGGTTCAACTTTTAAAGAGCTCGAACGTATCGTCGGACTTAGGAAGTATCCGCTCTACATCGTAGATCCTCAGGGAATGGTTCATTTGAAACCTCTTCTTGAACATAAATGATATACTGTTCAAACCTTTTTTCTTCTTCCCCCGTCTATCGAGGAACTTCGTAATCGTCTCTCAGGACGTGGAACGGAGCAATCCGACCATCTGGAGCTCCGTCTCGCGAATGCTCTCGTAGAGATGGAAGAGCAGGATTTTTATGATCATAAGATTATCAATACCACTCTTGAAGAAACCGTGGAATCTCTTGCAAACGCTATTTTCTCGAAATAGCCTTGCTTTCCCAGATTTTTCTCTATAATATCGCAACATACGTATTCTCTCTCGTGTTTCATGGATAGGTTTTATTATTTCTCGTCGAAATGAAGCCAGCGCATAATCTTATAGATTCCCAAGGCCGTCTCGATGGCGAAATAAAAAAATCCTATCCATTCACCCTCTGTATTTTTACCTATTTTTTGTTTTCCTATGATTGATATTAAAATTCTCCGCACTAATCCTGAAATTGTCCGAAAAACTTTGCATGATAAAGTGACAAAAGTAGATCTTGATCGTGTGATTGAACTCGATACGAAGCGTATTCCTCTCAAGCAGCAGATAGATGAAATCCGCTCCGAAAGAAACAAGCTTTCCGATATGATGGGAAAAGGAAAGCCAGAACCTGCTCTTATCGAGAAATCTAAAGCTCTCAAAGAACAACTTCAAGTTCTTGAAACAGAATCTGAAGTCATTGAGACCGAATTTCTTGCTCTCTACAAGAAGATTCCCAATATCCCGACTATGGATACTCCCGTCGGGCTCACAGAAGATGACAATGTCATCGTTCGACAATGGGGGACAATCCCAACTTTTTCATTTCCTATCAAGACTCATGCGGAAATCGCGGAAGCACGAGGATGGATCGACAAAGAACGTGCAGCAAATGTTGCAGGAGCTCGTTTTGCCTACCTCAAAGGGGAGCTCGTACGACTCCAGTTCGCTCTCGTAAACTGGGTAATGGATTCTCTCAGTGACGAGAAGGTTCTCGCAGGTATTATCGCTGAACATGGACTCCAGGTTTCTGCGAAACCATTCACTCCGGTACTTCCTCCATACATGATCAAGACCGTTCCGTACGATGCGATGGACCGACTCGAACCACGGGAAGATCGATATAAGATTGAGGGGGAAGATCTCTGGCTTCAGGGTTCTGCAGAACATGTTCTCGGTTCCATGCACGCGAATGAGATTTTCGACGAAAAGGATATGCCCATTCGATACCTCGGGTATGCGACAAGTTTCCGTGGAGAAGCGGGAACCTACGGAAAAGATATGGAAGGGATTATCCGAATGCATCAGTTCGACAAGATGGAGATGGAGAGCTTCTCGACTGCCGAGACTTCCCACGATGAACACCTTCTCTTCTCAGGAATCCAAGAGTACCTTATGCAACAACTCGAGATTCCGTACCAGAAACTCCAGAAGTGTACATTCGACATAGGAAAACCGAATGCAAAGGGTTCCGACATCGAAGCATGGCTTCCAGGTCAGCAGAAGTATCGAGAGACCCACACGGCGGATTACATGACTGATTACCAGTCTCGACGGCTCCAGACTCGCGTACGACGCTCCACCGGTGACGTAGAACTCATCCACACCAACGATGCCACCGCATTTGCCTGCGGACGAGCCCTTGTTGCTATTATGGAGAACTACCAGAACGAAGACTGCACCATTCGGGTTCCGAAGGTGCTCCAGAATTATATGGGAGGAAAGAAAGTACTCTAAAGAAAAATCCTCTCCAAATCGGAGAGGATTTTTCTTTTAGTACTGCTCAAAAAACACCTTTTCTTTCTCAATTCCACTTGCTTCGAGTCTTTCTCTCGCATCTTTTACCATCGCGGGACTTCCGCATATATAGAATTCTCCGTAAGCACTCACATTCTCTTTTGTGAGAAAATCGGTCACTCGTCCTCGGGTAGTATTCTCTGAGTCTTCTTGACTCAGATATATCCGGTAGTCGAATGATGGATATACCTCCTTCATACGATTGAGCTCATCGATATAGAAAATATCGGAGGTTGTCCGCACTCCGAAGATATACATAAGAGGCGTTTCGATACCAGAATCCATCATGGCTCGAATTTGGAAGTAGAGTGGAGCAAATCCGGTTCCGGTCCCGATAAATAGTTTAGGGGTTGTATTTTCTTTCAGAACAAAGTGTCCGAGAGGTACCATTCCTACAAGTTCTTCCCCGACTTCTGTTGAGCAGATCTCAGTACTTCCAGCGCCTCATTCAATCTGCTTGATGATAAAGGTAAAAGTCTGACCGTCGGTATATCCGATAGAGTAGGCACGACGGAGTTTTGATTTTGGAAGTATAAAGAGAACATACTGTCCTGGTTCCACATTTATCTTTTCGGGAGTCGTGAAAGTAAGTTCGTACACATCATGAGTCAGATACTTTTTTTGGAAGAGTTTAAATGAAAGTTGTTGCATAAATTAAGAGAGTGCGAAATAAAATACCCACCTATTATTGTAAATTTTCCATTCTTTGCAAAGGAAAATAAAAAAATAGAGAGTATTTTAGTAATGAATGATGAAATAGAACAGAATTATGCAGCGATATGTATTTGTGCATCATTGGCTGTTTCTTGCTCTCGAAATTGTTTTTTGAGAGCAATAACTTGCGAAAAGTCTGCTGGATTTGTTTGTTTACCAAGAATGTAGGCAATAGTTGCATTAGCCTCTCGAAGATAATAACGAAAAGGATTTGTTTCATTGGCAGCAAAGCGTTCAAGTATCTCGGTTGCTCATGAATGAGCCTTTTCTACAATCGCTGCAACTGCAGGAGAAACAACCGTGTTTTCAGATATGGCTGTTTCAGCGAGGGGAAGTGAGGAATTCTTTGGCATATTGCTTTGATATTTAAAATAACAGAAGGATTATACCACGAACGTTCCAAAAAGCAAATTATGCTCGAATTTTCTTTTCAATTTCTTCGGCAATTTTACCATTCTCTTTGAGAAAAAGTCGTGCATTTTCTCGTCCTTGTCCAAGTTTTATATCTCCATAAGAATAGAATGCTCCAGATTTTTTGACGATACCCTTTTCGGAACCGATATCGAGAATTTCTCCTTCGAGTGAGATTCCTTCATTGAAAAGAACATCAATTTCCACTTCCTTGAAAGGAGGAGCAATTTTATTCTTTACCACCTTCACTTTTACTTTATTTCCCGTAGTTTCTTTATCGTCTCATGTTCCGCTTTCAAGTTTCTCTTTTCGGCGGATATCGAGACGTTGAGATGCATAGAATTTGAGAGCATTTCCCCCGGTAGTAGTTTCTGGATTTCCGAACATTACTCAGATTTTCATACGAATCTGATTGATAAAAATAACAGTACAGTTTGATTTGGAAATAACCCCGGTGATTTTACGAAGTGCTTGACTCATAAGTCGTGCCTGAAGTCCCATAAAGGAATCTCCCATATTTCCCTCAATTTCTGCTTTTGGAACAAGAGCAGCAACAGAGTCAACGACGATGAGATCTACCGCATTGGATCGAACAAGAGCATCAACAATCTCGAGTGCTTGTTCTCCATAATCTGGTTGAGAAATAATAAGTTCATCCACTTTTACCCCGATTCTTTTGGCATATTCAGGGTCGAGGGCGTGTTCTGCATCGATAAATGCAGCCGTTCCACCCATTCTTTGTACTTCTGCAATAGCATGGAGTGTGAGAGTTGTTTTACCAGAAGATTCAGGTCCATAAATCTCGACGATACGTCCTTTTGCATATCCTCCACCGAGTGCTGCATCGAGAGCGATGGAACCAGACCCTATCATCTCTACTTTAATTGCTTGTTGATCTCCGAGTTTCATAACAGAACCAGCCCCAAATTGTTTCTCAATCATCGCGAGTGCTGAGTTAAGTGCCTCTTTTTTATTATCTACCATAGGAATTTTGTAAAGAAATATTCGAGAGGGAGTATATGGATATTTTTTTTGATTGCAAATCTTTTTTCATACTTTTACAGAATTATATATTTTTGTAAAAAGTAATAGATATGAATATGATATTTTTAAATATTAAATATGTATTAAATATTTAAATTATATTCTGTATTAAGACTTAAGGTCTGTTTAAGGTTTATTATTATAGTTTCACATTTCTCTTGCTTTTCTGGATAAATAGGTAAAATATTTGCCTCAAAAAGAGAATTATTTTTATTCATATGTATTTTACACTCATGATTTCAAAAATTATAAATTGGACGAATATGATAATGAAGATGTCGTATATGAATCGCCTTTTAAAGTGGGGAAATTTTGCTATGATTTATGGAAGTTTCCTACTTCCAGTAGTTTTTTATGTGACAAATGCCTATGATTTAGGACTAAAAGTAGAATATGGTGATTTCGGAGGAATTGCCTGGTTCTTTCTTATTCTTATAATGATTGTTCGCCCTCTCTCTGACCTTTTTCCAGATGCACTTCTCTTTTCAAAACTTATGATGACGAGACGAGGAATGGGGATAATGATGGGAATGGCAGCGCTTACTCATGGACTTGGATTTTTCTATGTCTATCCGTCCTTTTTTGGAAAAAGTTCTCTTTGGGCAACAAATCAGCTTTTTCTTTATGGAATTATCGCTACAGTTTTTTCAACACTCCTTCTTGTGACTTCCAATAATATCTCAGTTCGACTCCTTGGAAGAAAATGGAAATGGCTCCATAGAACAGTTCTTGTAGTATTTTATATGACTTGTGTTCATGTTGCTCTAGTTGTACATACAGGTATTGATTATGTTCCACTTGCCATCGGAGCAGGAGTATTTATTCTTCGGCTCTTCGCTTGGAGAAAAACTCATCCTTCTAGTTCTAGAGTATCTGAATCTTCTTCATCAGACTCAACTGGTGAACAATATGTATGTGGTTTATGTAAGTGGATTTACGACGAATCAAAAGGGGATCCTGATGGAGGAATAGCACCAGGAACGAAATGGGAAGATATCCCAGATACTTGGAGATGTCCGGTATGTGGAGTTGGAAAAGATGGATGTGTTCGTGTTATTCGAAAAGCGGATTCTTCCGCTCCAACAAGTGGTATCTCTTATCTTGGAAAATGGGAAAAGACTTCCGATGAGCTTGAAGGAGACTTCCGTTCTATTTTTGAAAAAGCTGTGAGTGGAAAAGAAGAAATTTCTGCTATGGGGACGAAAAAGAATTGGCGAAATCTCTTTGAGGATATTGTATTTCTTCCTGCACAACTTGCGCGTCGTGTATATGATGAACATGAACTTACTCCGAGTCTTGATATTGTTATCGGACCGAAGGCAAAACATCCAATAAGTCTCAAACTTCCATTCTATGTTTCTCATATGTCTTTTGGTTCCATGTCTCGAGAGGCAAAGATAGCTCTTGCAAAAGGATCAAAAGCTGTTGGAACTATGATGTGTGGAGGAGAATGAGGATTACTTCAAGAAGAATTTGATAATTCGAGCACTTATATATTTGAATATTCCACTGGACGTTTTGGTGTAACAGAAGAAAATATGAAAAAGGCTCACGGAATCGAAATTAAAATCGGACAAGCAGCAAAAGCGGGACTTGGAGGGCATCTTCTCGGAGAAAAAGTAACGGCAGAGATTGCTCAAGTTCGAGGTGTAGAACAAGGAAAAGATATCATCTCTCCAGCAAATCATCCAGATATCAAAACAAAAGAAGATCTCAAAGAACGAGTAGCATATCTCCGAGAACTTTCTGGTGGAAAACCAATCGGTATCAAGATCGTTGCTTCACATATTGAAGATGATCTTGAAGTTGCAGTGTTCTGTGAGCCAGATTTTATCACTATCGATTGTCGAGGTGGAGCTACTGGTGCAGCACCAAATCATATAAAAGACAATGTATGTATTCCAGCGCCGTATGCTATCTATCGTGCTCGTAAGTTTCTTGATACTAAGGGGGTTGGTCGAAATATAACACTCCTTGTAACTGGAGGATTCCGAACAAGTGCAGATATCACCAAAGCGATCGCTCTCGGAGCCGATGGGGTCGGAGTTTCCACTCTTGCTATGATTGGTATCGGATGTCAGCAGTACCGTGTGTGTCATAAAGGAACTTGTCCTGTTGGTATCGCAACTCAGAATCCTGATCTCCGAGCTCGGTTCGATATGTATAAATCTGCCGAGATGCTTACCAGACTCTTTAATGTGTATAAGAGAGAAATGGAAGATTTCATCCGTATTCTTGGAAAGAAAGATGTTCGTGAACTTGATTCTACTGATCTTGTAGCACTCTCTTTTGAGATATCAGAACATACAGATGTGAAACATGCGTAAGAATAGACAAAGAAAAACGGCTCATTATTTGAGCCGTTTTTTGTATCCCACCCCTTTTAAATGGGAACACAGAATCTGAAATTCGATAATGGAAAACGCAATTGAAACAATTGCGTAGCGGCATCTTCATCGAGTGCTACAAGATTACCGTTTTCGAGAGTGAATCGAGAATCCAGACCGTTGTAATTCTGCTTGACCAATTCTTCACAGTAACTGTCCTGGAATTTTTTGTCCATAGCATTGATTCTCTCTACCACTTGTGCGATACCCGTGAGAGAATAGTTTCGAATATCGAAGGTCGGCAAGATAACCGCTTCGACACCACGTGAAGGATGGTCCTTCAGTCCAAACATCACTCGTCCCTTTTTGATTTTGAAATCGGAAGGAACATGAGTACCAGGATGTTTTTTGTGTAGCATATTAATCTCCTTGATTGATTGAATTTCTAATTTGGAAAAACAACCTAGTATTTGTATATAAAAATATATAATTGTCAATTTGATTTATTAAAAATTTATTAAATTTTAAAAATAATCAAACAAAAAACTTATCAAAATCCCTTTGCTTAAAGAAGAGTTTTTCATATAATCCCCTCTATTACCAAATAAATACTATATTTTATGCTTCAACTTTCTCGTTATCCATTTCATACACTTAAAACTGTTCCACAGACTTCCGATAATCGTTCTACTGGACTTCTCCTTCAGGCGGGGTTTGTTCGTCAGGAGATGGCAGGAGCATATATGTACCTTCATCTCGGACTTCGAGTCCTAGAAAATATCAAGCGGATTGTCCGAGAAGAGCTCGATGCGATTGGATGTTCTGAGATTCTTATGACTTCCTTTGGGACACGAGAACACTGGGAGACAACTGGTCGATGGGATACTATGGACAATCTTTTCAAAGTGGAAGGGGCTTCTGGAAAATATTATGCTCTCAATCCAACGCACGAAGAGATTGTGACTCCACTTATGCAGGAATTTATTCAGTCTTATAAAGATCTCGATACTTGTGCGGTATATCAGTTCCAGACAAAGTTTCGAAACGAAGCTCGTGCGAAATCTGGAATCCTCCGTGGACGAGAGTTTCTTATGAAGGATCTCTATTCTTTCCATCGAAACAGCGAAGACCTTGATATATTTTTCGAGGAAGTCCGAAAAGCGTATGTTCGTATCTACGAGCGACTCGGACTCGGGGAATCGACTCGATATGTATTCGCTTCTGGTGGAGCTTTTTCCAAATATAGCTATGAATTTCAGACGGACCTTGGTATCGGAGAGGATGATGTATATGTTTGTTCGAAGTGCGGACAAGCACATAACGAAGAGATTATCGATCCAGCAGGGTTTGTATGTGTGGAATGTGCTTCCAAGGAACACTTCGTTGTGCAAGCATCGGAAGTCGGAAATATCTTCAAGCTTGGAACCCGCTTCTCCAATGCTTTTTGACTCGGATATACTGATGCAGAAGGAAAGAAACAGGAAGTGGTGATGGGATGTTATGGAATCGGAGTAAGTCGACTTATGGGGGTTATTGCTGAGAAGTTCATGGATGAAAAAGGGCTTGTCTGGCCAGAAAATGTTGCACCATTTAGTCATTATATGATTATTATCGGAGACCATCTGGAAGAGGCGAAGAAGCTGGCTGAGAAACTTGAATCCGAAGGAGCAACCGTGCTTATCGATGACCGAAATACTGGATTTGGAGCTAAGGCCGGAGATGCTGATCTTCTCGGAATCCCGAATCGAATTGTTCTTTCTGACAAGACTCTTGCACAGGGTGGGTACGAACTCAAAGGACGAAAAGAGAGCGAGAGTAGAATAGTTACATTACAATAGATTTTATTTACCTCTAAGAAGTGTATATAGAGAATATTAGTTTTAAATTGATAGATATGAATATTTCAGATTTTCCAGACCTTACAGGTCGTGCTAGGAAAAAATATCATGATAGAGAAAAAGTAAGCTTTGTTATCGGATATACAAAAACAACTATAATGAAAAGGTTTAAATTGAAAGATTTTGATGTTTCTTTTAGTGATATTGTTTTAAAAAAAATTTCACAAACTTCCCATGATGTAGAAGGGCTATTGTTGAAATATAATAAACCTTTACAAAGTGAATTAATAGCAATTTCTCAACAAGTTATCGGTGAAATAGTTCATACCGAGGAAAATATAGCGGATGGAACTGTAAATACTAAGAGTATTCATACCATAAAGCCAACTATATCCAATCCACCACATATTACTAAACTTATAGAGAAAACAACAATCTAATTTGGAATTTCTTTTGAGAGCATATCTTCGTAATATGCTCTTTTTTTACGGTTCTTTTAAAAAGACTTGCATATTTATAAAAAGTGTGTATAACAAATTCAGTTCTTTAACAAAATCTATTTATATTCACATCTGACAAGGGAGATACTATTATGTCAAAACGTATCGTGGAAAACGTACTTCTCCAGCATTTTGGAGGCATTGGGAATGATGATCAGAGCCTGACAGGTTCTTGTCATAATCTCATTGTCGAGTTCGATGATGGTACAGAAATAAGTGTCATTATCGATATGGGTGCATTTCAGGGATTGGGTCAGGATTTAAACTCGGACCTTCCGTTCAAGGTTGATAGTGTTGATGCGGTTATCATAACCCATGGACACATCGATCATTGTGGACGACTTCCTATGTTGTTTAATCAGAAAGAATCATTTCAAGGTGATATCTACGCTTCGGAACTCACGAAACTTGTTGCTCATACGGCTCTGCTCGATAGCGCAAAGATATTTGCTACTGAGTACGAGAAGGAAAAGCGCAAGTATGACAAGTTCATCGAAGAATGTAAGGAGGCGCGTCGTACGGTAGCAAGTTATGAAGCTACCGGTGTCCAGCGTGATTCCGGTGGAAATCGTAACGAAACTCACGATGCTCGTCCGAACAAAGAAGTCTATGATGTTGCCAAGAAATTGTTGCGTGATCGGAAGATTGAAAAGGAAGCAGATATCTACACCAAGATTCAGAAACCCCTGCTTCCGATTTTCACATCAGATGATGCAGAAACTGCCATACAAGGAACGACAGAAATGGAAGTTTCTGAAGGGAAAAAAGCTCACTGGCAGGAAATCTGCCCGGAGGTATCTTTTTCTTTTTGGAACGCCGGGCATGTTGCTGGTTCTGTTTCTGTTCTCTTTCGTGTTGCAACCAGGAAAGCCAAAGTGAAGTATTTTTTCTTCTCTGGTGATCTCGGTCCAGCTCGTACGCCTCTTCATCCATTTGGTCTCGCGGAAGTTCCTAATTTCCCGCTTGATCTGGTGGTTATGGAAACAACGTACGGCGACAAAGTTCGTGAAGAGTTTGATGTCGGGTATCGTGAATTCGAGGAGAGTGTTGTTAAGGCTTCAAATTCACGAGATTGTCTCATTATTCCGTCGTTTGCACTCGATCGGGCACAGATGATTCTGTCTTTGCTCATCAAAATGCGAAAAGAAGGGAAATTTACTGGAAAAATCTTTTTGGATTCTCCGCTCGCAACTGAGTACACCGAGCTGTATCAGAAATATGGTGTAGTAGGAAGCGGGATGGACGAACTCAAATCGGAATCAGGAACTTTTTCTGTCATCGATGCAAAAAACCGGGAAGAGATTCTCGCTGAAGAAGGTTTCAAAATCATCGTAACCTCGTCGGGTATGGCAACGGGTGGGCCGATTATGACCTATCTTTTGAAATACTTGGCAGATATCCGTACTACGTTCTTCTTTATGGGGTATATGGCCGAAGGAACACTCGGTCGTGATCTGACGGATGAAGTCAAGCCGAAAAAGCTTGTCCGACTTCCAGATATCGATTGCCCTATTGAAGTTTTGGCTCGGGTGAAGCGTTTTAATTTCCTCTCGGGTCATATGGATCAGAAGGATCTCTGGAGCTGGTACAAGAAATTGCACCTCCGTCCTGGAGCTCTGGTTGTTCTGGTTCATGGGGAACGTGATTCGTCAACCTTGGCATTTAAACATTTCCTTGGTCGTCGAAAAATCGATTCAAGTTTACAGAAGATTGCGATTCCCGAAGCAGATAAGATCCTCGTACCAGATGTGAATCAAATATATTCTGTTTCTTGAACCAATAAATCCCTAAAAGGAGGGAAAATAAATCCCCGCTCACATATCGTGTGGCGGGGATTTAAACTATCCTTTTTTTTCAAGAATTGACTCAAACCTTTGGAGGAAATGTTCTTCTTTTGCTCGTAGGTTTTTACTAAAAGGCATAGAAAGAAGAGGTTGAATATTTGCAATACGGAAAGTTTCCTTGTCTTTTTTGGAAAGTCCAGAATATGCTGTATGAAAAATATTGGCATTTACTGGAAAAAAACTTTGTACAACACGTATCATTTCTTCTAAAAAATTGGTCCCATTATTCAAATAATCTTGAACACGGATATTATCTCTCTCTAAGAGACGAACAATTTCAGAGAATGCACTTTCTGCTTGATTGTAAAGACCTGGATTTTCCAATTCGATTTGAAGAACTTCTGGTATTTTAGCTATTGTATTCATAGATTTTATGATAGTGAAGTAATTATTTAGACCAACTAATGGCGCTCACAGGACATGCAGCGATACTATCGTCCACATCTTTCCCTTCGTAGTCAGGAAGTTCTTTGACGATAGAGTACCCGTCGTCATTGAGCTCGAATACATCTCCCGATATAGCAACACACGCACCGCAACCGATACATGCACTGGATACAACTGGTTTTCTCTTGAGTGTTGCAGCAACTTCTGCAACTTTTGTTGGGTCGATTTGAGTCATAATTTTTTATTAAAATAGAATAAAATTTTTGCTTGCGTATTGTATATAATTTCATACAATTCGCAAATACAAAATCATCAATTATTACTAGTTCGCAAGTAGGGTTTTTATTTCTCGTCCATATGAAGCCAGTGATGTGCGAAAATTTCCCAAGGTCATATGAATATCGAAATGAAAATCCTACTTGCTTGCATTTCCTCATACCTCGTAATTTCTAAACCATGTTCGATCGTATTTTCCGCATATTTCTCATCCTCCTTCCTTGGAGTGTACTTGCAAGTGTATTTCTCGGAAGTAAACTCGCCATTCCAGGGGTAAATTTCTTCAAAGAGATATTCCTCGGGACGCTTATTATCGTACTCGTACTCGATTTCTGGAAACGGAAAATATTTCCGAAGCTCGATATCCTCGATTATTTGATCGGTTCGTACATCGGATATCTTGTGATAGTTACTCTGGTTAATGGACTCTGACTTGCATCGCTCGTTTACGGCGGACGGTATGATTTCGAATTTCTCATCGCTTTTCTCGTGGCAAAACACGGAAGCGGTCTCCTCGTAGGAAGTGTCTCTCAGTATGTAAAAATATTCCTTATCTCGGCAAGCTCTGCACTCGCTATAGGGATTCTCGTACGGTTCGTATTCCACGAAACCATCCTCCTCCACTTCGGATTCTCGCCAAATCTCTCTAACTGGAGCTTCGGAGGAACACCGCCTATTTACCACGGGATAGACGGAGCCCGCGTAAGAAGATTTCAGGGAATATTCGACGGACCGAACCCTGCTGCCTATTTTATCATCGTCTACTTGGGACTTCTCGCTCACTATTTCCGAACCAAAAAAGCATACCATTTTCTCGTAGGAATCTGGTCCATCATACTTCTCGGACTGGTATTTCTGACATATTCGCGAAGTGCACTTATCGGAATCGTTCTCGGGTGTGTGACTCTGGTAATATTCTCCCTCGGAACCATTTGGCGAAAATACAAAAAAGAGAGTATATATATCGTACTCCTCCTTGCTGTTCTTTTAGGACTTTTCTACCTCCGATACGAGGGGACGATTGATCGGATTATCCTCCGATCTGGTTCATCTCAGGGGCATTTCGATCGTGCCATGACGGGAATCGAACGATTCCAGGAACACCCAATGGGACAAGGACTCGGAACCGCCGGACCAGCTTACCGCTATGTCGTAAAACTCGCCGACGATCCTATTTACGGCGGAGATATAAAAGCCTCTGAGGATTACTACATCCCAGAGAGTTGGTATATCCAGCAATTGGTCGAATGAGGAGTTGTCGCATTCGTCCTCTTCTGTGCCATTATAGGAACCATCGCCTGGCTCATATTCCCACTCTCGCCCGCACTCTTCGCTTCATTTATAGCAGTCCTTACTATGAACCTCTTCTTGCATAGCTTCGAGTCCGTGTATATTTCACTCATTCTGTTTCTGATATTGGGAGTGTTTGTGGGGAAGAGGAAGGGGAAATAAGGTTTAACTTGAGTAGAATATTTTAAATCTAAAACTTTTTATATATGGCTCGCTGAAAAACTCTTATAACTTACCTTGTTCAGGGAAATTCCGCTGGAATTAAAACTATTGAACTTTCAAGCTGGATTGGAAAAGGAATTATAATTCCCCGAGCAAACCTTAAAGAAATGAGTGATAGAAAAGAAGCGAGCAATCCTGCAATATATTTTCTTTTCTGAAAAAATATTCACCAACAAGATATGGTATATATTGGTGAAGCTGAAAATTTATATGAACGAATTGCAACACATGGTAATAAAAAAGATTTTTGGAATTTTGCAATTGCTTTTATATCGCAGAATAATAATCTAACAAAAGCTGATATTAAATATCTTGAGGCAAGAGCAATACAGAAAACAAAACAGGCAAAAGTATTTCTTATGGAGAATTCTGTTGAGCCGAAAATAAATAACCTTCCTGAATACCAGATTGATACTATGGAAGATTTTCTCGATAACATCGAGCTTCTTATTTCTTTTCTCGGTTATCCAATATTGACGGAGGTTAAAATAGAATCTCTTGCACAAGAAAGGAAATATATTTGTAAATGATCATCTAAATGACCTGTATTTCAAGCAACGTGAGTTTATATTTCAGAATGATTTCTTGTACAAAAAGGTTCGCTTGCGAAAATAGAAATTGCCAAGGGTTCCGTCGCTGACGGATGGTATAAGAGTTTTCAAATAAATCTTTTAGAAAAAGGAGTTATCAAAGAATATAACACCGATACTTTCATATTTTTAGAAGATTATATTTTCAATAGCCCAAGTTCTGCTGCTTCTTTTGTTCTTGCTCGTTCTGCAAATGGTTGGACAGAATGGAAAACAGAAGAATGAAAAACTCTCGATGAAATGGAACGAAAAACCCTGAAATAAATAGTTTTATATTTTATTATTTCTTCGTGCCAAAAATGACAGAACCAATAAAATGAGCACATTCGTACAAGATAACTTTCGATAATCTTAATACAGAAAAAGAAGCTATTGCTTTTTTGTTAGAGCAAGATAAGAGATTTCGTTCGCCGAGTAAAGAAAGTAGAAGGCTTATTATGGAAGCTATGGGTATAGAGAAAAGATTTTCCAAAGCCTTTGATTTAGTGCTTGTGCCAGATGTTTATTCTGGATTATCTGAAATAGAAATCTGAGATATATCCGAAATAGTTCTTATTGAACTTAAAACCACAAAGAAAAAGTTACCAAATAATCCGAATGGTTTCTTCTTCTGAGCGACAGAAAATGAATTTAATCTTGCTCGTTTTCTTGGTGAGAGATTTAAATTTTGTTTTATTTCTTTACATCCAGAAACACTCTGATTCCATTTGCTAACTCTTTCTGAAATGGAAAGTCTTATTTCTGGGAAAAGGATTCAATATCAGATAAATCTGAAGACTAAATAATAGTCATAAATTAAACTTGCATTTTCCCAAAAAATCGTTAGATCATGATCGTTTATCATCTAACGATTTTTTTATGAAAACTATCATTCTGGATTTTACGGATGCAAAAGTGAAGGTATTGGAGCATGAACCGATGCAAATTGAGGAAATGGAGGAATTGCTCTATGAGAAGCATGGATTGAAAGAGAGTAGTATCGAATGGATGACAGTTGAAGAGCTCGAAATCGAAGATTTAGGTAAAGAAAAGGTATAAAAACCATAAAAATTATTTGCAAAAAAGTACATAGTACATAGTCTACTATATAATGTACTTTTAAAATTCTCCATGAACTTCATATTCTTCTGACGTCTCGCAAAAGAAAAAGGCTTCGACCTCGTGGTTGGGGCACTTTCGGAGATAGTGGAGAAAACTGGGGAACTTCCAGGAAATGTCTTCATATTCGGGGAAGGTTCTCTCCGAGAAAATCTCTTCCAGAAGTTTGCTGGGACACCTTTTTTCGAGGATTGTTCGTCCCTCAATGATGAGACTATCACTCAAAAGATAGAGCTTTTTGAAACTTCGGAAGAAGGAGAAGTTCCGAAAATATACTTTTTCGGATGGCAATCGCTCTTCGCGATACGAAGCGTACTTCAAGTATCCCACTTCTCTCTTATGCCGTCTCGATTCCTCGAAACCTTCGGACTCTCGGCACTCGAATCTCTCTCGGAAGGAGTTCCAGTTATCGGTTTCAGTAAAGGAGGACTCACCTCATTTATTCCGAAGGAGCTCGCGATTCCATTTTCTCCGAGCGATTCAGAGAATATAAAAGTGCTTACACAGACGATTATGGAAGTTTCGGAGAAGTATTCTTCTCTCGACTCACTCTTGTGATCCGAGAAATCTGAATGGGATGCACTTTCGCACGAGTCGAGACGTATCGCGGATAGGTACACAGAAGAGCGATGGATATGACAAGTACGGGAAATACTCCCATCGAGTACCAAGAAAATCCTCCTCGCGAGTGATTACACGACGCTCCTCGGAGGGATAGAAACTCATGTACAAACTATCGCAAAAACCCTTCGACAGCACGGGTATGAAGTGGAAATATTTGGATGGGATTCAGGAAAAAGCCGATTCTCGAGACTCCTCCGTCTTGCAGGACTCGTGTATTCTCTCTGTAATATAACTTCCACATTTGTCATCCGAAAAAAGCTCCGAGAGTTCCAACCGGATGTCGTCTGGCTCCACAGTGTGAGTCGATTCCTCGGACCACTCACGGTTCGGGAAGTGGTGAAATCTGATATTTTTTCCATTGTAACTTATCACGATTTAGGCTTACTCTCTCCATTCCCATCAAAAATTGAGAGCGAAGCGATGATTCCAAAACATCCAGGTCTCGGAGCATTTCTCCGAGCAGTCCATTCCAACAACCCCATCACCCCCCTCGCAACGTGCTGTAAATATTTTCAGGTGTATGTTCTCAGAAAATTCCTGAGAAAAATAAATATTCATATCGTCCCATCTGCTTTTCTTATTCCGTATATTCGCGATATTGAAGAGGTTTCAGAGGAACAAATTGTCGTACTGGAACATTTTCTCTAGTCTCTTGATTTTTTCATATTTTTTCATATACTTCCTTTTTTAAAAATTATCTTTTTAAATTATGAACTTTCTCAAACGTATTCTTCTCTTCTTGGCGACAAATCTTGCCATCATCCTTATTGTCACAGCACTAATATTTGTGCTTGAACGCTACTTTGGTGTACAAGTTACTCCAAATTTGAACAATGGATATCAGAGTCTCTTTATATTCGCTCTCCTCTTCGGTTTTGCAGGATCATTCTTGAGTCTTGCTATATCCCGATGGATGGCAAAACGAGCGTATAATATAGAGCCTATGTCCGAGAGTCGGCTCATGGATTATGAACCGAAGGCACAGCTCGTATATACGACTGTTGCACAGCTCGCTAAACAAAATAACATCACTATGCCGGAAGTGGGAGTGTACGAGAGCTCTGACCCCAATGCCTTTGCAACGGGTCCATCTAAAAATAAATCGCTCGTTGCGGTTTCTACTGGACTTTTAAATAGCATGACTGCTCCAGAAATCGAAGGAGTTATCGCTCACGAGATGAGTCATATCCTCAATGGAGATATGGTTACTATGACTTTGTTACAAGGAGTTCTCAATACCTTTGTTATATTTTTCGCTCGAATTATCGGAAGTATCATAGATAAAACCGTCTTCAAAAACGAAGAAGGACAGGGATGGGGATATTTTCTGACTGTTATGGTTCTGGAAATAGCTCTCGGAATTCTCGCTTCTCTCGTACTTATGGCATTTTCCCGCTATCGTGAGTATCGTGCGGATGAAGGAAGTTCACGACTCGTTGGGAAAGACAAGATGATACTCGCACTCAAACGACTCCAGTACATCGTCGCAAACAAAGAAATCGTGGACGATGGAAAACTCGCGACATTCAAGATTCATTCTGAGAAAGGATTCATGACACTTTTTATGTCCCATCCAGATCTCGGGGACCGTATAAAAAACTTGGAGAATAATTACCAAATATAATTTATGGCTTCATTGACTATTCATAGTTTTACTCTTGGAGAAAAGGAGTATCTCATTCATAATGAAGAGGAACTTGCTCTTATTATCGATTTGATTGCAGCATCGGACGATTCTTTTACGCTCCATCGTCATATTATTATGAGTCTGGATGAAAAGCTCATGGACATCATTCTCACATACAAAGGACTCCTTCTTTGTATGAAACATATGGAGTATAAGAACCGCTTTCTTCTCCTTATTAAGATGGGAGATACTCTCTCTCGTGTTATCGAGAAATCGACACATCTTGGAAGTTTGCTTGCAAGTATTCCTGAAGAAAATGATAAGAAGCGTATTATAAAGAGTATCCGATACAAAGGACTTATTCAGATTATCGACACTCCAGATGATCTCGGAAATATTCTCGAATGGATATTTGGAGAAGGAGAAAAACTCGTCATAGATATACTCGGAAAAGAATTTCTCCAGTCGCTTTTTACTTATGGAACTGACATCTACAAAGTTTTCCATTTTCTTTCCGACGAGAATAAAAATATCCTTGCAGATTTACTTGAACTTTCTTTTATAAAATCCTGTGTTTATACACCAGAAGATTTTTTCTATGTTTTAAAGGCTCTGAGTAATGAAAAATCTGAAGATTTTATTCCTCTTTTTACTCCCGAAGAAATTCGTACTGTTATTCGGAAAGACAAAACACTTCATCATTTTCTCCCGAAACTTACGCAAGAAAAAGAAAATATACTCTTACAATATATAAAAAACTAATTTATGCTCCACGAATCTCTGCTCATAGGATTGGATAATGATAAAATAGAAGCTATTGTCGAGTCTGGAAAAAAGGCATTGGAGCCTCTCGGGGGGTCGAGATATCCGATGGTTGATTCCCATGTGCATGCAGTGAATTTTCTTCAGGAAACAAAGGGATTCGATGCTCTTATCGCACATATGGATGCAGCAAATATACAAAAAGCGGTAGTATTTGGACTTCCAGTAACAAAACAATGGTCCGAATACGAACGGGAAGCTCCAGAGTACTATTTGGATGATGATAGTGAATGTTATTATTATAGTGCCACAGATACTATTATAGCAGAAGAATACAAAACGCTCTCTCCTGAAAATCAGAAACGGATTTATCCACTCATATGCGGATTTAATCCTGCTGATAAGCACGCTATAAAGCATATAGAACGAATGTATAAACTCTATCCGGGTGTCTGGAGTGGAATTGGAGAAATCCTTCTTCGACATGATGATTTGACACTTCTTACAAATGGTGATGTTCCCCGTATCAATAGCAAGGCACTTTATCCGATTTTTGAGTTTGCGGATAAATATGATTTGCCCGTTTCTATACATAATAATATCTCCACCACATGGATTGCAGATCGTCCAAAGTATCTCCATGAGCTTGAAGAAATCCTTCGTGAATTTCCTCGTATGAAGATGATATTTGCTCACTGTGGAATCTCTCGTCGTGTCTATGCACCATTTTATAAGAAGATGATAGAACGACTCTTACTCCAATATCCAGGACTTCATGTTGATTACTCTTGGATTATTTTCGATGAAATTATATGTAAAAATGGGATTCCCGATCCTGAATGGATTGAGCTTACGGAACGATTTTCTACTCGTATACTCATAGGTTCTGATGTTATCGGAAACTTTCATAAAATGGGGGTTATCAATCACCGATACGATGTATTTCTCGAGTGTTTGAGTGAAGAAACGAGACAAAATATCTGCATGAACAATGCGGAACGAATTTTTTCTGGAACAAAATGAGTGGTGGAGAGCGGAAAGAAGCGGGAATATCAGAAAATTTTTTAGATAAAAACTTGCCAGATAATATATTTTCGCTATAGTAAAGAATATAGATTATTTTTTACTACCGTAGAATATGAATATTTTTGAAGGACTTTTACCGCAAGAAGCTATTACAGAAGGGGAAAGTTTTCGTGGATGATTTGGAAAAAGTTTTTATACTACTGAAACTAATTTTCATGGTTATATCAGTTCTTTTCAGGAAAAACTCGTAGAAGAAGGTATTAGTTTTTCTGATGATGATTTTGAATCTATTCAGATGTCAGCTGCTCTAATTGATGCACTCGCAAGAACTCGTATTACTAAAACTTCAGGACTGAATGTATTGGAACATAATCAACATGCTTTCAATATCTTTTATAGAACATCAGGTTCTGAGGAATGGAAACTCCAGTTTGCCAATTCGGTATATCTTGCCAATTTCGGTGCGAATCTTTCAGAGAAACTAGAGACTCCTGCATCAAAACTTATGTCAGAAGTATATACTCCAGAAACTATTGAAGGATTTACAAATGAATCCGGATATACTTCAAAATTTATCGAAATGGATAAACTTCCAGTAAATGACGACGGAGATAAGCCAGCCTTTTTTTGGTACAAAAAACAATTTAATCATCCACATGGTGGACAGATAGAAGTCCGAATTGGTATGAATGGAACAGGATTATCAGAAGAACAAAGAATGATGCTTACGAATATTTATAACTTTACTGATACCGTTCGTTCTGAGTATATAGATCTCGTGCATTATGCTCAACCATCATCCGATGCGCTTATAGTACGACTCAAAGGTCAGATATCTTCTATATTTGAACATAATTCAGCAAAAGATAATACCCTAGCAATAGAATTAAGTTGGTTGCTGATGTTTTTAGAAATGGCGAATGATATTATTAAAAACAGTCCATTTCCTCTGACTATTGTTGATAAACAAGGATCTATAAAACGAGTAAGTCCTGCATATGCCGCAATGGTTGGATATACGGTTGATGAGATTATTAAACCAGGTTTTTTCAATAAGATTTACCCAGGAATCGAAGGAGATCTTGTACGAGAAAGTATAGAATTCTATACGAAGAATGGGTATTATCCAGAAGATGCATCATTTATAGTGAATCGTGGAAAAGAGTTCTACGGACTCGAAAAACAAAATAATCTTCCGTCTCTTGGTTCGCTTGAGCTTATTCCATCTCCGTATACATTTGATGGTGGAACGATTCGTCTCAATACTGCTCGACCACATGAATCAATTGCTCATCTTTTATAAAGAATCCCTATAGTTTATGACACCATCTCTTTCTGCAGCTCTTTTCTCTGCATTACTTACAGCTACTTCTCCTGCAGAGGGGGGTACTTTAGAGAAGGGTGAACTTCTTCCTATTAATGGGGTAAGAGATTCCGTAGAACAATGCATGAAAGTATGAGAATGAATAAATACAAATAGTTTACATAAGATTTTTTGGGAAGATCTTAATAAACATTGACTCGTTTCAGTTCTGGAGAATATTTCTCGAGTATCTCCTTCTTATTCTAAATACGAGCTTCATGCGATAGTTACTCCGATTGTGGAACAAAGTATGTATGAGATACAATCGCAGATACAGGAAAATAAAGGTTTTATTCAAATCAGCAAAGATCATTGGATGAGCCTTTGGAATATCGCTAGCGATGAGACAAGAGAAGATAAAGAGCGACTCATTGCCGCTATACGACTTATTACAATAGTAAATTTTTTTACTTTTCTCTGATTTGTATATTATCTCAATGTAGACAATGTACGAAGAGGAAAGAAAACTCCAAGTATTCTTTTTTGAGGATTTTTTATCTCAAACGCGCTTGGAACTACATCGTTGTTTCTTGCTGAAACTCCTCTGGAATGAGTGGGTTACGGAATCGCAACTATTGGAGCCGCAGCATCATTTTTTTATATCAGAAGAAATGAAAAAAATAATCTTCATGATGAAGCTTTTATGGATCACATGGAGCAATATACAGCATTTTCTATATATGATATCGAGGGGAAAGCTCTTGAATTCTCCACAAAACTTCTAAAGATACTCGGATATACAAAGGAAGAAGTTTTTGCCTACCAGAAGGAACATGGAGAAATAGTGACACTTTTTTATCCAGATATCGAAGAACAGGAGCGTATTGCTGCATATCAATCTGAACATACAAAAAAATGACAAGCTTATCAAGCAACTTTCTTTCCTCGCCGAAAAGATGGAAAGAAGATAGCACTTCATTTTCATACTATTCCGAGGGTGGATAAGAAAGGAAAGATAATAGGAACCTATCGATTTGCAGAGGATGTAACTAGAGATCATAGAAATAATATTGACCTCCTTACTGGAGCTTCGGATAAAACAGGATTTGAAAAGAAATTCAGAGATATTCTTACAAAGAAAAAGACGAGATGAATTGATCAAAATCAAGCATGATCAGTTTCAATTGTTTATTCTGACATTGATTCTTTTAAAAGCATTAATGATATTTACAATCATGACAACGCTGATGTTGTTTTGAAGGAATTTGTTAAAATGGCATACCGACATTTTCGAGAAGAGGATTTAATTGCTCGATTCTGAGGAGATGAGTTTGGAATTATCTGTGATAATTCCCATAAAGAGGTAATATTATTGAAGTTCAATAAACTTCGAGATGAATTTTCTCGATCTACTTTTGAAATAGTTTCGGGATGTCTTATTGAAAATGGGTTTATTGTCCATGACAGCTATAAGGAAGCAATGAAATATCAAGAGAAACGAAATTCTGAAATCAAAGAAGATATGGAGAGTCAGGGAAAAGTATACGATAGATTTACACATTGTTGCATAGGAGGAGTAGGAGTAACAGGAGGAGTAACTGATTTTACCTATAATACCAGTTCTTTTGATGAAAAAGATATACCTCAAAAGCTTATTTTTCTTAAAAAACAGGCAGAGAGAGTTATGAATCTCATAAAATATCTTGAATTTCTTGGTATAGATGGAGTAAGTATATCAAAAAATGGAGTAGGAATGCCTATTTTAGATGATAAACAAGAAATAATAGGAGCAGAAATTTATAATGGAATATGACAAGTGGAAATCGACAGAGAAACACTTGCAAAAGCACCAGAGGTTATAGCAGAAGGTGTAAAAAAGGTAACAAAACACCGATAATTGAAACATATAAAGATATAGTACTCAGATTTTATGGCATCTGGGTACTTTTTGTATCTTTTCAATAGTGAAAAGATTTTGTTTTTTGTCCATCATCTATATACTCGTCTATATATATTTTTCCTATTTTTCCCTGTAATGGCACTCTATCAGACCTACCGACCGAAAGACTTTCATTCTCTTTTCGGACAGACCTTTGTCCGAGAGGTTTTACAGAATGCTCTCCTTCAGAATCGTACCGTTGGAGCATATCTTTTTCATGGTTCTCGTGGAACTGGTAAGACAACCGTAGCGCGAATACTTGCAAAATGAGTGAATTGTTTATCACTCACTGCTGATGGAAATCCTTGCGGACAGTGTCAGAACTGTCGTGATTTCGAAAACGGAAGCCTTCTCGATGTTATCGAGATTGACGCGGCTTCCAATACAGGAGTCGATAATATTCGTGATATGATTGAACGTGCTCAGTTTCAACCGAATCAAGCACCTTATAAAGTGTATATTATCGACGAGGTACATATGCTCTCAAAAGGAGCTTTCAATGCTCTTTTAAAGACACTGGAAGAGCCGCCGAAACATGTCAAATTCATCCTTGCAACGACTGAGATTCATAAGATTCCAGACACGATTATTTCTCGTTCACAACGTTATGATTTTAAGCGAATCAAGAATGAGGATATTATCGAACGACTTCATTACATAGCTCATGAAGAGAAGATTCAAGTAGAGGAATCAGCCCTCGAACTCATCGCAAGACTTGCAAAATGAGGACTTCGTGATGCTATCACTCTTTTTGAACAGTACTCCGTCGGAGGAGTATTAAAAAGGAAATATATCGAAGAGAATCTGGAATTAATCGGAGATGACTTTCTCTCAGATTTTACTGAGAATCTTATCATAAAAGACCAAGAAAAAACCCTTCAGAATCTCATTTTTCTCCGAGAAAAGAGTCTCGATGTACGACTTTTTCTTGAACAACTGTTATTCTTTCTCCGGGATCGAATGAAAGATTCTTTAAAGAAAACTGAATTTGGTGCATATGCAAGCCTTTTTGAAATATTTGAAGGAGTGTACGGACGACTCAAGTTTTCTCCTGATCCATTTCTCCTTCTGGAAACGAGTGTGTTTCGGTGTATTGTTACGAGTTCTGTAGTAGCTCCTATAAAGTCTGTTGTAATTGAAAAAAAGGAAGACAAAATTCTTTCTAAGAAAGAAGAAAAGATAATAGAAACTCCTCCTGCACAAACAGCACAGAAAACAGAAAAGAAACTTTCTGAGAACTCTCCGAGTTCTGCTTTTGACTTTGCACAGTTTATTGAACATATCCGTGCTGTTCCGAAACGGTCTTTTGTCGGACTTGGACTCAGAGTTTCAACTTATAGTGAGGAAGGAAATATGATTGTTATCTATCCAGACAATGATTTTAATTACAAGAAACTAGACTCTGCTGATGTACGACTCTTTCTCCAAGAAACACTTGATACCCTCTTTGGGGTAGGGTATCAGATTGATGTTCGTAAGTGAAGATGATGAACTGCTCAGAAATCTTCATCTGATAAACCATCACTTGTAGACGAAGCAATGGATATATTCTAAAAGACGGTCATTAATTTCTTATTTTCATTTCCTATGCATCTTCCTTTTCTTTTTAAACTCGTGTTCAATCGGTATTTCTTTCAGAAATTTTTTGCCATTATACTTTTGCTTATTGGAATATATTTTCTTGAGTCTTTTCTTGTAATTTTTCTTATCGCTTTCCTTTTTTCTTACCTCTTTCTTGATATCGCGAAATCAATCAGTCTTAAGATGGTGCAGCTCAGTGATCATATGTCGCATCATAGATTGGTCCGAAAATTTTTTCGTACAGGGTCTTCACTTCCAGTTGTTATTACATTTGTATATATTACTTTTATTATTGTTGTCATCTCTCTTTTTTACACACTGATTCCCCATTTACTTGAAGAGTGAAAAGGACTCATTCATGATACTCCAGTTATCACCAATCAAATCAGGGATGCTATTTCTCATTTAGAAAGTAGTGTTAATATGGATTTGGGTATCAATAAAGCATTGAATAATATTTTCAATCCAGAATCTGTTCAGGATATCGTAAAAGGAGCATTTGAGAATATTAAAAATATTGGGATTTTTCTTACAAAATTCTTTATTGCTCTTATATTGAGTTATGTATTTCTTATAGATAGAAGAAAGATAAGTGATTATCTTGAGACGATGAAAAAAGGGAATTTCTCATTTCTCTATGAAGAATATCGAGTTATTTTCGGGAAAATTACAAAAGGATTTGGTCTTATTTTTAAAGCACAAGCAATAATTGCTTTTGCGAACGCAGTTCTTACTATCATAGGACTTCTCATCGTGAGTTTTTTTCATGGAGGTGAATCATTCCCATATATTATCACTCTCGGAGTTATTGTTTTTATCTTTGGATTTGTTCCTATTCTTGGAACTTTTCTTTCAGGAGTACCGATACTTATTATCGGATATAATTATGGTGGTACGAGTGTTATCATAGCTCTTCTTAGTATGGTGGCATTTATTCATGCAGTAGAGGCATACTACTTGAATCCGAAAATAGTTTCGAGTTATATGGAACTCCCCGTATTTCTTACTTTCTTGATACTTCTTGTTTCAGAACATATATTTGGATTTGTCGGACTCTTAATAGGAGTGCCACTCTTTTATATTTTGGTAGATGTTCTTAAAGATTTTGACCACTTTGTTACGAAAATTTCTCATGCATCTGCTCTTTTCCATGAGACAAAAGATGAGACAAAAGAAGCAATAGCTCAAGATATACGACTCAGTCGCTCTGGAAAGCGAGAGGGAAAATAATGATTAGAAATAGGGAATGAAAAGGAGTTTCTTTTGATTTTTCCGGGAATTATATATAATGCGAATACATCTTGTTTTGCTCGTGCATCTGCCTCGATTTTTTCTCTACAATTTTGTACGCTTTCCGGGAGTATGTAAGAACGGTGTGGTCACCGTACCGTCCGTGCTGCTCCTCTACGAAAACTATCAGTTTTCGATTATCGCAGAAAGGGAATACAAATGAGGTTACAACGGCGTATCCGAGGATGTATCATAAATTTCAATTATAAAATGCTCGCATAATGCGAGCATTTTATTTTATGATAATGTTTTGTATTATGGTGCAAAAGTACAGTAGTTCGTGGTTCCATCACCGAATTTTCCATTTACCGAATCATCAAATACACAATGTATGGAAGTATCGAGATCAGCCGAACAACTTGTAACAGAAAGATCAGCACCGCCATTAACCCCAGTACATCCCCAAGTCCATCTATTGATAACTCCACCATTATCCAACATTCCTGTAGCGGTCCCAACCATACAGAGATTTGTGGTTGGTGTTACAGTGAAGAGTTGTCCATTTGCAGTTCCACATTGTCCATCGGCTGGTACGTTTGTCTCAGGAACAATAGCTATTGGAGAAGCAATAATAATAGCTTCACTTCCAGAAAAAGTTTTTATTCCATTTACAGGAGTTTTTCCATTCCATGTGGCTCCGTCAACCACGAGATTATTGATACCACCAGTAGAAGTGAAGTTCCCCTTAATATAAGCATATCCTGCAGTAGGAGTACTTGCAGCAAATGCTTGATTTATGATAGAAGGGATAATAAAAACAGATCGCGCATTTTCTGCATTCTCAAGCGTTGCAAGAACCTGAAATTTCTTTTCACTTGGGAAGTATCCATATCGATATTCTTGAAATCCATCATAAACAGCAATATCTTTCCCAAATACTTTAATAGACTGAAGAAGTGTATCATTTACTATTCCATAGTATCCAGTCATGGTGAGTTCTGTTCAAACAAACGATATATTATAACCAGTTGCTGTTTTGGAAGTATTTACAGGAGCCCCTGTAATAATTGTTATATCAAAACCCTTTGATATAACACTTGCATTCGAGATGCGTTTCGAATCTCGCGCAGAACTTTGATATCCGCTCAAAGAGATAAAAGAAATAGTTCCAAGAATAGCAAGAATAGAGATAACAATAATAAGTTCTACAAGAGTAAAACCAGAGAGTGAGAAAGAAGTTTTGTTTCCTTGTTTTTTTATCATAAGAATCAATGATTGAATAGATAATTATCAGAATAATTTGTAGTGAAGTTTATATTAAAAATACTTGAAATCAAATCTATTTAATATTTTCGTAAAAAATAAAAGATTTTATTTAAAAAAGAATAAGTATCCCTTTCCGAAAAACTTGCAAATTCAAAGAAATCTTTATAATATCACCATTCTAATTTTTTTTCTTCCGTATGGACCCTGTCTCGATTATAACATTCGTCATTCTTATATTACTCTCTGCATTTTTCTCAGGAACAGAAATTGCTCTCATGACTATATCCAAGCATACCATAGTAGGGTTTTTGAAAGAAAAACGCACTGGAGCAAAGTCATTAAAGCGTATAAAAGAAAAGAGTGATCAACTTCTCATAGTAATCCTTATAGGAAATAATCTTGTAAATGTTGGAGCTTCTGCACTTGCAACAGTTTCTGCCATAAACATAGCCGAATCTTTGAGTCTTCCTGGTGAATATGGGATCGGAATTGCTACCGGTGCCGTAACACTTATTCTCCTTCTTTTTGGAGAGATTACTCCGAAATCTCTCGCTTCAAAATATTCCGGTGAAGTATCACTTCTTGTTGCTCCATTTTATGAGCTTCTTATGAAAGTATTATTTCCTCTTACGGTTATAATAGAATGGTTTGTTCGTGGAATTAAGAAAGTATTTCGTACAAATGATATTACTACTTCTATAACAGCGGAAGAACTGGAAGCATTTTTGGATATCTCTTATGAACATGGGGCAGTAGAGACTCATGAACATAGAAAAATTAAAAGTATCTTAGATCTTGGAGAGACGGAAGCATCTTCCGTTATGACTCCTCGCGTAAATGTTGATTTCGTTTCTGAGCAGATAACCGTAGATGAACTTTGTACATTTTTCTTTACATCGAGTCATACACGTATCCCAGTTTATGCAGAGACACCGGACAATATTGATTATGTTGTAAATTTTCGAGAAGCTTTTAACTGGAAAAATGAGGGGAAAGGTGATATACAACTCAAAAATCTTGATCTTGAAAAAATTATCAAAGTTCCTTCTACACAACCTATTGATCGTATTCTTACAATATTCCAGAAGTCTCATAAACATATTGCTCTCGTTATCGATGAGCATGGAGGAGTGGATGGAGTTATTACTCTTGAGGATATTATCGAGGAGGTATTCGGAGATATCAAAGATGAAAAAGACCAGGAAGAGGAATATATCCGTAAGACTTCCAATGGGGCTATAATTGTTCAGGGAAGCGTACTGGTAGAAGATATTCTTGAGGAATATGAACTTACTAATTCTTGAGTAAATATTAGTGAAGAATACATCGGAGAAACGGTGAGTTATCTCATACTTTCTATTCTTGAACGATTCCCAAAGAATGGAGAATCCATTACTTTATCAGGATCTCAAGAATCTCTTCTTCTTACAGTAGAAGAGATTGAAGATGGGAAGATTAAAAGTGTACGGGTAGAAAAAGTGTAAATTTATATGTTATTATTTCTATAATCACATGAACTTAGAAATACCTTCGGCATGACTCTCATTAAAAGTCTCCACTCTAACCGAGAAACTTGGTAGTCTCATTGAAACTGTAAAAAGATTAACAGTTCAAGTATTGAATTGTCAGACTATACCTCCTGATACACGTAATTCCGATAAAGTATTTTATGGATTACCTGTTGTTACTTGAGCAGATAATGATAGACGCTGGGAAAAATTAAAGAATCATAAATTCAGTAAAGAAAAATAAACCTTTCGAAAATTTATTGTATTATTTCCTGAACTTCCTCTATCTCACGTTTTCCTACTGTAATTTTTGGACTTAAAATCTCCTCTACTTGACGTTCTTGTTCGCCCATACTTTGGGCGATTTTTTTAAGCTCAGATTCATTCAGTTTTTTAGTACGCATATTTTCTTTTTTATTCATAATCTCTTTTCGAATCTCTGGATGCAATCCTTCTTGGGAGTTCATGAGTCCAATGGATTCCCGAGTAAAGAGGATATTTGTTGCATTTTGAAGGGAAATATGTCGATCATAACTCGCAATAAGATTTACGATAGTTTCCCGATCTTGAGGATCGAAATCAGCAATCGTATCGTATTCAGTAATTTTCCGAAGACTCGCGAGAATCGGTTCTATGGATTCGGGCGATATAATAAAAAAAGTAAATCATTCCTCAATAAAACTCAAGGTCTTGAGTTCCTGAAGTTCATTGGCTGGAACGATAAAGAACACGGTTCGATAGATTTCAGGAATATCTTTATATTTTCGAGCAGTGGATTTTACCTGATCAGGAATATAGGTTCGAATGCTTTTTGATTTTTTCGCATCGAACACAACATATTGAGAAAGGAATTCTATAACCGCATCGGGTTTGAGTTTGGTAAAAATATTTGGGAGAGTAGTGTTATCGTACAAAGTGAAACCAAAGGATGGTTTTTGACAGGCTTCCCGAAGTCGAGCGAGTACCATTTGCTCGTGATCGTTCCAGATACGAGTTTGTTCCTCTAATGCACTCGTCTGTTCTTTCTCATCTTCTCGACGGATGCGTTGTCGCTCATCCTCAAGTGCCTTCTCAGCATTTGCAAGTTTATGAATTCATTCCTCGAACTCTTTCTGTTTTCGGATTTCTTCCGCTGTATGGCGAGCAAGGATATCTTTTGTTTCTGTGAGTTCTTTTTCAAGATATTTTCGCATGGATTGAAGTTCGGTTTTTTCTTGCAGGATTGTTTCGTATTTTCCTCCAATTTCATCTCGTTCTTTAGAAATTTTTTTAATCTCTCCTTTGAGTTCCCCGAGCTCTAGAGACTTTCTCTCGAGTTCTGCTTCGAGTCGGATTTTTCCTTCTATCAGATGAGTTTTGTCCCGTTCAAGAAGAAGGATTTTTTCGCTGAAACTTCCTCATATTTGTTTCTTTTGGAGAAGAAAAATCGCATATCCGATAGAAAGGACAAGGATAATAAGAAGAGTGAGAATAATAGTATTCATGGAAAGAGATGAGAGAATAGTGATGTGATTATATGAGAAACAAGATTCTCATCAAATCCTTTTCTTGCTTTTTCCCATTTTTCCCTATAATCTAGAGCTATATATTCTATCTATAGACTACTTCATACTTTCATGGCGAAAAAAAAGACAAAAAAGACTCGACCTACCTGGACTCATGAACTCCAAAATACCGTCATTGGATGGATTCTCGTATTTCTCGGAGTATTGGTACTGGCGGGAGATAATAGTTCAACAATAGGAGGAATTGTTACTACTATAGGGACGACTATTTTCGGCACGGACTATAGATTTATTTTTGCTCCGATTATTACGGTTCTTGGATTTCTCATAGTCATCAATAAACTCTCTTGGAGTATGGTGCGACTCGTAGGGCTTCTTATGTTTTGGATATCAATTGTATCGCTTGAAAATATATTTTTTCATCCCTATGAGGCAGGACTTTTTGATTTTGGGGATTTCTTTGTTTCTTTCTTTGGATATACTCCAGCACTTGTATTTCTTATGGGAGGGTTTCTTGTTTCACTTTATCTCACACTCCGCATCTCTTATCGGAAAATCTTCGGAAGTATTCATTCAAACCTTCCATCCATCCCATCGATTCATAATGTGAAACAGACGATAAAAGAAACAGGGAAGGCTATTAAAGATGAGTTAAAAGAAGATAAAAATGACAGTTTTTATCGGGATAAAGCTAAAGAATTAGAAGATCAGATTAATCTTCTCAAAAAGTCGCGGAGTACTTCAGAAAAACCAATCAAAGAAATTCCTAAGCATATTCCTATCGAGAAAAAGGAAAATAAGGGAATTCTTGGTGGATTTTTTGGTTCATCGAACGAGTCTTTGAGAGAACCTATTTCTCAAGCAAAACAACTGAGTGTTGCAGATATTCAAAAGAAAGAGATAAATAAGCCCGATTTTGGTCAATGGGAATTTCCAAGTATGGAACTTCTTGATAATGTTTCTCATGAAAATGTTATCGATGCAAAAGAAGTGGAGCAGAAATCACTTGAAATTCAAAAAACCCTCCTTCATTTTAAAATTGATGTAACAATGATTGGAGAGAAAGTTGGACCGACCGTAGTACAGTATCGATTAAAACCAGCAGAAGGAGTGAAGCTCAATCGTATCGAGAATCTTAAGAAAGATCTTGCTCTTTCTCTCAAGGCGAAGTCTATTCGTATTCAGGCTCCTATCCCAGGAGTTGGACTCGTAGGTATTGAGGTACCAAATGATAGACGTGATATGATAGGTATACGAGAAGTACTAGAGAGTCCAGTATTTAGTGGACATAAATCCAATCTTGCCATGGCAGTTGGAAAAGATATCAATGGAGATTATATCGTTGCCGATATGGGGAAAATGCCCCATCTCCTTATAGCAGGACAAACAGGTTCTGGAAAATCAGTTGGGATGAATGGTTTTATCCTCTCGCTCCTTTACAAGAATTCACCTGATATGCTCCGTATGATTATGATTGACCCAAAGCGGGTTGAACTTGGGATGTATAATGGAATTCCTCATCTCTTGACTCCGGTTATCAACGATCCAGAAAAAGCCCTCAATTCCCTCAAATGGTCGGTCGCAGAAATGCTTCGACGATATGATGTACTACAGATTGCTCGAGCTCGTAATCTCGGAGAGTACAACGAAAAAGTCGGTCGAAAAGACAAAATGCCACACATTGTTATTATCATCGATGAACTTGCTGATCTCATGATGAGCGGAAACAAGAAGGAAGTAGAAAACGCTATCGCACGTATTGCTCAGATGGCTCGAGCAGTTGGAATGCACTTGATCGTCGCAACTCAGCGTCCATCGGTGGATATTATTACTGGGCTTATTAAAGCAAATATTCCGAGTCGTATCGCTTTTACGGTAGCTTCTCAGATTGATAGTCGAACGGTGCTCGATAGTATGGGGGCGGAAGACCTTCTTGGAAATGGGGATCTTCTCTATTCTCCTGTTGGTTCTAGTGCACCGGAACGTATTCAATGAGTCTATGTAAGTACAGAAGAAGTGGAGGCAGTCGTAAATCATATCAAACGTACGATTGACCCAGCTATGCTCGAAGATATTTATGATGCATCGATTGTGGATGGAGATCGGGGAAATTTTGAAGGAAGTATGAGTGATGGAAATGGGCGAGAATTTGATGAAGATCCAAAGATTATCGAAGAAGCTATACAGGTAGTTCGCGCGGAAGGAAAAGCATCAACCTCCATGCTCCAACGTCGTATGAAACTCGGATATGCACGCGCTGCTCGTGTCATAGATATTCTTGAGAGTATGGGAATTGTCGGACCTGCGGACGGAAGTAAACCAAGAGAAGTACTCTAAAAAAACCACCGAATATTCGGTGGTTTTTTTCTATAACTTTCATATTTACTTTATATTCGGAAGAAGATTTGGATTTGTTGTTTTCATGAAATCTACAAATCTCTGTACTTTTTCGTCTTTGCTTACATCATCTGGACAGATAAAATCATAATCGTAACTTCTGTTATAGAATGGAAGTCTATCAGTTAGTACTTCCTCAAGAGCCTCGGGCGGTCTCCCATTCATTCCGATAATACGATCTACTTTCATACGATGAAGACGGGATGCGATAATCGCAATAGGTACGTCGATATAGATAGAAGTACCAGTCTTACGAAGATGATTCATAGCTTCCTGACGAAGTGGAACACTCCCAGAACAAGAGATAATCATTCCTTGTGGATTTATCTCTTGCACGAGTTTTGCTTCTAGATTTAAAAATGCTTCATCACCAATTTTTTGAATAATTTTAGCTACGCTTTTTCGTTCATGTCTCTCGATATGCTCATCGATATCGAGTAATGGAAGATGAGTAATTTTATGAAGATGCTCACCGATGGTGCTTTTTCCAGAACCAGGCATACCGATAAGTATTATATTTGGATTTTCGATAGATGTCGACTTATTCATAAGTGAGAGAAAATTTACAGGGAGTATATATTTTTTAAGTATTTTCTATTCTTGATATAATTCTTCTACTGTTTGTTTCATGAGTACTTGTGCTGCAAGTTCTTTGTCAATAATAGAATTGAGTTTATTTTGAATATTTTCGCGACTTCTCTTACAAAGTCAGGGAGTGTCTTTATATACTTGAATTCATCCTGTTCATTGTATAAGAAAGCGTATTCCGTACTGTGTTTCTAACTCTTGACGCATTTTGGAAAAATCTTCTTCTGTAGTGACTGTCTTAAGAGATGCTACGAGTTTTTTCAAAGATAATCATACCAATAAAAGGGGCTTGTAGACCTCTCCGATAGGATCATCTTTTAAAAGTACTGTACGTTTACATATACAGTCTGGACATTTATTATAAAATTGAGTAATTGTTCGCATATTTTAAAATAAGCCTATATTATATTTTAATATAACTCTTTAGGACTATTTGTCAAATCTCAATTTTATCCTTATTTACACTCCTCTTTTTTCTTTCCGAAAATTCCTTGGAGTTTTGTGAGCTTTTTAGAATCTATTAGTTTCTTTTCGAATGAGAAACTTGATCCACATCCACATCTATCCTGAACTTTATCGCTTGAAAAGATCCATTTTTCATTTACGGATGTTATTCTTCCTTGTTCGAGAGCTACTTGTTCTTCTTTCCGATAATAAGCTGTAAGACCTTCCGTAATTTGGGAGCCTACAAGACCTGTTCTATCAAACTCAGTCTCGATTGAAACTTTTGTTCCCGAACATCCTCCTTGAATAAAAGAGATAAAAATAGCCGATACTCTAGCATTAAGAAAGGATTGAATTGAATTTTTATCAAGCATATTTTTTGGTATTATTAAGAGCGATGAAATGTGTATTGATTATTTTTCTAGTCGTACTACTGTTTCTATATGGTGGGTATGCGGAAACATATCGACTGGAATAATGTCTGTTAGATGATAATCGGAATTGGCGAAAATATAGTCGAGATCACGAGCAAGAGTAGCGGGATTACAGCTCACATAAATGATTTCCTTGGAATTAAACTTTAGTATCTCAGGAAGTGCACCAGGATGCATTCCATCGCGTGGGGGATCGATAATGAGAGAAGTATTTTTTATATCGCTATTTTCTGCGAGAAATTTTGGTAAGAAATTTTCTGTTTTGTCATTGATAAACGTAATATTGGTCGCTCCGTTTTTGAGAGCATTCTTTGCACCATCTTTGCTTGCTTCCGGTACAAGTTCGACACTATACACCTTCTCGAACCTATCAGCAAGAAGTATTCCAATGGTTCCTGTTCCTGCATAGAGATCAAGAAGAGTTCCACCTTGAGTTTTCATAAGATCCCTGACAACCGAGTAGAGTTTTTCAGCTCCGAGAGAATTGGTCTGGAAGAAACTTTTCGGATTGATTTCAAAAGTTTTCCCGAGCAGGTGCTCGGTAATAGTCGGTTTCCCTTTCATAAGGATTGCTTCTCCTGTAACAATATCAGCACGTCCAGAATTTTGAAGAAGATAGATAGAAGCGATATGAGGGAATTGTTCCATGAGTTTCCCAGCAAATATAAGAATATCCCCCTCATGTTTTCGGTTATATTCCTCAAATTCATGATTTATACTCAATATGAGCATAATTTCATTTGTGAAGTGAGCTTTTCGTACGACGAAATGTCGCCAAAATCCAATATTCGTTTTCGGATCGTAGGTCGGGAGACCGGATTTTCTTGAGTATTCGTTCATTTCCTTGAAAATCGCATTAATTTCATCATCTGCAAGGACACAGAAATCACAATCGATAATACGATCGAATTGTGCCTGGGCATGAAACCCGAAACGGAACGTATCGTACACTCCTTCTTTTTCAGAGATGTATTTCCCCCAAGAGAACTCCACTTTGTTTCGGTAGCCGTATATCTCGGGCGATGCGACAATCGGATGAAATACTGGAGTCTTTTCCGGTGATTCCTGCCAGTATTTTTCGACATAATGAAATGCTTCCCGAACCTGTTCTTCTTTAATTTTCAGTTGTTCTTTATATGCGATAGGGAGCCATTTACATCCTCCATATACTTGATAATGAGCAGGAAGTTCTTGTTCGAGTGGGGATTTCTTCACAGTATCTACAATTTGTGCTTCAAAATGCCCTTTTTTTACTTTCAATATTCGAAGATTTACGACACTTCCTGGGATTACTCCACCAGTAATAATAATCTTCCGTCCATCTGGGGCGACTGCGAGACCTTTTCCTCCAAATATAAGTTTATCTACAGAGATATTTTCAAGAATTTCATTTTTTTTCATGTGAATTTGATAATGGGGAATAATGGCCGGGATTATAGTGAAAAAGGCAAATTTATCAATAAATAAATCCCCCTCATTATTGAAGGGGATTTATTTATAAACGTATTTCTAGAACTCAAATGAATTATTGGTAAGTTGATAGAGAGTCCCATCTGCACTCTTGAATTGCGTTTCTCCGAGATTAAGTACAGTTTTTTCTACAGTTTTCTTATATACTACAGTAATAAGAGAAGTTTTTTCTGTTATAGTTTTCGGTTTCTTAAAGAGAAGAGTAATACTGGAATTTCCTGGGATATTAGAATTCTTTATCACTTCCACTTCTTTATCTTCAGAAAAAATATCACTAATAGCGAGTCATTGTGGATCAAAGGCAAGAGAAAGATATATTTTGGAAACATTCTCTAATTGATTATTAGATTTTATTTTCAGCATATCTGTACCAGTTCCAGCACTTACGATTACGATATCGGCAGGAGTAGTAGAAGTTTTAACTGTAGAATTGATAACAGAGGTTTGAAGACGAGTACCAATATCGGTTCCGAAAAGGAAAGTATTGATAGAAAAAGCAAAAGCAAGACTCGCTACGATAATTATTGTATTTTTTTTCGAATTCTGTTTTTTGTAATCCTGAAATAGATCTTTCATAAGAGGTTTGGAGAAGTGGATAAATACCGGTGTATTGTATACAATATGGGCTTGCAAGTCAAATTTTTAACTTTTTTTCTAAAAATTTTGACAAATACACACTTTTCCATACAATGCCCGCACTTCTTTGAAGAAAACACTCTTTGAAAAAGATAAGATTTTGCCACTTTAGCTCAGTTGGTAGAGCAACGGTCTTGTAAACCGTAGGTCGTCGGTTCGACTCCGACAAGTGGCTCCATTGTATTTTTACAATAGTTCAGTTGTTACAGTTGAAAAGATGAGAATCCCTCGTCTAAACTAGAAACTATGAACTTTTTTTCTTTTTGGGTCGGTTCCAGAGTGGTCAAATGGGGAGGACTGTAAATCCTTTGCTTCGGCTTCGTAGGTTCGATCCCTACCCGGCCCACCATGTAAAAATAAAAACGATCTCATCCGTTAGGATGGGGTCGTTTTGTTTTTGCTTATGGAGTCTTGGGAAATATGGATTAAAACCCCAGATATCGATAGACTGTTAATTTCATACAAAAAACTTGATTTCTCTCTATTTTCCATATACTGTCCTCACATTCAGTCCTGCCCAGGTGGTGAAATGGTAGACACGACGGTCTTAGAAGCCGTTGCCGTACGGTGTGAGAGTTCAAGTCTCTCTCTGGGCACCAAAGAAAATCAAACAACTCACGTGAAAACGTGGGTTTTTGTTTTCTTTGTGCACACTGGAAAGAGGACTTAAAGCCGTAGATGACGAGGTTTTCATAAAGAGATGAGATGCGATGAAAAAGAGCATTGTAGTCCTTTGTGTTCCGAGGAAAACCGACGATACCCTCAAGGGGTACCCGTGAAGGAGTCGGGGAAAAAGCCAACGATTTGGCTTTTCGTCGCAAGGAGTTCCCGGGACGGGACAGGTTTCTCTCTGGGCACCAATTGACATAAAAAAGTCCTTCGTCGCAAGACGGGGACTTTTGTTGTCTTAGATAGATTATATTATTTCTTCACTAATTTCTTTAAAAACCCAATGTCTTTATCGAATCCAGCAATATCTTCGGGATTTTTATAGTGGAAAGTCTTTCATTTTTTAGGAACGAAGACAATATCATTAGCCCCAGTGATACAAATATCTGCAATTGTATCGTAGAGTCGACGACGGAAAAAATTACGGTCCACGGAAGTTTTTGTATGTTTTCCAGAAAAAACTACTCCGAAACGATTATATCCAACTTTATTAGGAAGGATATTTGCTATGAATCCATACGCAAAAAAAGGTTTACGGAATCGTAAAACCTTTTTCACCTCGTTTTCTGAGAGTCTGTATATTTTAGGAATCATACAGTGTATTTACAAACTATTCAGCCGCTTTGGTAGATACTTTCGTGTATCGAGTAGAATTATCTGGACGAAAGTGCTTACTAGATCCTGGGTATTGTACTACACGTGCAGTACCTCCAGCAACATTATGCATCTTAGATTTTCCCTTTGTTTCCTTGTAACGATTTGGATAACTTACAGCGAGAGAATGACGACCTTTTCGTCGTCGTGCTGCAAGAACTGCTCGTCCTCCAACTGTGAGAGATCTTGTTAGGAATCCGTGAGTTCGGAGTCGTTTTCTTTTTTTGAATTTAGCGAGCATAGTGCCTGATTTATTAAAAATATATATTAAAAGAGACAAATGCTCTTTTTAATGAAAGTGCGGAAATTGTATGAAAAAATGTAAGAAAGTCAAAACGAAATTATATTTTCATCTCTTTCTCCCAAGTCTCCTGAAGTGAGAGAGCATTTTCAGCTGCTTCTTGTTGTGCTTTTTTCTTGCTAGAACCTATTCCTGTTCCGATATGATTGATTCCAATATATACTCCAACCGTGTAAGATTTACTATGATCTGATCCAGATTCTTTCAGAACTTCATAAGTGGGGGTGGTACTATATTTTGCTTGAGAAATTTCCTGAAGATAGGATTTTGGATCAACATACAGTTGTTTTTCAAGTATTTCTGAAAGTGTAGAATATACGTATTTTTCTACAAATTTTTTTGCTTCTCCATACCCAAGATCAAGATAGAGTGCTCCGAGAAAGGCTTCTACAGTGTTAGCAACAATATATGGATTAGTGTTTCCTCCGGCAAGAAGTTCTCCTTTGGAGACGAGAACATAATCCTGCAACTGTAGTTTGAGTCCTATGGAAGCGAGATTTTTTCCTCGAACGAGAGCACTCCGTATATCGGTTAGTTCTCCTTCTGGTTTTTCTGGATATGCATGAAAGAGAAGTTCTGTTGATATGAGTTCAAGAACGGCATCTCCAAGAAATTCGAGACGTTCATTACTTTCGGGAGTATGAATAATATTTTCATTCAAAACTGATCGATGAATGAAGGCAAGACAATAATTGGTGATATCTTTGAATGGAATCTCAAGAGAAGATACGAATGTTCCTATTTTCTCTTCAAATGCCTTGCTCGATATAGAGACAATTTTTTTAGACATAAGAAATATATTAAAAATTATACAAAAAATATTGCTTTCATGGTATCTGTTTTGATAACTTCCAGTATTGTTGTTTTCTCATCTTTGAGAGCGTTGAGAACTCCATTTACCATGGTACGGGCCGTATCATCTGAGAACGTTTTAGAGAGTTCGATAGCTTCATTGATACTTACTTTTTCAGGAATAGTATCAATGGTCAGATAGAGCATTTCATATGTTGCAATCATAATCGGAAGAAGATTTCCAACTGGCATAGTGGTGATATCGAATTTCGGAGCATACTTATGTACGATAGTGAGAAGTTCACCTTCTTTTTCTATAATTCCAGCAAACATTGCCTGAAAATACGGGATATCGAAAGATTCACACGTTGTTTCATCGAAAAAAGTATGGAGAAATGTTGTTTCATTAAAATTCACACCTCCCATAGATCGAGCATAAAGAGCTTGAAGGAGACAAGAACGAGTTTTTCGACGAGAAACTTTTATCATAATGTAAATGAACAGGGAGAAGAGATAAAAAACGAAAAAACTTTGCGAAATATCTCTCGCAAAGTTTTCGCTAATGCTTATTTTTTATGATGTTCATAAGATTATGCACGAACGGTTTGAATCTTTTTAGAAGCTTTACCAACAGAATAAACTTTTCGTCCTTTGTATTCTCCAGTAATAGGAGAAGCGAAATGAGAAAGTCCGATAGCATTTCCTTCTGCATCAAATTGAAGAGAAACACTGTTGAGAATCTTTCGAGTCTTAAGTTCGAGCCATTTACCATGGCGTTTTCCAGTTTGTACCTTGGAAGCTTTTTTTGGTGGTGCGAAAGTCATGATGAAAATCGTAAGAAAATAGGATGACAGAGCAGTTTTATACTAGTTGCTGTCAAAATGAAGTGGGCGTATTATATGGAAAAATATAAAAAAGCAAAGGAAAATGTAGGAATTTTTTAGATAATGATTTTTTATATAGAATTCCTTTTTTAATAAAGGAACAAAGAAGGATTTTAGAATAAAATTTATTTGTTTAGGTATTTGAAACAAAGAGTTGACATAAAAATATTATTTGATACTCTTGTAAAAAATATAGTAGTTTTCATAATATTCTTTTATGAAGTTATTCTTTCCATCCATACAAAAAATCTTTCTAGGTATTTTTGTATCTTTATTCGGAAGTTTTTGTACTGTATTAGCACTCGATGTACTAGACATAAATATTCCTTCACAATGAGCTACTTCTTATGGTTCCAATGGAAGTCAGGTCTGGTTTTCATTGGGAGGAGTTTCCACAGAAATAACCTCTTATTGGAATAAAAATAATGACAGTGACGTTATCGGAAACTATTTGAGAGGATATTACTACGATTCTCAGTTTGGTTTTTTTAAATTAGATTGGAATGGTGTAGATATGATGAAAAATGTTCATATTATTTCTTCTACCGATAAGTGTGGCTCCTGATATGGATATAAGTTTTCTGGATATGCCTATAGTGATACTGCTGGATATATTAACTTTAACTATGATACTAACAATTTTGTTTATTATTGTGAAGCTGATAAAAAACTTCATGGATATGCTTATGGTGAACAAATAGGATTTCAGAATTTTGAATGAATATCGTTTGAAGTAGTGGCACTTGCTCAAAATAATCAATCCCTTCCTTCTGGAAACGATCCATTTTTTGTAAATAACAATAGTACTATTATAATGAATCTTCCTCCAGATTTTAATCCGTCTACCATTCAGTGAAAAGGACTTGCCGGGAAATTATGACAGGAGGTTATTTTTTACATTATAAAATAGCGCAACGCTTGCTTTTGTAAAAAATACAAAACCCGATACGAAAAAATATTTGATTCTCGGAGGCGTTGTACTATAATGTCGCTCGATATTGAAACAATGATTATAAATATACTTTTTTACTTTTTTTCTATGAAGAACGCAAATTATGCAATAAGAGCTTATCTTCTTGTTTTCATAACTATTGTAACAATAGGATTTACGTACGGTGCATCACAGGATACGACCGTACTAAACTATCTGAATAGTCTTCGGTCGACTGACCCTGGGCTCCCGAATGTCCCAAATCAAAAAGGACAATTCGGATATATTCTCTCTACTATTTTCGGAACAGGGACACTGGAAGGGAAGATAAAACAGGAGTATCTTGATCTCTCAGGTATCGGTGGTGGAAGTAGTGTTACTTCTGTTAATACTCGTACGGGATCTGTAGTACTCACAAAAGCAGATGTCGGACTCGGAAATGTGGATGATACAAGCGATGTAAACAAACCAATCAGCACAGCAACACAAACAGCACTAAATCTAAAAGCACCTCTCGTAAGCCCTGCTCTTACTGGTACTCCGACTGCAACAACACCGAATAACGGGGATAATTCCACAAGGATAGCGACTACTGCATGGGTAGCTGCTAATACTGCAAGTGCCGCAGGAACTTCCTACTTCGGATGCTATATGAACAAAGCAACTACTAATAGTACGACAAATTTTAATGCCTCCTGTACCACGGGATATACGAAAGTATATAGTGTTATAGCTAGTAACGGACCGGTAGGTTATACCTATGAAGTAGGCTATCCTCAGAGTACTAATGTTCTATTTTCTCTTGGATGAACCGTGAGTATTTCTATGGCTCCAAAATATACTATCAGCGATTCATTGTCTTGCAATGGTTATCAAACCGGACTCGATACATATCGAAACGTGGTAACTCTGAACGGATCTGCAATTTATGATGATTGCACTAAAAATATTCCTTATAATATTATGTACTATTACTCATACGCTCTTTGTTGTAAGTAAGAACTCTTCATTGAAACTTAACAGTTTTTAATACTATATCTTTCCCGTTGTAATATGAAAAAAAATATCTGGAGTATACTATTGTTTATGGGAGTAGTTATATTTTGAGCTTTATTTTTTTGGACACAGTGGGAAAATGTATCTTTAAAAAAGACAATCTCTCGATTAACTCCTTCCTCCGAAGTTATTGTCAATAGTCCAAAAGCGGAGGATTGCAAGGTGACGAACATAGAATACGGAGTTTCTGGAAATAGTATGACTCCGCTTATTAAAGATGGACAGAAAGTGAAGGTTCTCGATAACTATTACCAGTGTACAGGCAAGGTGGAAAGGGGGGATATTATTATTTATGAGAGTTTCACTACTCCTGGACCTATTATTAAACAGGTCAGGGTCCTCTCGGGAGATATTGTTAAATTCGAAAAATGAAAGATGGTAGTAAATGGGACAGTGCTGAAAAATAGCGTGGAAGATGAATATGTTTTTTCCGAAAAAGAAGTGCAATATATGAGTATGTATCTAGAAGATTCTCGTATGCAAACTGGAAGTTTTTTTGCTTTTGGGGACAATACCGTCAATAGTGTAGATTCTCGTACTATGGGAGGACTTGGAATCGATAAATTCAAAGGAAAAGTAGTTCTGGATGTAAAATAGCATTTATCGCGCAACTTCAAATTGTTTATATCGATACTTTCCTTCTTGGTCGATGAGAATATCCGTTCCAAGGTATTTTGTAATACCACTCGTCGAGTCGTCTATTGGTACGATATAAATCCCTGATCCGTTTTCATTTTCCATTGAGATTTTGTATTTGAGAAAATCTATTCATGTATTGGTAAGATTACCAGAAAAAGAGAGAAATATCGCATAATCTTTATTTTTAAGGTCAAATACTTTTGCTCAGTCTTTCACTCCAGAGAGAGTTAAATCTGGCATTACCCATCCGATACCTCCTGTGGAAAAAGAAGTAATATTTTCTGTTAGAATTCTCATCTCCTGTATACTCTCAAATTGTGTTTTATCAAGTTCGGCTATTTTGATACTATACGGATTATCTATATCTAATCGAAGATACCCGGTTTGAGTATCTCATGCTTTGGAAAAATAAGGAGTAGTATTATGGATATTTGCTCCGATGTATTTACGAACGGGAGTGTTCATAACAAAAACGTTATACCATCCAATATCCTTTTTGAGATAGCCATAAAAAGTCTTTCTTGCAAGATCATCATCATCGAATTGATCGTTCGGGTACATAATTATTCCTGTAGAAGAAGTTTGAAAGTTATCAGAATTTCCATCCAAATCTATATCAGAAAGTGTTCAAGTTGCAGTAAAAGAAAGAAAAGTTCCTGATCCATCGGAAAATGTCCCTGTATGAAGTGAAGAGCCTCCTGGATTTAAGGATATAGTAGATCAACGATAGCTTCCTGTTGTAAAAAATGTCCCTCCTGAGGAATATAAGAGAAGAAGATTTCCTTCTAAAGTTGATCAAGAACAGGCAAAAGAAGTATTGTTGAAAAATGGAATAGTAGGTATGGTTACTGATATTCATCCAGCGTATGTTCCGCTCATTGTTACTGAATCAGGACATAATATTGTATTTACAAAACCACTTCCATTAGTATTGAGAAATGTACTGTATCCTGTAGAAAGATTCGCCTTTTCTGTAATATTAGAATGAAGTTTTATATCATAGTTTTGGATATCGAGATTTTCCATGAGGGTGTCTATCTTGATAGATATGATATATCCAATAAGAACTGCAAAAAAACTAATCATCACAGCATAAAGAAACACGCTTCATTTACGATTCAACATATTTTATAAATCAAGAGTAAAGGGGAATACTGTAACTGTTGGGGCTATATTATCTCGTTGTTTTCCCTGAAGAGATTCATAAAAAGGAGTCTCTACATTAAACGTATATTCCAAAAGAGAACCCGAATTGTAGGAGATAATAGAGAAATCCGTTACGGTGAGATCATTAAAAAGTCATTCATCAAAGAAGTTTATATTATAAACACTTCCTGTGAAAGCAAGTATCGAATCTATCTGTCAAGTAGTTAATTTTTGATAAGCGATAACTTTCTTTCCATAGGTATTTTTATCTGAATCGAGAGTAGAAATATTACCACTCTTTCATGTTACTACTCCAATGAGAACTCAAGCAGTTTTATCTGGATTTGTGAGAAGTCATACATTATATGTTCCACTTCCTCCTACAATCACTTCCTTATTTGCATAGAGCTTATCAAAATTACGCATCGTACTAGTAAAGTCCGCGAGACTTATGTGTATACGAGTGGATTGTTTTGAGGTAATGATATCGCTCTGGATTTTTGTGAGAAATCCAAGAATCCCCCCCATTATTATTACGGAGATACTAATAGAAATAACTATTTCAATGAGAGTAAAACCGATGATTCATTTCGTAAAACGATTTTTCATTTTTTTTTCAGATGATTTCAGATATACTAAAAATAGTTTTCGAAGAGCAAGGGGAAAATAGTTGTTTGCTAAAGTCTCTTATCTTCCATTTCTATTTGTTATAGAGTATACCTATTATGTACAATTTTTCAAACATAAAAAATGGAGAAACCCTCGTTTCTATTATAGTAGGAATAGTAATTCTTGTAATTGCAATAGGGGGAGCTGTTATGATTCTCATGCAAGGAAGTGCTATTGAAGAAGATTATGATAAAAATAACACTTTATCTGTTCTTCAATATAATGCAGAGAATATTGTAAGAAAAATAGATACGAGCAATCTTTCAGAGAAAGATGTATTTTTTGTTTATAAAGATCCACTTTCTCAGTCTTTTCAAATATTCACGGGAAGTGCGAATGAATGATATAAATATATCGATAAAAATGGAGATCTTGTTACAAATACGGGTTCATACATAGGAACTATTTATACGAGAGTATTTTCAGTAGAGAAAGGAGATTCTTCATTTGGAGAACCACGACAAGTGATTAAAGGGGCCATCAAAGAGCTCATAAGAAAATAGTGTTTTTTTAAAGAAAAGAGAACCATAAAATTAAATTTGACTAAACATCTATTTCCCATACAATCTCGCCAAATTCTTTTTTATTGAAGAATATTTTTTCTATTTCTTTTTTAATTATTTTTTATGGCAATTGCAACCGACCTTAAAAATATTCGTAATATTGGTATTATCGCCCATATCGATGCAGGTAAGACTACTACTTCTGAACGTGTTCTTTTCTATACTGGAAAGACTCATAAAATCGGAGAGGTTCATGAAGGTGCTGCAACTATGGACTGGATGGCACAGGAACAAGAACGAGGTATTACTATTACTTCGGCAGCGACTACTTGTGAATGGAAAGGAACTCAATTCAATCTTATCGATACCCCAGGTCACGTTGACTTTACTATCGAAGTAGAGCGATCTATGCGTGTTCTTGACGGAGGAGTTGCAGTATTTGATGCGTCTCAAGGAGTTGAACCTCAATCTGAAACCGTATGGAAGCAAGCTGATAAATATGGAGTTCCACGAATTGCATTCGCGAACAAGATGGATAAAACTGGTGCGTCATTTCAGATGACCTATGATTCTATTAAGAAACGTCTTTCTGGAAATAAAGTTATTGCTATCCAAATGCCTATGGGTGAGGAAGCAGATTTTGAAGGAATTATTGATCTTGTAAAAATGAAATCCTATACTTTCGAAGGAAAGATGGGAGAAAAAGTAATTGAGGCAGAAATTCCAGCACAGTACCTTGAAAAGGCACAGGCTATGCGAATTGATATTATTGAAAAAGCAGCAGAACAATCAGAAGAGCTCATGGAGGCATATATGGAAAATGAAAGTCTTACAGTTGAACAAATCAAAAAAGGGCTTCGTCTTGGGGTTATTGCAAGTGAAGTATATCCACTTATGTGCGGTTCTGCTCTTACAAATAAAGGAGTACAACTCGTGTTGGATGCGGTCGTAGACTATCTTCCTTCTCCGCTTGATGTTAATGAGGGAACTATTACTGGTTCTGATGTAGATGATATCGAAAAAAAGATTACTTATAAACAAGATAAAGATGAACCACTTTCTGCTCTTGCATTTAAGATTGCAACAGATCCATTCGTAGGTCGAATTACTTTCGTTCGTGTTTACTCTGGAACACTTAAATCTGGTTCCTATGTATATAATCCAATTTCTGGACAGAAAGAACGAATTGGACGACTTCTTCAGATGCATGCCAATACTCGACAAGAAATCGAAGAAATCCCAGCAGGAAATATTGGAGCTGTTATTGGACTGAAGGATACAAAAACAGGGGATACTCTTTGTGATACAGATAAACCAATAATTCTTGAGCGTATGACATTTCCAGAGCCAGTTATTTCTATCTCTGTAGAACCAAAAACTAAGGCAGATCAAGAAAAGATGGGTATGGCACTCTCAAAACTTGCTGAAGAAGATCCTTCATTTCGAGTAACTTCTAATCCAGAAACAAATCAGACAATTATTTCAGGAATGGGAGAACTTCATCTTGATATCATTGTTGATCGAATGAGACGTGAATTTAAAGTAGAGTCTAATGTCGGAGCTCCACAGGTTGCTTACCGAGAAACTATTACACAGACAGTTACAGATCAAGAATTCAAACATCAAAAACAAACAGGAGGTCGTGGACAGTACGGACATGTTATTATTACATTCGAACCAATTACTGCAGAAGAACGAAAAGCAAATCCAGAATTTAAAGAAGAAAATGTATTTATTAATAAGATTGTTGGAGGAGTTGTTCCAAAAGAATATATTCCAGGGGTTGAAAAAGGACTTCGAGATGCATGGTCTCGTGGTATGATTGCTGGATATCCAGTGGTGGATGTTCGTGCAACTCTTACATTTGGTTCATACCATGATGTCGATTCTAATGAACTTTCATTTAAACTTGCCGCTTCTAAATGTTTCCGAGAAGCAGCAAAGAAAGCTCGACCATCTCTTCTTGAACCAGTGATGCTTGTTGAAGTAAACACTCCAGAAGAATATATGGGAGATGTACTCGGAGGTCTTAATTCAAAACGAGGTCAAATCATCGAGATGACAGAACGAGGAATGGCAAAAATTATTAAGGCATATGTACCACTTGGAGAAATGTTCGGATATTCAACAGATCTTCGATCTATGTCACAAGGACGTGCAACATATGTTATGGAATTCTCTCATTACTCAGCAGTTCCTGCAGCGCTTACTGAAAAGATTCGTGCGGAACGTGGAGTGAAGTTCGATGACGAAGAATAATTACATTACAAAAATCCCACATCAATTTTGATGTGGGATTTTTCTTTTCAAAAAATTCTGCAAAAATCTGCCAAATAATTCTTCGATATGCGATTGAAATATTGAGATAAAAATAGAAAAAATAGTGCACGAAGAAGCTTTAAAAAAAATCTTAAAAATAAATTTGCATTTTTAAAATATTCTCATATACTCCTCCCCGCTTCCGTAATTTTGGAGCTGTAGCTCAATTGGTTAGAGCGTCCGCCTGTCACGCGGAAGGTCGCGAGTTCGAGTCTCGTCAGTTCCGCCATTTATGTTTTATTATTTGCCTGGGGTCTTAGCTCAGTTGGCTAGAGCACCTGCCTTGCACGCAGGGGGTCAAGGGTTCGACTCCCTTAGACTCCACCATTTTCAAAAAGATTTTCTCATTTCATAAGATGCATTGTATCTTATGAGTTTTTCTTTTTAGGATTTCTATCTTATCTATCTATTTTTTTCTCTTATGGGAGTTAGTAACAAAAGACCTCGACAACTCAATTACTCAGTAAATGTTAAAGGGGCAAAATCTGGAAATAAGGTAGCGAATGCTATTAAGCACTACAAGAAACTCCAGGAACGAATTGCTTTTGAAGGATCAACAAAATGGCTCGTAAATGCTGTTGAGATTGTTCTCAAAAAGTTCAAGAAGTATTCTGTAAACATTAACAAAATCTAATATGGCACGACTTACTACTCACGCACACAAGAAGCTCAAAAGAGCAGTTATTCGAATTACTCGAAAAATGAAAAAGGTAAACAAATAATAATTTGCTTTTTTCCATTTTTCTATATTATCTATAGGCTTTTATTTATTCTAATTTTTTCTATTATGGCAACTTTTGACCGTTCCAAACCACATGTTAACATTGGTACTATCGGACACGTAGATCATGGTAAAACTACTACTACTGCAGCTATCTCTGTTGTTCTTGCTAATAAATTCGGAGGAGATGTTACAGCATTCGATAAAATCGATGCAGCTCCAGAGGAAAAAGCACGTGGTATTACTATTAATACTGCCCACATTGAATACTCTACTGCTAATCGTCACTATGCACACGTTGACTGTCCAGGGCATGCCGATTATGTTAAGAACATGATTACTGGTGCTGCACAGATGGATACTGCGATTCTTATCGTTGCTGCAACTGACGGAGCCATGGCTCAGACTCGAGAACACATTCTTCTTGCTCGTCAAGTAGGTGTTCCATACATCGTCGTATTCATGAATAAATGTGACATGGTTGATGATGCAGAAATGCTTGATATGGTTGAAATGGATATCCGAGATCTTCTTACTAAGTATGATTTTCCTGGAGATACTCTTCCTGTTATTCGAGGTTCTGGTCTCGTTGCTCTTGAAAATCCTACTGATTACGAGAAACCTTGGGGAGCAAAAACTATTCTTGAACTCTTTGATGCTATTGAAGCATATGTTCCAGTTCCTGAACGAGCTCTTGATAAGCCATTTATTATGCCAGTTGAGGATGTATTCTCAATCAAGGGTCGAGGTACAGTAGTTACTGGTAAGATTGAACAAGGAGTTATCAAGGTAGGTGATACTATCGAGATTGTCGGAGTTCGAGATACTCAGACTACTACTGTTACTGGAATCGAAATGTTCCACAAACTTCTTGATCAAGGTCAAGCTGGAGATAATGCTGGTCTTCTTCTTCGAGGTATTGAACGAGATGATGTTGAGCGAGGACAAGTTCTTGCTAAACCAGGATCTATTAAACCACATACAAAATTTGAAGCTGAGGTATATGTACTTACAAAAGATGAAGGTGGACGACATACTCCATTCTTTAAGGGATATAAACCACAATTCTACTTCCGAACTACTGATGTAACTGGAGCAATCGAACTTCCAGCAGGAGTAGAAATGGTTATGCCTGGTGATAACATCCAAATGACTATCGAGCTTGGTTCTCCAATCGCGATGGAACAAGGACTTCGATTCGCAATCCGTGAAGGAGGACGAACTGTAGGTTCTGGGGTAGTTGCTAAGGTTCTCAACTAATAAATTATTTATATACACACCGTGTATATTCATCTATCTGACATTACAGAAATGTAGTGTCAGATGATGAGCATATACTTTTCTATTATTTTTCATTCTCTATGGTTTCCAAGAAAAAAGCAACAGCAAATATCCGTATTATTGTACGAGCTTTCGAACATAAACTTATTGACGAAGCAGTAAAGAAAATTGTTATAACTGCTCAAGATTCTGGAGCGACTGTTGTAGGTCCAGTTCCACTTCCAACGAAGATTGAGAAGGTAACTCTTCACCGTTCAACATTTGTTAACTCTGATGCTCGTGAACAATTTGAAATTCGTCGTCACAAACGACTGATTGATATCAATGAGCCGACTGCTAAAACTCTTGAACTTCTTCAATCTATTAATATTCCTTCAGGAGTAGGAGTAGAAATTAAAGTATCATAATTTATCTGTTTTGTAATAATCCCTCTCGACTATGTCTCGCGTTTGTCAGCTTACCGGTAAAAGAACCGCTGTTGGAAATAATGTTTCTCACTCAGTGAGAAGAACAAAAAGAAAATTTTACCCAAATCTTTTTTGGAGAAATGTTCAAGATCCTGCTACAGGAGTAACTTTTCGTGTAAAACTTTCTGCAACTGCTATTAAAACACTTAAAAAGAAAGGTATTTTATAAGAGGGTAGAGAGGATGGTTTATTCTATCCTCTTTTCACCGCTTTGCCCTGGTGGTGGAATGGTAGACACGCAGGACTTAAAATCCTGTTCCTCATGGGAGTATGGGTTCAATTCCCATCCGGGGCACCATTAAAAAATAATAACTATTCACTAATAACTATTAATTATGCTTAAGATTCGACTTTCTCGATCAGGACGAAAACACGTTCCATTTTTTCATATCGTTCTTACTGAGCACAAGCAATCCGCAAAGCACGGATATATTAAAGTTCTTGGATTTTATAATCCAATTACTAAGGAACTTAAGTTTGATGAAAAAGACGCAGCACCATATATTGCTAATGGAGCACAATATTCTGAAACTCTCGCGAAAGTTCTCGCAAAATCAAAGAAATAATTTTTTGTAAGCCAATTCAGAAAAAGTAGCTTTTATCCTATTAAAATTTTTCTATGACTCCAAAAGATTTTCTTTCCTTTATTATCAATGCTCTTGTTTCTCATGCAGAAGACGTAGTAATTGAACAACGAGAAGACGAGCTTGGTACACTCTTAACTTTGAAAGTAAATACTCAAGATATGGGTACTATCATAGGAAAAGAAGGAAAGACAATTAATGCGATTCGTACAGTTCTTCGAGTATATGGTTCTAAAATGGACGCACGTGTAAATCTTAAGGTAATTGAAGAATAATTCTCTTTCGATAAAAAACTCTCTAGAAATAGAGAGTTTTTTATTTCAAAAAACTTTACTTTTCTGTCTAAGCGAATATAGTACAGCAAGATATTTTCTTTCTCATTCAACACTTTATGTTTATTGATATAGCTTTTGCTGCAGGTTCCGCTGCTATTGATCCAAATCAGACATATCAAATCAATGATATTATCCGTGTAGGAATTGCTCTTGTAGTCCTAGTTTCTGGTTTTCTTTCTGTTATTTTTATCCTTTGGGGAGGAATGATGCTTATTCTTTCTGGAGGAAAGGATGAAAAAGTAAAACCTGCGATTAATAGCATTCGTTATGCGGTAGTAGGACTTATTATCATAATTCTTTCTATATTTGTTGCACCGAAGGTGGGAGATTTACTAGGACTTAATGTTTCCAACTATGTTTCGCCAAAAGTGATTTTTTCCACTATTCAGGATCTTTCTGGAAAAATCTTTGGAAATAAAAATGATATTATGATTGCTCCAGGATCTTCTGGAGGAGATATGCTTCCTGCTGATTTTTCTGATCTTTAAAAATCTTCTAAAAAAAAATCCTTCTTAAATAGAGAAGGATTTTTTTTATGGAAGTAATATTTTAAAGATTTTTTCTTCTATCTGATGTTTTCCAAGTATACAATCATATTTGATATATTGATGATATCGAAGAGTGAGTATTTTTCCTATTACATGAGAAGAAAAATCCTGAATAGGAAGAGAAGAGAATACCTCATTTCCTGGGGGATTTTGTCCGAGAACTGTATTCCAATCGATGGTACTATCCCAATTATTGGCTCCAGTAATATTATGGGGATAAATATGTCCTCAAGAGATTATCTTAATAATATTCCCCGTATTACTCTCGAGAGATCCGTCTCATTTGGTAAAATAATGAAAAGTATCGAAGTATTGGAGAGTGTTCCCACTAAGGAAATCTATCTGTACCGTGTAATTTCCAGGAGTTGTCGGTGGAGTTGAAATATTGCTTACCCTGAATTTATACAAAGTTCCCGCTGAAAAATTCTGAACTCCTCAGGAGAGAGTATATTGCAAGTTTGTTCCGGGAGTTACAACATCGTCCAATTTTTGAGTTACTCCGTCCAAAATAAAATCTCCGGTTGTCGTTGGTTGAGTAACAAAAGAAATTCCAGAAAATGTAAATCGGATATTATCTGCTTGAAAATTATTTGCTACTTGAAAAGCTCCAGAAAAAGTGGAACCATTTCCTGTATCACCATCTTGGAGACTAAATATCTTCCCGTTTCAGCTACTGGCAATAAGGAGGATATTTCCTGAGAAATATAAACTTGTTGGTTTTCGAATTCCATTTTCTGGTCCAAGAAGCTTCATTATACTACCAGAGGTAATATCATAGGATAAAACTCGATCATTCATCGTGTCGGCGATATAAAGATGGTTTCCTGATGATATGAGAGCACTTGGAGAGGAGAGTTCTGTGAGAGCTCAAGAGTTTGTATCCAAATCATTTCCTGGATAACCAGTACCAATAATGCGATTTGTACCGAAAGAAATGGAATTTCCGGTGGATGAGAGAGTGTATCCAGGGACATTGTTTTGTTCTGTCGGAACAGCAAATTGACGTATGGCTAATTTGAGAACAGTTTCTGGAGCATCGGCTGTTCCAGAATAACTATCACAGTATCCTGTTTCTGTTCGGAGTCCGAGAAAGGTTATAGGAAGATTCGAACTCTTTGTTCAGAGGAATGTGCCAGTTAAGTATTCGCCGAAACTTGCTCAAGTGACATAAAGCGTACTGACATTTCCAAGTGTTTGCATCAGGTGTTGTTCAATTTTTTCATTTTTATTTCCATCTTCAAGAATTCTTTTCGTTGTTATATTCGATCCGAGAGAACTTGAGACAAATACAACAATTCCAGTCATAAGAATCGACGAAAGAGTAATAGCAAGAAGAATCTCTATAAGAGTAAAACCTTTTTGTTTTACTCAGGAAATTAAGAATTTATAAAACTGAAAGTTCATAAAACCAGAAGAAAATAATATCCTAATTGTAAGAACTTTGTGTTTTTTTGCAAAAGAAAGGAGGATATGTTACGATAAATATATATTATCTTTAAAATAAATCTTTTATGGCAGATGCTTGCGAAAATCTTCCCCAGTCTTCTCCTGATAGAAAAGTAAATCTTCTTCAATCTTATTGTGATATATATGACCAAATGTCAAAAGAAGAATTACCAAACCTTAAATGACAAGCGAAACTAGATAAGCTCAATGAAATGGCTGGTGTTTTGAATAAAATTGAGGAAATCCAGAAGGGAAGAGAAATATCTTCTCAAGAAACTTTGACTGAAATAAAAGAAATTACTCCATTTAAAGTTATGACAGGATCATACTGTGATATTGATGTACTTGGCGGTTTTGCCGATGGTCGTTATTCCATAGTTGATGTACAACTCGCAACTAGTAATTCTGCCCCTGATTATAGGGAAGAAAAATTTGTTTCACGAGGTTTTACCCGGTATGATATAAATCTCAAAATGGATCGGAAAAGCAATTATTATACTAAAAAACCAGTCTATGTTCGCTATGACCAAAATACTGCAAGATTAGAAATAGGTCTTGAAGGAAAAACCTATTCAATTCCTATTCCACATAATTCGGTCATACAAGAAGGAATGATTGTATCTCATCCAGGAATCAATACTCATAGAAAATCCATCACCACTTCTATGCCAATGATAATCGATATCTGATCATCTAGTGCAAGACTTCATCTTATTCTAGATGTAGAATGACTTCATTAATTTGATATTTTGTATATTCTCAAGCTATTCTCATAAATCATTTTTTCAATCTCTGTACTACTTTCGGTTCGGAGATTTTTTATAGCATCGAGAATATACTGGACATTTGCTGGCTCATTGATAGTTCCACGAACCGCTTGAGGAGAGAGAAACGGTGCATCGGTTTCTATGAGTATTTTGCTGAGCGGGAGCAATCTCGCGGCTTCTTGAACGGCGAGAGATTTCTTGTAGGTGACAATCCCCGAGAAGCTGAAGTATATCTCATCAGAGTACTCCATGAGTTCCTGTGCAAACGTATAGTCTTCCGAGAAACAGTGGATAATCGCTTTTCGGATTCCAGATTCTTCCAAATATCGGAGTGTATCCTCCCGAGCGTCCCGAGTATGGACAACCACTGGGAGATTATATTTCTGAGCGAGTTCAGTCATGGCAAAGAAGAGAATTTTCTGAGTTTCTTTTTGTTCTGATTCTTTTCCTGCTTCCAGGTGATAATAATCGAACCCAATCTCACCGATAGCGACGATATATTTTCGGTTGGCGAGGAGGAGTTCCTCAAGTTCTCGCACTACATTTGGTATATTTTCTCGAATGAGAACTTGTCCCTCGGTCGGATGGTATCCAATCGTCGCATAGAATAGTTCATATTTTCTCGCGAGTTCTATCGCCTGTTTGCTCGTCTCTATATCGCACCCAATCTGGGTTGCGTAGCGGATATTATTTGCTTGCATGCTTGCAACAACCTCGTCCTGACGGTCGGCGAGTTCGGAGAAATAGGTGTGAGTGTGAGTGTCGAAGAGCATGGGAATATAATTTATTTATTTTTTAGATTCTTATAGAAAGCAATAAAGATATATGCTATAGATAAAAAAACTATAGCAAGCCAATATCAGACACTTTCCGTATGTGACGTTACTAAATTTGTAAAGATGGCTATAAAAATAGTAAGGATAAATTGTCCTATCTCCAATAAAATATCGTACCTAGTATTGTTTTTAAAATTCTCGTACTCAATTTTTAATATTTTATTATCGGATTCCAACTTATTGAATTTTATTCGCAATGTATTAAATCAGTTTTGTATTGTTTCTAAAGATTTCTTTAATGTAGTATTTTCTTCAATAAGTTCTATATTGGAATTATGAGTCATCTTAACCACTCAAGGTGATACTAAATCCTTTTCTGTAAGATTAAATTTATTTGTATTATTCATCATCCTGAGTTAATTTATAATTAGACCAAGAAAAGCTAGGAAGTGGTTTTAACTTTTTATATGGTAAATATGGTTTATATGGTGGAAATTGCACAAAAGAAGCAAATGGTTTGAATTGTTTAAATGGCAAGAAAGGTTTTACATTATCGGTGACTCTTTCTCAAAAAACAAAAACATTACCGCTTAAATCTCGAATTAGTCATCCTCATATCCATCATACTTGTTGTCATTGGTAATTGTAAACCGCATCATTATCAATAAAATAATAATTATGCCCATTAAATCAAACTAATCGTCAATCATTTAGTAGTCGTAAAATTGGTTTTCAATATCTATTATAAAATACATCTATTTCTTGTTCCATATATTTAAAATTATCATTATAGTTAAATTAATATAACTATACGCATCTTTCTTATTTTCCAAAATTTTCTAGAAAGTCTTTTAAAATTACGGTCTCTTTTTATTTGCCGAAATTCCTCTCTTTCTTATAATCCTTCCAATCTTATAAGTATTTCTCTCCATGAAAACCAAATCCCAAATCTCCCACATACTCACCGAAATTGCCCGGATGTACCCGGATATCCGTACGGAGCTCGACTACGAGACACCTTTTCAGTTTCTCATCGCAGTGATTCTCTCGGCTCAGACGACCGACAAACAGGTGAATAAAACCACTCCTCCTCTTTTTACTCTCGTTCGTGAACCTGAGGATATCGGGAATCTTTCGCTTGCAGAGGTGGAAAGGTTCGTGTCTTCGGTGAATTTCTACAAAAACAAGGCGAAATTCATCCGACAATCGGGTGAGAAGCTTGTTCATGAATTCGGTGGAATAATCCCGAATGATTTAAAGAAAATCCAGTCGCTCCCGGGAGTGGGAGTGAAGACTGCAAAAGTGGTGCTCGCAGTGCTCTATGATGCACCGTATGTTGGAGTAGATACGCATGTACACCGAGTAATGAATCGAATCGGAATTGTGAAGACAAAAACTCCAGAAGAAACGGATAGGGTTCTCGAAAAGAAGCTCACTCATGAACAAAAACTCATTATTCATCATCCACTTGTACTTTTTGGTCGGTATCATTGTATGGCACGCAAACCAAAATGTGAGAGTTGTCCGATTCGGGAAATGTGTGATTATGGAGAGAAAATGTTTAAGGGCGAAGAATAATTGTATTGTCATTCCGACCTAAGTGGAAGCTATAGCTCCCCCTTGTGTGGTTAATCCCTTGATAAATTATTTCTTTATACTTTTGTAGTCAAAAGTACCAAAAGCTTTTAGGGGTGAAAAACTCGTCGGGTAGCAGCTTTTCTATCTGTATATCATCGGTCTCGGGCAGTTTCACCCCTAAAAACCCCATTTTGGGAAATCATCATTTTTGAGATGAAAAACTTATGTATTTTCTATTCCAGGAGGTTGCTTTTCCTAAAATTTTTCATATATTCATTATGAATTCTTAATTCTTCATTTTCATTATTTCGTGCGCATACTCAAATACGCTCTCAAGAATACGATTCGAAATCCATTTCTATCGTTTTCGTCGATCTTGGTTATTTCCCTCCTCGTATTTTTTATCAACGTACTCTTTTTTATCGAGTATGTAACTTCTTCGATTACTTCGAATATTAATGATCGAATGAGTATATCACTCAATCTGAAATCAGGATATGATGCAGATAATTCAGAGGTTATCGAGTGTATATCAGCTCTCAAGCAAGCAAGTTCGAATGTACAGGTTCAATATATCTCTCGTGAGGAGGCGTTCGAGGTTCTGAAGAAACGAGATCCTGAACTTTCTCGTGTTATAGAATGAGATACAGAAAATCCCCTTCCTTCATCTATAGTTATTAAAAATATTCCTCTTGGGGAATACCCGAATATTGATGCGGTTGTCAAGCGATATACCGGGATTATCCAGTACGATGAAGAACGTTCCAAGAAATCTTTGACGGATTATCATGCACAATATGAACGTATTCAGGGGCTTATAAATATCCTTTTATCCGTTCAGTATGGTATCTACTCGATTATCGGATTCTTTATATTTGCTGTGTTCATTATCATCTATAATAGCATCGGAAACTTCGTGTTCTTCTACCGAGATGAGATTAAAATTATTCGACTTGTCGGAGGAGAGAATCTCTTTATTTACGGACCGTTTGCTATTCAGGGATTGCTTTACACTGGTTTTGCCTATATTATAGGAACTTCTGTATTTTCCTTACTTGTAAGAAATATAAATTTCTCGCTCATTACGGATTTTCCAGTTTTCATAGATCGCTTCTTTGATCTTTATGGGCAGATATTTTTCATAGAACTGGGAGTAGTTCTCTTAGTTGGACTTTTTTCGGGATTTTTGTCATCCCATCGGTTTATTGGAAAAGAAAATCTTTCGTAAAAATCTCATGTATAAAAAACTCCAGGAAATTTTCCTGGAGTTTTTTATACATGTCTTTTTTCTATAATAAAATGAACACTAGGGTCAGCAATATTGGCTCGAATCCTTTTATTGACAGAATCTTCCCATAATTCAAGAGTTTCATCAAGACATTGTAGAATAAGTGCTTCATATACTCAAAGAGTTTTTTCTTTTATGAGTATCTTTCCACAGGCAAATTTTTCTGTGTCGAGAATCTCTAGTCATATTTCTTTTTCCGAGAGAGTATATTTTATTCCTTCTTGTTCATTAAGAAAACGCTCTATTTTTCTTATAAAAAGATGAAAAGGTCCGAGGTATTTTCTGGGAATTTCTAAAAGAGAAGGGAATCGGTTATTGATAAATACGATTTGATTTGGTGTAATATTTTCATTTTTAATTTTATTTTCTCATGATTTCTGAACTTTTTTCGTACTTTTTGTCAGAGTTGCTTTTTGTTCTGGTTTTACTGATTCTTGGATGGGGAACAATATTGGATATACTTTTTTTGCATTTGGATGTTTCTTTTTTCTTTTCTTCTTCTCAAGAGGGAGACTTATATCTGTTGTGAAACACGCTAAAAAAACCTCTTTATTATATTTTGTTGCATTTGGGAAAAATACTCGAATAACTCATCAAATCGTTTCCTGAAGACGATATCATTCTGTAAGGAATTGCTCTTTATTAAAATTTGTTGCATAATTTTTCCATGCCGATTCATATCATGGAGAGGAGAGGATGGTTTGTATAAAAATATATCCCTCTTTTTTATACCATTCTTGTAGAATTTCTCGTGTTGCAGAATAGAGAGGAGTAAGTTTTGTTACTCCATTTTGGATAGTTGTTTCAAAATCTTCCTTTGTCATCTTTCATGAAAGAAGACCAAAAAAAGACATTTTGTTTACTTTTTTCACTCCAAAAGCAAATACAAGACTATTTATAGTGATTGGAAGTGTATATCCAACTTCTATACAAGTTTCAGTATTAAAGGTTGTAGCATATTCTCTCCATGCTCCGATATAATCACTGGATTCGAGACATTTTTTTACTATAAGATCCCCTCATTTATTATCGTACCAATCCCGTAAATTTTCTGCTTTTGCCATATATTTCTTATTCCATCTTTCTCTGTTGGTTTCAGATGAAATGTCTTCTGGTTTGAGCTTTCCAGAGAGAAGCCCGAGAAAATTAAATTTATTAAAATGTTCCACTCAGAAAGTACGAATAATCGTTTCTATAGTTGAAGGAAGGAGAAATCCATACTCCTTACTTTTATGTAAATTAAAATTTAGAGTGTAATCTTGCCATGCTTTTTTTGAATATCCCGATGTAATAATGTTTTTTACAACCTGTTCACCTTCATTGCGGTACCAATATTGAAGCTGTTCGATATTGGCAAAAGTAAGGTTCGAAAAATTACCGAGCCAATGAGAATCAGAAGGGGTAGTTTGATATATTCAACGGTTAATATTTGAGGAGACTTTCCAAGATATGCGTCTCTGAAGTGAAACTGTACTTGATTTTACATCTTCAACATGAGAATGCGACAGTATTGACTCTTCATTATTATCGCTATCGCATACAATATCTTTCATAAGGATGGAATATAATTATTATAGTGAGAATATACTCAAAATATACGTTTTGTCAAAGATTTAAAGATAGGCATTTTTAAAGTTTTTTTGTATTTTTCAACTCTTTGAATAGACTATCTTTTAATATTTTTCAACTTGATTCAATTAATTGTATTTTATGCCCCAAAAACACTACCACTTTATCGGTATCGGAGGAATCGGACTTTCTGCGATTGCGCGGTACTATAAACAGCTCGGGTACAGTATTTCTGGTTCTACTGATACTGATTCTGAATTGATTCATACACTTCGAAAAGAAGGGATGGATATTTTTATCGGACATCGAGCAGAAAATATTTCACCTGATACGGATCGTATTATCTATACGAAGGCGGTTCTTGGTACAGCAAATACTCTTGAGGAAGGATATAGAAATAATATTGAAATGATCACAGGAAAGGAAAAGGGAATTACTCTTATTTCCTATCCAGATGCACTTGCAGAGATGGTAAATATAAAAAAGTGCATTGCTATTACTGGAAGTCATGGAAAGTCCACAACGACTGCTATGACAGGAGTTATACTTGTAGGTTCTACGGTTGGTAATTCCGTACTTGTGGGGACACAGGTCCCTGGACTTGGAAATTCAAATATACACATCGAACAGAGTGAATATTTTACTATCGAGGCATGCGAATATAAACGAGCTTTTCTCGCGTACCGTCCGTATATTACTGTCATTACCAATATTGACCTCGATCATTTGGATTATTATCGTGACCTGGAGGATTATATTTCTGCTTTCCAGTCCCTCATCAATCAGACGAGCGGATATGTGGTATATGATATGGATGATATAAATGCTCAGAAACTCGATTTCTCTCAAACATCTGCGAAACCAATCTCTATAAGTCATATGGGATGGTATGATGAAGATGGAAAATTTTCTCCATTTCCCAATATGAATCTTCAAGTTCCGGGGAATCATCTTCTCTTCGATGCAAAGTTAGCTTTCACAGTCGGGAAAATTCTCGAACTCGATGATAAATATATTGTTCAAAAACTTGAATCCTATACTGGGTGCTGGCGACGCTCTGAGATTATTCGTACAACGGAACATGGGAATATTCTCATGTCTGATTATGGACACCATCCAACAGAGATACGACTTACTCTTGAGGCTATAAAAACAAAATATCCAAACAAAACTCTCTTCGTTGCTTTTCAGCCGCATCAATACTCGCGTACTCGAGAGCTTTTAGAGGGATTTACAACTGCTTTTGATTCCGCAGATAAACTTATTATTCCAGATATTTATTTCTCTCGGGATAGCGAGGAGGATGTTCAATATATGACAATAGAACGACTCGTTGATACTCTCAGTGTTCATTATCCATTTGTTCAAAATGGAAATGGTCTCAAAAATACTGGAGAATTTCTCAGAAAATTTGATGCAGAAAATCCAGATTCAAGCATTATTCTTCTTCTTGGAGCTGGTGATATTGATGTATTGAGAGAAGAAATTTATTAATTTTTTGCAAATTTAAAGAAATTGATTATATATTATGCATTATTTTTTAATATTGTTTAGTATGAATATTTCTTTTTCTTCAAAACAAAAAGATTTTCTTTGTGAAATTGCTACTATTTCTGAACTATGAAATTCTCCAATTCCTCTCGAATTGGTTGATATGAGAAGACTTGAATGAATTATAAATCGATTTAAATCAAAAATTGAATTAACTGGTAATAGAGATATGATTTCCATTTCTCCTGATAACGAAAGAGTAAGAATAGATCTTAAACTTATATCTTCTGTGCAATGAGCCGTTTTACGTGTTATGAGAGGCGATGATTCTCGCGAGTATATATCTGTTTTATGACTTCCTCAGTGAGTATATGGACAACCGTATTTTCCAGAATAATTTCTTTTTTATAATTTCTTTTGCATTTCTTATTTTTTACCATACAATACCATCCAAGTGTATGAAGGAAGTTTTCTTATTACATGGTATTTATATTTTTTTATTCATTATATTATGAATGGTATTATTAAAGTAAAGAAGGATCAGCAAGGTTTTGGTTTCATTACTCCAGCTGATGGAAACAAAGATCTTTTCTTTCACTTCTCTGGATGTGTAGATAAGGTTGACGGATTCAATGCTCTTTCTGAAGGAATGGAAGTTTCTTTCGAAGTTCAGGATGGACAAAAAGGTCCTATGGCTGTTGAAGTTCAAGCTATCTAATTTTCTTTTGAAAATCAAAAAAAGAGGTCGTTATGACCTCTTTTTTAATGTTTATTCTTCAGTATATCTCTTTTCTATTTTTTCCCAATTCACAATATTCCAGAAATTCTCGAGGTATTTTGCACGGGCATTTCGATAGTCAATATAGTAGGCATGTTCCCAAACATCACAAGTAAGAAGTGCAGTATTATCTGTTGTAAGAGGGGTTGTTGCATTGGAAGTCGAAATTATATCGAGTGAACCATCCGGTTTTTTCACGAGCCAAGCCCATCCAGAACCGAAAGTTTTCAGAGCTACATCATTAAAGGCTTTCTGAAATGTCTCGAAGTTCTCCCATTTTTCAAGAATAAGCTCTTTGATATTGGTTCATTCTATAGAACTACCATTTGGAGTGAGGCTTTCCCAGTAGAATGTATGATTCCAAATCTGAGCCGCATTATTAAAAATCGGTCCTGTTGGTGCTGTTGTAATAATTTCTTCAAGGGATAGAGTCTCAAATTCTGTTCCTGGAATGAGATTGTTGAGATTATCCACATAGGTTTTGTGGTGTTTTCCATAGTGGTATTCAAGTGTTTCCTGAGAGAGATATGGTGAAAGTGCATCAAGAGCATAGGGAAGTTTTGGAAGTGTATGAATCATAGGATTTGAAGTGATAAAATAGAAGGAGTATTTTAATTATTTTTCTAAAGAAAGCAAAGAATTACGTAATTTTAGTCGAATATTTTGCAAATCTCTCCATTATCGGTATATTTCTCTAGACTTTTCTAGTGCATTTTCTTTTACATTATTTTTTATGAAAAAACTTTTTCTTTTTCTTCTTCCATTTCTTCTTCTCTCTTGTGGCGAACCAACTCCGGTAGTTCCTCAGGTTTCCAAAAATATCGAGAGTGCGGTATTTGGTGCTCCATCGAGTAAAGTACAACTTACGATTTTTGCTGATTATGAGTGTCCAGCATGTATTTATTTTGAGAAAACTATCGGAGAAGAACTTTATGAAAAATATGTGAAAACGAATAAAATTTCTATAACTTATAAAAATTTTCCACTTACCCAGCATCAGAATGCAGAACATGATGCTCTCGCTGCACTTTATGCTCTCTCGCAAGGAAAATACTGGGAATTTAGTTTAGAAATGTATAATCTTGAGGATCAAAAAAAAGGAGATAGAGTGACGGATGAGGAACGTGTGGCTCTCGGAAAGAAAATCGGACTTGATTCTGTGGAGATGCAAAAAAGTCTTGATGAAGGGTGGTATCTGAATCAAATTGCGAAAGAAAAGAGAGAAGGTGAGGCTATGGGGCTCGTAGGAACTCCATCTATTTATCTCAATGGAAATATCATGAAATTCAAATCCAAGGAAGAATTTTTTGGTATGATAGAAGCAGCGTTGAAGATGTAATTCTATCTTTTATTTTCTAGATTATGAAAAAACTTTTTATCGCCATTATGACACTTGCGATCATCGCATTTGGAAATGCGATATATCTCACAAATCAGGCATATACACTCAAAACCAAGCTTGCGGAGTCGACTGGTTCGTATTCGACCTTTTGTGATATAAATAGCACTTTTTCCTGTTCAAATGTCCTTATCTCTCCACGGGCACAGTTCTTCGGTTACCCATTCCCAGCTCTTGCAATGCTCGTATATCCAGTTATATTTCTCATAGCCCTTCTTGGATACATAGGAATCTGTCGAAAATCTTTTTCTATTCTTGCAGGCATGGCACTTGTAGGTATATGTTTTAATGGATATTATATCTATCAGGAAGCTTTCTATATTGGTTCATACTGTCCTCTTTGCTTGATGTGCTCGGGGATTATTATCTTAATACTTGGAATTTCAATATTTGGAATAAAGAAGAGCAAGACATAAGAACATTATTTTTTTACTTTTATTTTCATGAAAAAAGAAGAATTTACTACAGTAGAAGTTAATTCATCTTCTTCTCTTCAGATTTTTAGCCAGAAGATTCTCATACTTCTTGCATTTATCGGAGGTATATATACCCTTTTTCTTCTCTCATCTGTCCTTACGATAGTATTCTTTTCAGGATTTTTGACTATTCTTTTCTCATCGTTTCTCGACAGTATGAATAAGAAGCGGATTCCTGATTGGCTCGGGATTATCTTTATATTTTTAGGTATTCTCCTTTTTTTCTTTGTCGCTCTTTTTGCGATTATTCCTATATTTGCACAACAGCTCAGTCTCTTATTCTCATATATAAGTAGCTCTTTTGCTCATATGGAATCACTTTATAATTCAGGTGGTATTGATGCGCTTGGATTTCCTTCGTTTTTGAATTCTTATATAGGAACTGTGGATTTTGGAATGCTTTTCGAATGGGTACGAAGTAATATTTCCTCATTTTCTGGAATTGCTACATCACTCTCAACAAATCTGCTTCAAGGATCATCCTCTCTTATTACAACCCTTTCTTGAGGAATTTTTCAAGGAATTATGATTGGAATCTTCACCTTCTTTATGAGTCTAGAACGTCATTCTATTAAAGAATTTCTCTATCGAGCATTTCCAAAAAATATAAGCTCCTATCTAAGTTCCCGTGAAAATTCCTTTCTTTGAGTTCTCAGAGCATGGCTTAGATGACAACTGATTCTCGGGCTTTCCATTTTTTTTCTCACGCTTATCGGACTCTTTTTTCTCCAATTTTTTGGTATAAAAATAGAAGGAATATTTACTCTTGCACTCATTGCAGGACTTATGGAATTTATTCCATATGTTGGACCATTTCTTGCACTTCTCCCGGCTCTTGCCATTGTTGCAGGGTTAGGAATTATCCCGGTAGCTTCTGTTTTTATTCTTTATATTCTCATCCAGCAGACAGAGAATAATATTCTCGTTCCGATGGTTATGAGTAAAACTCTCAATCTTTCCCCATTTCTTATTCTTCTTATGATGACCGTTATGGCTAGCCTCTTCGGTATTACTGGAATCCTCCTTGCAATACCGTTCACTGCTATTATTCAGATTGTAGTCAATGATATGCTTGGAAAGAAAGAAACAAAGAAAAAGAAATAAATTTTTCAATTTCTGTAAAAAGTTTTTATTTCTCGTTCATATGAAAGTAGATTTATAGTTAAATTCATTAAATCTATAGGAACATCGAGATGAAAATCTTTCCATGAAAAATAATTATACTAACACAATATCCCTTATGATTTGAATCGGCTTTTTTTGAACTCCCCATCTTTCCGCAAGAGTTTTGCAGGATTTCTTAAACTCTTCCGATTTTAAAGTGAATTTTGTTGTAACTGGGGAAGACAAACCCATAGGTCGACACCAGGTTCTGACGGCAAATGAAGTAAAAACGCTCGCACTTGAGAATAATATTCCTGTTTTCCAACCCTCTCGCGTTCGTGGAAATACAGAATTTCTCGAGGAAATCAAAACTTTTGATGTGGATTATCTCGTGGTGGTCGCATATGGAAAGATTCTTCCTCTGGAGCTTCTCCAGATTCCGAAAAAATATCCGATCAATATTCACGGTTCTATTCTTCCCAAATACCGTGGCGCTTCTCCTATCCAGGCGGCTCTTATTGCGGGGGAAGTGGAAACAGGAGTAACTATTATGGTGATGAGTGAAGGAATGGATGAAGGTGATAGTATTGATATAAAGAAAATAGGAATCGATAGAAATGAAACAACAGAAACACTTTTTGAGAAGTTTGCAGAAACTTCAGGAAAATTTGCAGCAGAGACTATTCTTAGACTTGATAAATGAGAGCTTTCTACCAAGAAACAAAATTCAGAAGAAGCAACCTATTGCAAGAAAATCACGAAAGAGGAATGAATGCTCGATTTTACAAAAACAGCAAAAGAACTTTATCATCTTTATCAAGGACTTACTCCGTGGCCATGAGTCTATACTTTCTATAAAGAGAAAAAGCTTATCATCGAGAAATGTTTTTATGAAGAAACAGGGGAAATACAATGAATTTTAGGAACCGTGGTGCAAAAAGCGGACAAAACCGTCGGAATCGTTTGTGAGAAATGACTCTTGACTTTGGAACAAGTAAAATTAGAATGAAAGAAATCACAGTCCATAAAAGAATTCTTGAATGGACAACAGAATTTTATCTCTTCAGTGCTGTAAAATAGTATGTTCAACATTGCTCTCAATACCTTCCGGGAACTTGCTCGAAATAAAATCCTTTACATGATTATATTTTTTGGGATTGCGCTCATTGGATTTTCGCTCGTGCTCGCGACTCTCTCGCTCGGTCAGTCTGAGAAGATTGTTGTAGATTTCGGACTTGCCATGGTGGAGATTTTCGGAATCATTTCCGTGATTTTCATAGGAAGCCAGCTTCTTTTTCGGGAAATAGAAGGAAAAACCGTATATCTCATCCTCTCAAAACCAGTAAAAAGAGGGGATTTTATTCTTGGGAAGTTTTTCGGTTTTGCAGCAATTCTTTTCTTTATCATTTTTATACAATCACTCATATCAATGGTTGTATTTTTTGTTGCGAAAACTCCTCTTTCTCTTCTTCTTTTTGCTTCAATAGGGTTTATTTACATCAAGCTTCTGCTCCTCTTTGCTATCATTCTTTTTTTCTCAACTTTTATCTCGCCACTTCTCTCGATTTTACTCGTTATGGGAGTATATATTATTAGTCACTCCATCACAACTATGACTGATATGGCACTTCGTTCTGGAAATCAGATTCTTCTTTATTTTAGCAAGTTCCTTATGGTGATTTTCCCGAATTTTGAAGCACTTAATATCAAGTCGATTATTGGAACACCTATCGCTATAAACCCTTCATTTTTTGCGATAAACACTATTCATTCGCTATTATATCTTACGGTAATTCTTACTTTTACAGTACTTATATTTAACCGAAAAACTTTCGAAAATTAAAGAAATATAGAATAACTTTATTTTTCACATTCAAACTTTACGGTTATCATTCATTGTACAAATCGCACAGTTCACTTTGATATACAGCTTCAAGTGAAAATTATCGTTCTTTGGTATTTCCTGATTTTTCAAAATATGAACTCATCCTTCCCACCAGAATATACCCGATGATGGGTGGAGTTTTACTATCAGAAATTCAAAATAAATGAACATGTTCTTATTCCTCGATTCGAGACAGAGGATCTTGTTCGTGAAGCGATTAAAGTAGTGAAAGATACTCCATTTGATACTATGATAGATGTTGGGACAGGTTCCGGAATTATCCCTCTTTCTATTCTTTCTGCGGTTGATATTCCACAAGTTTTCGCAGTGGATGTGAGTCTTGAAGCTTTGAAAGTAGCCGAAGAAAATGCCTGAAATCAAGAAAAAAATATTATATTCCTTGAGTCGGATTTACTTGGAGTATTTCTGGACCATTCTTATAATAATGAAGAATGAAAGAAAATTAAGAAAGAAAAAAACATTCTCATAGTTACCAATCTCCCATATATCAGAAATGAGGACTGGGAACATATGAGTTCTGATACCGTGCATGAGCCTCATCTTGCTCTCTTTGGTGGAGCGGAAACTGGATTCGAACTCTATGAGAAACTTTTCGCTCAGATACCTGCATTTCTCGAAAAATATACTCCGGAATCTCTTACTATACTCGCTGAGATGGGAGATGATCAAGAAGCGATTGCCACGAAAGTACTTACATCATATGGTTGGAAATTCTCTTTTTTTGCGGATTGTTTCGGAATACGAAGATTTATGAGGATAGAAATCTTATAAAATATCTAAAATTTATCAGAGTAACTTTTATTATTGTGGTACGCCTTAATCTTACACAACATACGTCAAATCCTATTATCATTTCCTCTCTTGCTTGGAACGCGATTCGTGACAGTCTCTCGAAACTTGGGAAGTGAGAACTAGTGAAACATATAGAATCAGTCAAAGTAACCGATTCTCGTATTACTATAAAGACCGGAAAGCCTATTGTGAATACAGAACTCTCAAATCATAAAGAAGATATCAGAGAACGTATAGACGAGGCATTTAAAACATTTGGAATAGCAAAAATGGAGAGAAAAATAATGTTTATTTAACAAAAAATTTATGTTTTACAGGAAGGTTTTATTTTTTGTTGTATTTCCAATATTTGTACTTACTTCCTGTACGAATGAATATTGGCTGTTTCATAAACAGAAAGAGATACTTGAAACTGAAAAACAACAAATAATAGAGTCTCTTCAAAATTTTTCTGTTGCTCAAATTGAACCTCGTGATGTTGAAATCCTAACTACTCCTGATAAAAAAGTGCTCGATCGGATTGTTTCTATGATAGATGAAGCAAAAAGACAGGTTTTTGTAGAAGTATATATCTTCACTGAGAAGCGAATAATTCAGGCGCTGAAAGATGCAAAGAAACGATGAGTGGATGTGCAAGTTGTTCTTGAAAAAAATGTATTTGGTGCTACTGGAATTAATAGTAAGACCTTTAAAGAATTACAGAATGCGGGAATTCTTGTTACCTATGATAATTCTAAGCTCTATAATTTTGTTCATACAAAACTCATTCTGATTGATGATATATCGATTATCACTACTGGAAATTTGAGCTATTCAAGCTTCACAACCAATCGTGAGTTTTTTGTTATAAGCCAGAATTTGGCAGATATGCAAAGTTTAAAACATATATTTAATGCTGATTTTATAGGAAAAGAGATATCTGAGAGTACTACGAATCTTGTTATATCTCCAATAAACAGCAGAAAAAAGATAGAAACTCTCCTTGAAAGTGCTCGTGAAAATATCTTTCTCTATGCAGAGAATTTTGGAGATGAAAATATTTTGAGTATTCTCTCACAAAAAGTATCCAATGGAATCCCTGTTGTTATTTGCATGGCAGATCCTTCGAAAGTATCATCCAATACAAAAGCGATAAAACTTCTCCAGAATAAAGGAATCGATGTTCGGACTTCCAAGAAACCAGTTATCCATGCGAAAGTTGCTTTGATAGATGGAATGTATAATTATATCGGAAGTGAAAATTTTACTACGAATTCTCTTGATGAGAATCGTGAAATTGGTCTTCTTACTCGCAGTTCTCCAGAATTTAAAGAGATGTTTCAGAAAGTTTTTGAGTCGGATTGTCCTCAAGGGGGAAAATAAGGCTTGAAAAAATTGAAAAATCTATATAATACGGGCATTCTATTTTCCATACTATTTCCATGGATATTTTCTTTTCCAGTATTTTCGTGAAATATGAAATTGCTTTTCTTGGTGTCAATCTTTTATATATAGTATTTCATCTTCTTCATAGTTTTTTTCACTGGTACCTCAAGCTACGAACTTTTATTTGCAAGAAAAAAACAGCAGATAAAATCATAGAAGAACAGCAACAGAAAGTGATCGAAGATAAAAAATTAGAGAAACAAGAAACAACTACTGTTTCTCAAAAAGAAACCGAACCAGTTAAAGAAGGACTTTCTGGAGATCAGAAACAATATCTCTCGGAACTTATAAAAACTATAAAAACTCGAATTGCTCGTGGAGAGTTTAGTGAAGCCCGTGCACGTATTATCGAAGGGCTTTCCATAGAGAAATTTAATAAAGATCTTAACTGTCTCTTGGCAAGTCTCTATGAAAAGGATCGGGATTATAAAAAAGCGGAGCTCATCTATAAAGATCTTATTCTCATGAATGACACTGATCCAGAGTTGTATCTCAAACTTGGTTTTGTGCTTTCGATACAAGGAAAATACGAGATAGCATATGAAATCTACAAACGATTTCTTTCTCTCGATGAAAATAACATAGAAACAATTGATATGCTTGCAAATCTCGGACACCAGCTTGGATACCATGAAGAATCTAACGAGTATGCATATATCTTTTTAAAAAAGAATCCGCATCACTCTGATATGCTCTATCTTACTGCCATCAATCATATCAATCTTAAAGAGCGAGCCTTTGCTTTAGAAAGTCTCAAGAAAATCCGAACTATTGATCCTTATAATGGCAAGATTCAGGAACTCATAAAAAAAATAGAGCTCGAAATAGAGCTCGAAAACAATTTTAAAATAGAAGAATAACCATTTACTTTTATGAAAGTTCCTCCACATTCCATAGAAGCTGAGCGATGAGTGCTCGGATCTATTCTTCTTGATAAAGAAGGGATATTTCAAGTCTCTGCACTTCTTGTGGAAGCAGATTTTTATGATCCGAATAATGGTCTTATTTATGGGGCTATGATGGATCTTTTTTCACGAAATAAACCTATCGATATATTGACAGTTCGTGAGCATCTTGATGATCGACAAAATCTCGAGAAGATAGGAGGAAATGCATATCTCATCGATCTTACTGAGTCAATATTTACAAGTGCAAATATTTATCAGTATGCACAGATTGTGAAGCAAAAAGGAATTCTCCGAAAGCTTATAAAAGCAGGAAATGATATACTTCTTGCTGGATATGACGAAGAATCAGATATTAATAAGCTTCTCGAAAAAGCTGAACAATCGCTCTTTACTGTCACTCAAACCTTTATACAGAACAAGCTCGTTCATATTCGTGAAATTCTCGATCTCCGGTATGAAGAATTTGCTGAGATTCATGAGAATCCTCAATCTGCTAATGATGGACTGGTTCATACGTGATTCAAGAGTCTCGATGGAAAAATCGGAGGATTTAAACCAGGAGATATGATTATCCTTGCTGCTCGTCCATCTATGGGTAAGACTGCTCTTGCTCTCAATGTTGCACAGCATATTGGAGAAACAGGGAAGAATGTTGCTGTATTTTCGCTTGAGATGAGCAAAGAGCAATTGACCGATCGTCTTATATGTGCGACCATGGGAGTTGATAGTTGGAAATTGAATAAATGAGAATTGGAAGATGAAGAATTCCAAAGAATGGGGGATGCTCTTGAGCGTCTTTCAAAAGCAAATATTTATATAGATGACTCTGCAGGAGGAAATCTTCTTGAGATTAAATCAAAAGCTCGTAGACTTAAGATGGAATCTTGACTTGATTTTATCGTCATCGACTACCTTCAGCTGATGAGTGCTGGAAATCCAATGAATCGAGTACAAGAAATCTCTGATATCAGTCGTGGAATTAAATCCCTTGCACGTGAACTCGGAGTTCCTATTATGGCACTTTCACAACTCTCTCGTGCGGTGGAATCCCGTGTAAGTAAAGAACCAATCCTATCAGATCTCCGAGAATCAGGATCTATCGAGCAAGATGCGGATGTAGTACTGATGATTTATCGTGAGGATTACTATGATGAATTTACTGAAAATAAGGGAATTACTAATGTTTTTGTTCGAAAGAATCGTAATGGTCCCGTTGGAGGAGCGGATCTTAAGTTTGAGAAAAAGTTTATGAAATTCTACGATGTAGAAAGAAGTCGAGAAGGAGGATATGAAGATTAAAAAATAATCCCTTGAAATTTAAATTTCAAGGGATTATTTTTAAAATTTACAATTTCATTTTCCCTTAGCTTGTCCATCACAGGTTTGTTCTGCTATTTTTATATAGGATCTTGCAAGATTGTTTGTATTTTCTAAAAGGATATGAGTATCGAGAAGTTTCGCAACGGTTTCATCGATATTTTGATTTTCGGGTCATATAAGATTTTTGTTCGAGATATACTCGGTTGTTATTTCTTTCAGAATGATTTGTTCTGTTTGAAGTACTTGTATCTCTTTCAATCGTTTATCAATAGTAGTTTCCTCTTTACTGAAGTGATCTTGCAAACCCTTGAATATTTGAGTAACCTGATCAATACTCGACATTATACGACTTCCTACAGAATTTACAAAACCGGTAACTCCATTACCTGAAGTATTACTATTATAATTCTTGAGATTATTCATAATAGCTTCGGACGATTTTGTACTCATCCCTTGTTTTGAAAGTTCTTTTTTTAAGAGTTCCTGCTCAGTTTTCTTGTATTTGTCTGTATCTGAACCGCCTGTAAGAAGTGCTGCTGCATCTTTCCAACTCTGCGTACCATCACTTATATTTTCTCCTCAGTCTTTGATACGTTGGAAAGCATCTTTGACATCTGTCTCAAACTTTGATGAACAAGCCCCGCCGATACCATTCCATTTTTGTTTTCCATAATTCTCTTTGAGATGAGTATAAAAATCTTCAGATTTTCAGACTAAAATTAAGTTTGGCTCAGATATGTTTTTCCCGATAACAACGCCTCGATACACGTTTATTATAGTGATCTGGTTTTTCAGTATTTCTGTTAAAATCTCTCCGAGAGTTGTCCCAGAGACATTATAAGCTGTATCTTCTTTGAGAATATCTCCAACTGGTATATTTCCTGCACATTGACTATAAACCATATCAATAGTACTTTTAATTCTTTCAAGCTCTTTTCCGAGTCGTGTATGGTCTCGTATGATAGCTGGTGGAGGGCTTCAAAGCATAGAAAGACTGAAAAACTCTATAGAAGTATAAAAGTTTGAAAAACCCAGTACTTCATTAAAAGCACCCATTGTTACAGATCATGCCTGACGCATACTTGCTAAAGCGCTATTTTCTCCATTTTTATTACTATTACATTGATTCTTCCCAGCTTCTTCGCGGATTCTAGAAAGGAGATTTTCCGTTGTCTTTATATAACTCGCAAGTTCCGGACTCATTTCATTTTTAATCACACAAGCTTCATCAGCATATACTTGTGTAATAACAAATGATGATACAAGGAGAATGCTTGCGAGAATACGATGGGCGAGTATGAAAGATATTTTCATGGTATTTTGGTGGAATTAAATTAATTTATTTTTGAGGAATGGCATTCATTTGAGTAATGATACGAGTGAGTGTTTTTATACTCTCTGAGAATGCGACAGTAAAACTATGGAGCTCAAAAAGATCATCATTAAACGAATCACCATAGCTTTTTTTGATTTCCATAGATTTTGCTTGAGCAAATCCAGATTTTATAGGGGCAGCACTTGTATTAGATTTTGCATCAATACTGTCAATGGTAAGATATGTGAGATTATGAGTCATATAAGATTCACTATTTTTTTCAAGAGAATTTTGTCGTTTAAAATCGAGTCCCCATTCATCAAAGATACCCACGAGAATTTTATTTAATTCATCATCTTCTTTTGTTGTTGTGTCTTTTTTTATATTGAGAATCGGTGGGGGAAGATAGGAGATAATTGCTCCTATGTGAATCATGGCTTTGAGATCGAGTTCTCTGAGAGAGAGCTGAAAAAACATATTGGTCATCTTTGATTGTACAAAGCTAGAAGAAGCAAATTTATTCGCAATATCGAGATTCTCATCGAGAATTTTTTCGATAGTAGCAGCACCCCAACCTGAGAGAAGATTCTGTGTATAAGTGGTTTCGCTTACGAGAATACAATAAAAATCGGTTCCAGAACAAGGAAATTTATCGGTTCCAGAACTATCTCATCCAAGAGTTCCATTAGGAGTATTATTTTCTGTAGCAGTTGTAATATTCCCATTAGTTGGAAAGGTTGCAGAAGAGGTTGGGCTTGTTCCCACGAGAAGTTGAGATTGTACATCGCGTAGAAAGTTTGGGTCCAAGTTTGTTGGGATTTGTGATGCTGATGCTATTGCTGTACAATCTGATCCAGTATTAATAATTCCTGAGAAAACATCTCATGGAATATTGATTCCTGTTGTTGAAGTTTGTGGAGGAATAAGAGTTACTCCAGGGTCTTTTTCAGGAGGAATGATGAGACTATTGATCCCAAGAGGATTTATATATACATCACCAAGAAGATTTTTTATCGATCCAGCTCCCATGTTCGCTGTTCATTCATAAGTGTATTCTCCTGAAAAAATTACTCGGTGGATATTCTCGAGATCTACCATAAGATCATATCCTGAGTTCTCTTTATTTCCATCGGAAAAAAGACCAATAGATCCGATTTCTTGGAGTTTCTTTTGTTGGTCATCTATGGTTTCTTTCTTTTTCTGATAATATATTTTAATAATTTCTCTCACTTGAGTAATCTGATCGGTATTCATATTCTCTGCTCCTTCCATCATATGGGTATAGATAGGTCCAAGTTCCCCATTAGATATATCTTCTAGTTCGGAAGGAGTAAAGTTTTTTTGAGCATCAAAACATTCGGATAGTGATTCTAAAATCCCGTTATCAGCCTTTTTGACACAGGCAACGTTCTTGGTTAATTCATTTATTTCTTCAGTACTTTTTTCAAGACCCTTCTCTATAAGTTGTTTTTTAAGTTTATAATTTCCCTCATCGATACGTTTATAAATATTATTTCATAAATCTTCACCGATATATTCATTTTCAGCTCAAACAGGGGACGAAAAAAAAGAGAGTAAAATGAAAACTACGAGAAAAAGAAACGAAAACTGCATAAATAAAAGAGGAAACTACCGAAATATTTCCTCTAGTATAACAGATATCAAAGAAAACAGCAAAAGAAATAGAGAAGTTTTGAAAAAACTTATTTGACGAATCTGTAAAGTTATTTCACTATAAGTTTTCCTTTTGATGCAGTGACTGTGATAAGTGGTGATTTTTTTCCTTGAATGATTCGGTCAGCGATGGCATCCTCGATATTATCTTGAATATATCGTCTTACGGGACGTGCTCCGAATTCTGGATTATAGGTTTCTTTAAGTATAAGAGTAGTAGCTTTTGTATCGTACTCAAGATTGATATCTAGCTCAGTAAGTCGTTTTTTGAGTATCTCAAGCTGAAGTACGATGATTTTCTTGAGAATAGCTTTATCGAGCGGATTAAATACTACGACTCGATCGATACGATTTAAAAATTCCGGAGAGAAATATTCTGTGAGGCTTCCAGTGATTTTTTCTTTGATTTTCTCATAATCCCGAATAATTTTCGCTTCCGCATCAGATGAGAGATCAAATCCAATCTGCGATGCCTTAGAGGTAAATTCTTCCCCTCCAATATTAGAGGTCATAATAACAATCGTATTCTTGAAATTGATTTTTCGCCCCTTTCCATCTGTGAGAGCTCCATCCTCGAGGATTTGAAGAAGGAGATTAAATACTTCGAAACTTCCTTTTTCAATCTCATCAAAGAGAACAATAGAATAAGGTTTCTGACGTACTCGTTCTGTGAGCATTCCTCCTTCTTCATACCCCACATATCAGGCGGTCGTACCGATAAGCTTGGATGCAGAAGATTTCTCATTGTATTCTGACATATCGAGTTTAATGAGAGCTTTTTCATCGCCAAAAAATTCTTGTGCCAATTGTTTCACAAGCTCTGTTTTACCAACCCCTGTTGGTCCGAGAAAAAGAAAGCTTCCAATCGGACGATTTCTATTCCCGATTCCAGTACGATTTCGCTTGATAGCACTCACGATAGAGGAAATAGCTTCATCTTGTCCGATAATATGATGTTTAATATTCTTTTCAAGAGATTGAAGCTTTTTCATATCTTCCGTTGCGATATTTTTCGCAGGCACTCAAGTTATACGCTCGATAATCTTCTGGATGTCATCTGACGTAATATGAAGTCGTTTTGAGCGGGGAATTACCTTCTTTGCTTTCTTTTCTTGGATTTTCTTCTCAAGATCATTTTGTTTTTCTTTAATTTTTATCGCTTTATGGTATTGTCCAGATAAGACATAACTCTCAATTTCTTTTTGAAGTTTTTCTATTTCTTGTTTGAGTCCTTTTGCTTCTGATTCGGCACCATTATATTTCATACTCTTCGCACTACATGCCTCATCAATCAGATCAATAGCTTTATCTGGAAGATATCGATCAGTTACATATCGTACAGAAAGACGAACCGAATCAGTAATCGCATCATCGTCGATGATAAGATTATGAAACTCCTCAAAAGAGTTGCGAAGCCCAGAAATAATTTCCATAGCGACTTCCTCTTTTGGTTCATCTACATCTACTTTCTGGAACCTACGTTCGAGAGCAGAATCCTTTTCTATATATTTCTGATATTCAGTGAGTGTAGTTGCCCCGATGATACATACTTTTCCACGTCCCATTGCAGGTTTGAGGATATTTGCAGCATCGAGAGTTCCTTCGGCTGATCATGCTCCGATAATCGTATGAATCTCATCGATAAAGAGCACAACCTCATTCTCCATCTTGGATGCCTCTTCGATAATCTGCTTGAGGCGTGCCTCGAACTCCCCTCGGTACTTGGTTCCTGCGACCATTCCAGAAAGGTCGAGACTCACGATTCGTTTGTTCTGCATAGCAAGAGGTACTTTCCCCTCTGCTATACGGAGAGCCAGACCTTCAACAACCGCCGTCTTTCCAACCCCCGGTTCTCCAACGAGACAAGGATTGTTCTTAGTTTTACGATTGAGTACAGATATGAGCCGTTCTATCTCCATATCTCGACCGATAATCGCATCGATTTTCCCTGATTGCGCTTCTTCTGTGAGATCAGTACCAAAGAAATCAAGAGCGGGTGTGAGACTTTCGTTCTTTTTCCCGTCTGGTTTCTTATTTCCAGCAAATGGATCTGCCATTTCTCCTTCCTGAAAACCGTTAGCAAGACCTTCCTCTATGGCATGAAGGATATTATCAAGAGGTCCGAAAATTGTACTATCACCATTTTTTACAATCGATACATTGAGATCTTTGAGATCCTGTTCTATATCCTTTGGAGAGAGTCCGATGAAATCAAAAAATTGATAGAACCACGTTTCGGTATTCGCTCGAAAAAGGGCGAGGAGAAAATCCTCAACTCATGCTTTCTTTTTCTCTGCTCCAGCAGCTACTTTCATACTGAGAATGATAAGCTCTTTAAGACGAGGAGAAAGTCCTGTATATGTTCCTGTCCTTTCTGAATTAAAGAGATTAAATGGAGTACGAGAAAGAACCTCATTCGCTATTTTTATATTGATTCCTGCACTTGCGTAGAGATCATAAATAGGTCCTGTTTTTATCTCTAGAGAACGCAAAAATACATCCTCCGGGAGGATTTCAGAAAATCCCTTTGATTTAATGACATTCTCGGTCTCAAGCATGAGATTTTTATATTCTTCGGTGAAGTTAGTGTACATAGATGATAGTGAATGACGAGTAATTGTTGCTCAGTATATGGATTTCCCGGAAAAATAAAAGAGAAAGATAGAAAAAACTTTAACGAATAAAACACTCGGGGAAATTCCCCGAGTGTTTTATTAATAAAAAAAATTTTAATATATTTCTATTGTAAAAGAAGTACCATAACCACCACCACATCAGGCGCTTGGTCAAACACCCCAACCACCACTTTCTTGCAAAATAGTTCCATGAGAGAATCAAAATTTTTGTGCAATAAAATCTGTTTTACAAGTATTATTAACACTATCATTTTGACCACAAGTGATATCTCCAATTGGACTTCCATTTATCTCAATAGATGAACAAGTATAATTATGTCTAGCACTTCATGTCAATGTCTTTTTACAAATTCCAGCAATAAGTGTTCCTCCTTTATTGATACATAAAAACTCTGCTTTTGTAAGATACCCGCTATCATTCACAAGTTGTGATACATTCGTTGGAATCGCAGGTTTTCCACTTACTCCCGACCAAGGAACAGTGTCGGCACTTGTGGCACTTTTTACCTTTCCGGTTGTATCGGTTAAATAGTTAGAGACAAGAATACGATTAAATACTGTTGCAAACTTTCCTCCTGCATCTATTCCTCCAGGACCAGTAGCTGGGAAACTAATCGCATATACAATACCTCCAATAAAAAGGAGAGAGAAGAGAGAAAAAAGAAACGCATCGAGAGCACGGGATTTTGTTCGTGCGAGAAGTGATGGTATTAGAGTGGTATTCTTCATAAGAGAAAAGGTAAAAGAATAATGATAGAAATAAAGCAAAGACTATTTTAGTAGTTTTTAATCTTTCATGTTAAATCATGGTGGTGGTGCTGTCTGGAGGCGACTGTCATACTGGATGACAAATGGATATGTAAGACCTGCCGTTGGTACGCCGGTTGCAGCTCCGGGGCTCGTCGCAGTTGTTCCTATATAGAATCGGAAATAGTTAAGATCATACCGTTTTGCAATCTGGTCAGTACATCCGGTTACGTTATACGGACACTTGAGTGGCGTCATAGAGGCTCCACCAATGGTATTGTCCGAAATAATCGACCCCTGAAGGAAGAGTTGTCCTGTGGCTGTTTGTGCATTTGGCAATAGATCGGAATAATAGGTTGTTCCATTTCAGGAAATAATACTCTTGTCGGCATAAAGAACCGCAGCGATATTGGAAACATTTTTCTTGATGAAAATATTCCCTCCGACTCCTGCATCGTTTTTGAGAACGATAATCCCTTTCATATTCGAACTACTTGGTATATTATTTGCGATAGTAAGGTCTCCTCATTGTACAATAATCGTATCTTTTCCTGTCGGCCAGGTCGCGAGAGTATAATTTCCTGTATGGAACTCATATTTAGCACTTGCAGGAACTCCTCATCGTGTCATGATCGTCACGTTTTTATGGATCGTATTCTTCAGATCAACACGGGTCATAGAGCTTATCTTATTGGAGGTGTTCCCTTGAAGAACATCGAAGAGATTATTGCTATTCGATACACCGAGGATTTTCACAGACTGATTCACTACCCCGTTAGAAGTTCCTACAACTGTTCCATTTGCCAAAGTATTAGAAGCGGTAGAGCGGGCAAAGGAAGGGTATTTTACATCTACCGTTCCATTTTTATAGGAAATCTGGGAAGTGTATTTGACCGTGCTGTTCTGTGGTGCTGCATAGATGATCTTCGGAGTCCACGAGAATCCAAGTGTACTCGTGAGAGAATCCGGAGTTATGAGGATATTTGAGGAGTTTGGACGATTACATACATCCAGAGAACCACCAGTCATATAAACTCCGTTGAATGTAGTGATAGTTTTCACATACCCCTCACAGTTTTTTGTTCCTCCAACTGTCACGGATGGATTCTGATAGGAAAGAAGTAAATTACTGTCGATATCGAGCATATGTGCTACCTTTGCAGAACTGATATTTGCAATAGTCCCTGCCGTAGCGAGCGGTGCACTAAAATCTGTTGCGTACCCCTGACGAATAGACCAATTATCGGTATTCGTCACATTTCCTATGGAAAGAGCTGGAGAGAATTTGAGAGGGTTAGTTCCTAATTTACTCTTTTTATCAATCTGTCCAGCAGTTTCGCCCACTCCTGCATTTGGAGATGTTACTACTACCTCATAGGTAAGTTTCTGGAGAGATATGTTATCATTATTCGTAAAAGAATATCCTGCCTTGGTTGGAGCATAAGAAGAGATATTGAGAGAATAATCTCCTGTAGTATTATTGTCTACACCAACCGACCCACTGTAATACGTAAGTCATCCGAATGTGGTGGATGGAAATTGAATTGCATCACCAAGAATCCCTGTGGATAAAATAGATTGATTATTATCCACATTATTATTGAAAGAAACTTTTACATTTACATCTTTGATCCCTGGAACCGTAATCACAGGATTTCCATACTGGTCGCGGAGTTTGAGACCAATGGAATGTACCTGACTCGCATCAGCAACTTTCGAGTCAGCAAAAGTTCCTGTATAGGTCGAAGCTTCGGTAACACCAATATTTGTTGTTGCATTGAGTGTATCTGATGGCACATCCGCCACTACCTGTACATTTCCAGAGGTACTATTCCCGAATGGATCGGTTATAGTGAGATTATAAAGCTTCGCTTGACGGAAATCGTGGGTAAACGTTGTACCAGCTTTAAATACAGTTGCAGTACTATCCCAGTTTTCTACATAGGATGTATAGCTCATTCCGCTTGGAATCGGAGAAGGGCTGTTAATGGCAAATACCTTTGATCCACTTGCAGCAAACGGTTGAAAATTCGCAAGAGATGGAGCGGTGATATATGTTATAAGCCCTTCCATACTGATCCACCCGAGATTCTCGCTCCACGCGAATCCATGGAAGAGTCCAGTGGATTTCGTAAAAAAAACATCCGATGGATTGGAATTGATAGAATTACTCGTGTAATTATAAACTCCTGTCGGATTGAAAGAAATCCATCCGGCGTTTTCACACCAAGCGAATCCTATCATGGGCATATTGTCAGTAGTTCCCGTGAGTTTTGCACCATTTGTACCAAGTCCACTAAACGTACACCATCCGGCGTTCTCTGTCCAAAAAGTGCCTGCAAAATCGAGTGTATTCCCATTAATAGAAACACTCTGTGAATATGGAAGTCCTGTGGTAAAGCCGAATTGTATATTTCCAGCATTTTGACCTACACTCGCCCCAACAACCGGTGCGGCAGTAGAAAGAGTTTGAGTAACAGCAAAAGAATTTGAGATACCACTACCAAAAGCAATACAGAATAGTATAATATACTGAAGAGACTTTAGTTTCATACAAGAGAAAGGTAAAGAGATATTTTATTTTGATTTATTTGTTTGCTCTAAAATCAATTTCACCGCATCATCACACTGTTTTCGGGCTCCTGTATCAACTATCTTCGCACATGTGGCAGTGTCTCTGTTTGCCACTCCTGTTTTAAGGAGAAGTGTATCGCTACATTTTGCCTTCAGTTCAGATGTGGTGATGGTCGCACAAAGAGGGAGATTATTCTCTGAAAGGGCTTTACTTAGAATATTTGCGTCATTCACCCGAGCAAACTGAGTGGTGCAGTTTGTTTTACGAGCAGCGTCTATAATCTTGGCACAGAATGAACCGTCTTGTTTTTCGAGAGCGAGCGTCATATAGACAGTATCAGCACAGGTATTCTTCATGCTCGTATCCTGTATCTGTCCACAAGTAGCTATATCCTTATTATTGATTCCTTTTTGAAGGAGCTCGATATCCGTCCCTTTACTGATACGACCGACACAATAATCCTTATCGGCTCCGGTAAGACTCGCACAGGTATCGACAGTTCCAGAAAATCCGGCATTCTCGATCTTCGCGAAAACGATATTTTTCATACAGGCATTTTTGAGATCACTATCGAGCGTAATCTTGTCGCAATCGGACTGTTTCCCAGATACAAGAGCTGAATCGTACGCGAAACTATTCGTGCAACGAGCTTTGGTCGTCGTATCGGTAATTTTGTCACAGAGTGTCACATCTTTCTCTTTGGATGCCTGAGCAGAGTAGACATTATCGGCACACTGGGTTTTCAGAGTATCATCCCCTATAATCCTGTCACAAGCCGTGATATCGAGAGACTCGACCGCAGTGTTATAGAAAGCATAGTCTTCGGTCTTCTTCTGGAGTCGTTTCTGCTCTGCTTCATACGGAGAAAGTGTTTCAGATGTTCCGGTCTCCGAAAGAGTTGCCTCAACCGACGTTTTGGCTACATTTGGAGCAACTGGCTTCTTCTTGGATGCAAAAAATCCAAGAGCCATGATTCCGATAAGAAATACGACAAGGAGTGTTTTGAAAATTGGGAGGTTTTTCATGAGAAAGTGAGTAATGAATAATTAATTTTAGAGAGATATCCTCGAGTTTTTTTGAAATTATTTTTACCATTGAAAAGGATGAAAGACAGAAGAATGACGAATTCAATTACACGATGTGGTAATTCATGCAGCGCTTACTGTAATTGTTGTATTTCCATAATCATAAGTTGGAGTAGTACAAGAAAGTGCTGCTCATAAATTGCATAAAGGCTTCTCAATCTTACCAGGACGATTGCATAAATTCCATCCTCCACAGTCTCTAACTGATGATGGGAAATTGATACCATATGCCCATAAGCTTCCATTAACGACTCGAGTCACAATTTGCTCATCACCATGCCATGTCCAGCTATAATTTGGATGTGCAAGAGATATACCATCTGTATTGCAATTTGTAAAAGTAGCTCCAAATTGAAATCAATGTCAGTCAAAACATTTGTTTCTATTTGCTGATGTTATAATAAAACAATTATTCGTAATGTATCCACTATCATTCGTAAGCTGTGATACATTCGTTGGAATAGTTGGTTTTCCACTCACTCCCGACCATGGAACAGTATCTGCACTCGTAGCACTTTTCACTTTCCCGGTTGTATCGGTTGTATAATTCCCAGAAGCGAGAATATTATTCAGAATCGTCGCAAATTTCCCTCCGGTTGTTTCTCCTGTCGGAGTTGTGGTTGGCCAGCTAATGGCAGCATAAACGATCCCTCCGATAAAGAGCAGGGAGAAGAGAGAAAAAAGGAATGCATCGAGAGCACGGGATTTTACTCGTGCAAGAAATGACACCGAAGAGATATTTTTCATAAAAGTACCGGATAAAAAATAAAGTATTTTTCTGTATCCGAGAGATTGTATCTTGTTTTTTTATTTTTGCAAAGAAAGTATTGATTTCTCCGATTTTTTCGTACTATAAGGGCATATTTTAAATAACATATACTATGACTCTTTTTCTTTTCTCGCTCGTTATATTTTTATCACTCATTCAATGGGTAGTTTTTATAGACGTTATATTGTCTTGGGGGACACTTTTTGGGATAAACTTTCGTCCACGATTTATAGGGTCCATTACACTTCCACTTTATGAAACGGTGAGAAAATTCATTCCGTCTACATTTAGTGGTATAGATTTTGCTCCGATCATTGTATTTATTGCTATCGAATTCCTAGCTAAACTTATCATAACTCTTGATCCCTGAATTTTGGGATTATTTCCAAGATAATTTTCGTATATTCATATTTTTCGCTATATCTCTATTGAGAGGGATATTTACAGTCTAATGCCTATTTTTCCTTGTATGCAATCTAAAAATATTGACTACTCTATTTTCTTTATCGTCCTATCACTTGTTGTGTTTGGGATGATTATGATTAGTTCCGTAAGCGTATATCCTTCTTTCAAAGTCACCTCCCTTATGGTAACAAAGGGAGTACTTTCTGAACCAAATAATTATTTCTATCTTCTCAAAAATATTACGCATGTGTTTTTGAGTTTTTTTCTATTTGCTATTATCGTAAAAACTCCGTATTCCTTCTTCGAAAAATATGCAAAACATATATTTATCGCTGGGATTTTTTCTCTCGTTCTCGTGCTTTTTATAGGAACTACATACAATGGGGCAAAGGGGTGGATTAATGTTCCATTTCTTCCATTTTCGCTTCAACCAGTGGAGTTTGTGAAATTCGGACTTATTATTTATCTAGCGTATTTTCTTAAAAAAAGACGTTCACAAATAGCTGATTTTTATAATGGATTTCTCCCGTATATGTTCAATTTCGGGATTATTATGCTGCTTTTGATCTTGCAACCAGACTTTGGTTCTATCCTTATTTGTACTCCTCTTGTAGTTACTATGTTTTTTGTTGGAGGAGGAAATGTAAAACATTTGCTTGTATCAGCATGAGTATTTATGTTATTTGCTCTCTCTATTTATGGACTCGGAAAATATGAAGATGTTACTGATAGAAATTCTTTTTCTTATATAACGGAGCGAGTGGATAACTTTCTTGCGGACAATCAAAATGCTATACGAAATAAAACCATTAATTTTCAAACAGAACAGGGGCTTATTGCTATTGGAAGTGGTGGATTCTTTGGTCTTGGATTTGGAAAATCTATACAAAAATTCGGATACCTTCCAGAAGTAGAAGGGGATTTTATATTCTCAGTTATTGCAGAAGAGCTCGGCTTTCTTGGGATAGTATTTCTCGTAGGTCTCTATCTTTATGTTGGATGGCGAGGATTTCTCATTGCCGAAGCTACTACTGATCTCTTTGGAAAATACGTAGCAACAGGAATAACAACCCTTATTCTTTCACAGGCATTTATTAATATATGAGTAAATCTTAATATCCTTCCACTTACAGGAATTACCCTCCCGTTTATTAGTTATGGAGGATCGTCACTTCTTTCTCTTATGCTCGCTATAGGAGTACTCTTGAATATCTCTCGAACTGCTGATTATTCAAAAGTGGAGAATAAAATAGGATTGTTTCGGAGGAATAAAGTACGATAATAATAATTAAGAACGTAATAGTCTTTATTGATCCCTATTATTATTTGGAATTCTTATATAATTCAGTCGTACTTTTCTGGATTATTCCTGCCAGGAAGCACAGAGACAACCAACACAAACTTGATTAGAATTTGTCGGTATCGATGTAAGAGATGCTCTATTCCATGCTTTGAGGCATTGCCCCATTGGTACTGTTGCACAGAGAGTATCGCAATTTTCGGCAACACCGGCACCAGAACAAGCACCATACATTCTGAAAAGATATGGACCACTTGTCGCACCACTTGTCTGAAGATAGAGCTTTTCGGCTCTAATATTTCCGTTTACGTCTAATTTCATTCATGGAGCCGTTGTTCCTATTCCTACGTTACCATTCGAATCAATACGAACTCGCTCTGTACCATAACTAGTATTTGCAGTTCATAATGGCAATCCTGTTGGACCAGTATAAAATGCAAGACCCGTCGGCATATCAGAACTTGAATTAAATATATTATCGGCATATCCAGATATAGATGCTGAATAGAGGAGATTTGATTCTGTCCCGTTAGTTTGATTACCACCAAAATATATCGTTCATAATCTTTTTCCACTTGTTACAGCACCTCATGTATTTAGTCCGGCAAGAGCAAGTCCTCCGCCAAATGTCTGGGATGAATTATTATCACTCCGTCTTCCTTGTACTTCAAGTACTGGCGAAGGATTGCTTGCTCTATTGTCATAGATAAGTATTCCACCATTTGGTGAGGATCATCCTATGGTCAATTTACTTGTTGGATTTGTTCCTATTCCAACATTTTCTCCTGAAAATGAAAGATTTTCGAGTCGTGTATTGATATCTAATACTCCATCCACAATTCGATTCCATGAAGTAGCAGTAAGGCCTGAACCAGTTCCTACTTTATCTGCAATAGTAAGTCAACCAAAGAGAGCTCCATATCCAACAGAGAGTACAAGAAGAGAACTGAAGAATATAATTGCTGAATAAATAGACTTTTTCCAAAAACAAAGGGTTTTCATAGAAGAGATATGAGAAATTAAATTATAATTATTATTGTATTTCTTTTTTGTAAATCAAGTTTCATTTGAAAATTATAATTTCTTTTGCTTTTTTAATTAGCACGTATATAATGAAAGTGCTAATTTTATATTGCGATATTAAGTATTTTAGATACTAAAAGAAATATTTGAAATTATATATACTCGCATATAATGATATGTTTATTTCATAATCTTCTCCTTTATGAATACGGAAAAATACACTCTATCAGCTTCCAAACGATTCGAGGAAGCACAGAATCTCGCTATTTCGAACAGTAATCCCTCACTCGAAAGTATTCATCTTCTTTCTTCTATCCTGCTCGCAAAAGAGAGTATTAATCATGAACTCCTCGGACGAGTTGGAGTGGAGATCGAGACTTTCATAAAACGTTTAACCGAACAATTGGAACGCCTCCCAAAAGCGAGTGGAGGGTCTGGACTGACTCTTTCTCAGGAACTGAATGCTGTCATAGCCTACGCGGACACGCTTGCGAAAACCATGCAGGATAGTTATGTTACCGAGGAACATCTTTTTCTCGCACTTATTGAGAAATCTTCTAGCCTGAAAGATATTTTCAAAACTTTCAGTATTACTTTTGCTTCTTATAAAAAAGAAGTGGAAAACCTTCGAGGAGGCGAGAAAGTCACTTCCAATGATGCAGAGAATCTCTACGAAGCACTGAAGAAATACACTATAGATCTCGTCGAACTGGCGAAGAAAGGAAAAATCGATCCGGTTATCGGACGTGAGGAAGAAATACACAGAACCATTCAGATTCTCTCCCGACGAACTAAGAATAATCCGGTTCTGATCGGAGATCCCGGAGTAGGGAAGACCGCTATCGTCGAGGGAATCGCCCGAAAAATAGTCGAGGGGGATGTGCCGGATGTTCTCAAAAATAAACGCATTCTCACGCTTGATCTTGGAGCGCTCATCGCAGGAGCGAAATATCGAGGAGAGTTCGAAGAACGTCTGAAAGGCGTTCTGAAAGAAGTCGAGAAATCGGATGGAGGTATTATCCTCTTTATCGATGAGGTGCACACTATCGTCGGAGCTGGAAACCAGGAAGGCGGAGCAGATGCGGGAAATCTCCTGAAACCTGCTCTTGCTCGTGGTACGATTAAAGTTATCGGAGCGACCACTATTAATGAGTATCGAAAATATATTGAGAAAGATCAAGCTCTCGAACGTCGATTCCAACAGGTTATAGTCGATGAACCAAATATGTCCGATGCGATTGCTATCCTTCGGGGAATCAAAGATAAATACGAAACATTTCACGGAATCAAGATAACTGACAGAGCGATTATCGGCGCGGTAGAACTTTCGGTTAAATACATCGCTGACCGCAAGCTCCCAGATAAAGCCATCGACCTCATAGACGAAGCGGCATCGAGTGTAAAAATGAGCTCGACCAGTAAGCCAATCGAACTGGATAAACTTGAAAAAGAGATTCGTTCGATTGAGATTCAAAAAGAAGCCATCAAGGCAGAGAAAACACAGGATCCGATTATCACTAAAGAATTGGAGAAAAACTTAGCAGACAAACAAGAGGAATTCCGTACCAAACTCTCTAAATGGCAACGTGAGAAAGACCTCATTGTTTCTGTAAAAACCAATAAAGAGAAGATTGAATCCCTCAAAAATGAAGCACTCGAACTCGAGCGAGATGCAGACTATGCCGGAGTTGCTCGAATCCGCTACGGAGAAATCCCCGTTCTCGAAAAAACTATTGAATGAGTTGAACAAGAGCTCGCAGATACTCAAAAGAAAGGAGAATCTTTCCTTCGTGAAAAAGTAGATATCGAGGATATTGCTCAGATTATCGCAAAATGGACACGAATTCCGGTTGGGAAACTCGTGGAAGGAGAAGGAGAAAAATACCTTCACCTCTTTGAGCGAATTCAATCGCACGTAGTTGGACAGGATAATGCTCTGAAACTCGTTTCTGAAGCAATCCAAAGAAATAAAGCAGGTCTCTCAGATCCAGAAAAACCCATCGGAAGTTTTCTCTTCCTCGGACCTACTGGAGTCGGAAAGACCGAGACTGCAAAAGCCCTCGCTGAAGAACTTTTCAACGACCCACATGCGATGATTCGTATCGATATGAGTGAGTACGGAGAGGCTCATACGGTCGCTCGACTTATTGGTTCTCCTCCTGGATATATCGGACACGAGGAAGGCGGACAACTGACAGAAGCGGTTCGTCGCAAACCGTACTCGGTCATACTTTTTGATGAGATAGAAAAAGCTCATATGGATGTATTTAATGTATTTCTCCAAATCCTCGACGATGGAAGATTGACTGACGGAAAATGACGAACCGTGAGTTTCAAGAATACGATTATTATTATGACGAGTAATGTGGGAAGTAGGCTCATTGAGACAACGAGTGATGAAAAAGAACTTACAAAAAATATTATGGGTGAGTTAAAAAATCACTTCCGTCCCGAATTTCTCAATCGCATCGATGATATCGTGGTGTACAATCCGCTCTCAGAGTCAATTCTAGGAGGAATTGTGGATATTCTCCTTCAAGATGTGACAAATCTTCTCATAGAAAAACATATCACCGTTACGTATGATGTAAGTCTTAAAAAAGAACTTATCACCACTGGATACGACCGTGAATTTGGGGCACGACCGCTCAAACGAGCTATTACCCGAATGGTTATAAATCCACTCTCAACCAAGATTCTCTCCGGAGAACTTATAGATGGAATGAGTGTGAAACTCAGCATGAAAAAGGGAGAACTAATAATTTCTTAAAAAATACCCCATTCGATTGAATGGGGTATTTTTTAAGAAAACTAATTATTAATAATAGTAATATTTTTAAATTCCACAGAAGATTTTTCCACTGCTAATCAAATTTGTTGATTAAAATTATTTGCAAATGTATATTGTATCTTTTCTACGGAATCCACATTGAGTGTAATAGTATTCCCTGCGAGAGAGATATTTGCTATATAATCTTTATTTGGAGATATTACCTCTTTAAATTTCTTGAGGTCTTTGTATTTCCCGTCTTTATACTGTCCTACTGTCCAGTATTTTGATTTTGCTCTCGCTCCTACGTATTTAAATTCTGTTGGGGAAATATAATCAAATATCACAAATCCATTTTGGTATCGTCCATCGCTTGTGAAATTGAGAGTGGCATTTATCGTAGAAGAGTTTCCTGTAGGTATTTCTTTTAGGAGAGCAATTCCACTAGAGAGAAAGTTTCCTCATTTGAATCCATTATTTAACATATACCAACTACCTGAAATAATATCGAGTCATGTAAAAGTAGAATTTCTAATGGTAGTATTTCCTCTAATATCGGCTCACATAATTCCATCGAGCCAGGCAGCGACATCCTTAAAACTCGCATTATTATTCCCATCTTCATTCTTCAATCTATTTCCGGTGGTTACAAATCCGAGATGATATATGCCATCAAAAACCGTATTGACTGCATTTTTCCCAAACATTTTCTTGGATGCTCCATCATTTTGAACGAGATGAAATCCTGTTTCTCATCCAACTTTATCATCATCTCCATGTAAGGCTGACCATTGTTGTAAATAATTTCTCGTGATAAAGAGATTAATTTCTCGAATATCTGCTTCTGAAATATTTCCGTCATTTGTTACTCCTGTTTTTTTAAATGCCTCTATGAGAATTGCATTCATTCCATCGGCTGCATGTGCTCCAGCAAGCATATCGGAAGTTTTTACATTTTGGTTGAGTCCAACATCTGTTTTAAGATATTCTATGATTTGATCAAGTCCGGTATTTGTTGTTCCTTTTAGTTCCTGAATAGCTCCATTTCTGAGACTTCCATTTCTAAGATCATCCTGTAAAAGATACTGGAGATAGAATCCAATGGAAGAAAATTTCGCATTTCCATTTCCATCTTCGTTCTTGAGATTATTTTTACTCGATGAAAATCCAAGATGATATATTCCATCAAATACCGTATTTATAGCATTTTTTCCAAATATCTGAGTCACTCCTCCATCATTTTGAACGAGATGATATCCTGTTTCAACAGTGATTTTCTTTCCGGTATTTGGAGATATTTCTTGTTTGTCATCTCCATGAAGTCTTACCCAACTGTCATGATAATTTTTAAATATATAGTCATTTAATTCTCTCGCATCTGCTGTATTGATTTCATTATCATTCGCAACCCCTGTTGCTTTTATAGAATCGATAATAATTCGATTCATCTCATTTGCTGAACTTGATGCCTCGCGTATATTGCTTGTAGAAACTTTTAACGCCACACCAGGATCATTTTTTATGATATCTATGATTTTATCGAGTCCTGTATGTGTGGTTCCAATGATGTTTTTCTCGTTCGGTCATCTGAGACTTCCGTTTGATAATTCATTTTTGAGTAAATCACTCACCCAGAAGCCTACCGTAGTAAAAGTAGCATTATTATTCCCGTCTTCATTGAGAAGATTATTACTCTTACTTGTCTCAAATCCAAGATGATATATACCATCGAATACCGTATTTATGGCATTTTCTCAGTATAGAACTGTATTTCCCCCGTCGTTTTGTACGCGATGGTATCCAGTCTCAATTCCGGTTGCTTTATCATCATCCCCGTGAAAAGTTTTCCAAAGAGCGTAATGATTTTTATAAATGTAATCATTCAGATCTCTTGCATCCGCAGTATTTATAATCCCATCATTTGCAACTCCAGTGGCTTTTATAGCCTCTAGAATAATCTTGTTCATCTCATCTGCACTCTTTGCCCCTATATCTACATCTTCTTGTGTTACTGGATTTTTTTTAATATCTATTCTATTTTTCAGTCATTCATCATTATTTATCACCTGAATAATTCTATCGAGTCAGGTAGATGAAGTTCCTATTACTTCTGCATATGTATAACTTATTCATAATGTATAACTAACAGCTGTTAGTCCTAAGATGGCGCCTATAACTCTCATAATTTTTAAAATTAAAAATTAAAGAAACGAAAAGAGTAAAATATAAAATATCCTACTTTGAATCACTATTGCCTCAAACCTTAAATAAAACTTAATATATATACTTTCTCTGTAAATGAGAGATTTTTATAACTATAAAAAAATAATCCGCCAATTGGCGGATTATTTTTAGCTTTTCTTTCCCTGACATACGAAGTACTCTTCGAAACTTCTTTCACGAACTGCTTTTGGTTTGCATTTATGAAGTACAGTGTATCTATCTTTAATCGGACCAATGAGATCATTTACATCTTCTCCGACAAAAACCTTAAGTACGAGAGTTCCTCATTTTTTCAGAAAGATATCTGCGATATCGAGAATGGCGAGATTGAGCTCTACAGATCGATATTGATCAACCCCTGTTTGTCCAGTAGTATGTGCAGCAATATCGGAAGTAACACAATCCACTTGTACTATTCCTAGTTTCTCGAGAAAGGCAATGATCGGTTCTGTTACAAATACATCTCATTGAAGTACACGAATATTCTGCTGCCCAAATCCCGCAATTTTTTGGATATCCACCCCAACTACCATTCCTGTTGGACCAACAGCCTTAGAAAGAACCTGAAGCCAACTTCCAGGTGCACTCGCGATATCAAAAACTTTCATTCAAGGCTTGATGATGTCATATTTTTCCTGAATTTCGAGAAGTTTGAAAGCACTTCGTGCACGATATCCGAGTTTTTTTGCTTCATAGAAATATTCATCTCGAACGATATATTGAGGCTTTCCTGTTTTCTTTTTCTTTTTCGGAGTTTCTACAATTATATCGCGTGCTTTTTTCTGAGGTGCAGCACCGGGACTCCGAGTCATTCGGATATTTTTTTGTTTTATCGGAGCTTCTCCCGCGAGGATTTTATCCATTTTCGTGCGACGTCTTGTACGGGTGAGTTTCTTTGGTGGTTTTGTAGTTGACATAAATGATGTTTTTATTATTATGCTCTATTAATTTGCTCTTAAAATACACAGAAATGGATAAAACACAACAGGAAATGCAGAAAATTCAAGAAGTAATCAAAAAAGGACAGAACTTTCTTGTTATGGGACACAGGAATGTAGATGGCGATGCCTATGGTTCAAGTATGGCACTGTATTTTTATTTACAAGGTCTCGGAAAGACTGTGGAAGTAGCAAATAGTTTTCCCATCACCCCGCTCTTTTATTTTCTCGGTGTGCACGACGAGGTTCATACAGAGATTATCGGAAAGAATTTCGATGCGATTTTCGTGTGCGATTGTGGAGAACTCGCTCTCGTAGGAAAGTACTTGGAACAATATCCAGATATTTTCAGAAATACCCCCATCGTCAACATCGATCACCATAATGGAAATAAGATGTTCGGTACCTACAATCTCATCGATACCGAGGCAAGTTCCACGTGTGAGATTCTTTCTGATCTCCTAGAATCGGATGAGAAAAATATTACTTCCAAGATAGCAACGCTTTTGCTTTTCGGAATTATCCGAGATACTAACTGTTTTAAAAACAGCCTCCGTCCGAATACTTTTGCAGTAACGAGTAATCTTCTTGCCCTCAGTGCAGAGTACGAGAAAATTATATTTCATTCGTACAAGAGTGAGAAGCTCAATTATCTTAAACTCTATGGATATGTTCTCGAAAATCTCATTTCCCTTAAATGAGACACAATCGTGGGAGGATATGTCTCTCAGACTATTTTCGAGCGATATGGTATTCCTGAGAGTGAGCTCGGTCCGCAACTTATCAATGAGGTACTCTCTTCTATCGAAGGGGCTGATTTTGCTTTCCTTATCAAGGAGACGGAATCTGGAGAAAGGAAACTCAGCTTCCGTGCAAGACGGGACGGGTTCGATGTCTCAAGAATTGCCCGACATTTCGGAGGCGGAGGACATATACAATCCGCCGGAGCGTATACGAGCGAATCTGTTGAGGAGATATTGAAAGTTATAGAAGAGACGGATGTGAGAATGTAAAAAAAGAACTCCCCTAGAGGAGTTCTCTGTCAATCTCTCATCGTATCCGTTCGAATACTCACTCGATGGTTCCGCGACCATCCACACATCGCCATACTTTCACAAGTTCGGGGAGTTGAGAGGCTTTATAATACCCTGCATTTACTTTTTCAAAAAAATCTCGTCCCATTTTCTCAAATTTATCCCCGGTTGCATCAAAAGTTCGAGCGAGAGAGTGCTCAATATCGCCATAGAGGTGTATAACCATATCCGGTAATACTCATTCAACAGCATGCTGGTTTATTTCCATGATTCTATCAAGTCCGAGTCCACGAGCTTCTCCCTGATAAGCGAGTGACGAAATAAAACTTCGGTCAGCAATGACAATACCACCCGCCTCAAGCGTGGGTCGTACCAGATGACGGAGCGATTGTGCCCGAGATGCAGCATAGAGATAGGCTTCACAGATTGGATCCATTTCTTCCTCAAACACGCGGGATTGTGCCAAAAGTCGGATTTCCTGGGCGATTATCGTCGAACCCGGTTCTCGAACGTGAATGATTTTTCTGTCTGGATATTTTTCCTGAAGGTATTCGAAAAGTTTTTTGGACTGAGTGGATTTCCCGGAACCGACCATTCCTTCGAAGACGATATACATAATTTAATTATGAATTAAGAATTAAGAGATGGTATTATTGAGTTTCGAGTCATCTTGTATATATCTTCATTTGTAAGTCCTTGAATATCTGGAAGAGTATCGATACCGAGAAGTATTCCTACAATGGCGAGATTGAAAACTTGATGAAGTCAACTGTCTGTAAATTCTTCTACTTTAAAATCATACCAATCATGACTATTGATATAATCAACATCATGATGCATGGCGATAAGTACCGAGAAAAGAGATTTTGCTTTTTCCGTATCCCCTTCATCCATTGCTTTCATTGTTGCTTCAAGCAATATGGATCGAGGACTTCGTCCAACAGAATGTCATCCTACATCATAACCATACCAAATATATCGAAGCATACCTCGAGCAGTATTGTCTTGAAATCGAGGATTTGCGAGCACTTCACTCACGTATTCACAAAAATACTCTCTTTGTAGCTTATTGAGTCATCATTCCGGATGAGTGTAAAAATGTTCAAGACTTGTAGGTTTCGACAAATCCATATGTTCTGAATTCATAATTCTTAATTATTAATTCCATTAGACTGCAATTGGTGCTTTGATAGTCGGACATGGATCATACCCTTCGAGTGTGAAATCCTCGTATCTGAACGCGAAGAGATCCTTTATTTCCGGGTTTATCTTCATGGTCGGAAGCGGGCGAGGCTCTCGGGAGAGCTGTTCCTTTACCTGTTCGAAATGGTTCGAGTAGATATGCGTATCTCCGAGCACATGGATGAATTCGCCCGGTTCAAGTCCGACCACTTGGGCAATCATCATCGTGAGGAGGGCATAGGAAGCGATATTAAACGGGACTCCGAGGAAGGTGTCTGCACTTCGTTGGTACATCTGACAGGAGAGCTTCCCATTGGCGACGTAGAACTGGTACATCATATGGCACGGCGGCAGGAGCATGCTGTCCGCCTGAACCGGATTATAGGTCACAACAAGCATACGTCGGGAATTTGGATTAGTCTTGAGGGTCTCCACGACATTTTTTACTTGATCCACCCCTTCGCTATTGAAATTTCGCCACTGGAAACCATAGACTGGTCCGAGATCTCCCCATTTTTTTGCGAAATCTGCATTGGATTTTATAGATGTAATAAAATCTGCTTGTGAAAGTTCTCCGCCTTGTTCACGATATTTTTTGTATGGCCACTCATCCCAGATATGTACATCATTATCCACGAGATACTTAATATTTGTATCCCCCTGAAGAAACCAGAGAAGCTCATGGATTATCCCTTTGAGGAAAACTTTCTTGGTTGTCAAAAGGGGAAACCCTTCTGATAAATCGAACCGCATCTGATGCCCGAAGATACTCCGAGTTCCTGTTCCGGTTCGGTCTCCTTTGTCGACTCCTTCGTCCATAATCTTACGGAGGAGGTCGAGGTATTGTTGTTCACTGTGAGACATAGAAATGAGATTAATTATTAATTTAATATTTTAAATTATTTTACTCCGGTAGTTCCGAATCCTCCTCTGTCTGTTCCTCCCATATTTTCCACGAGTTCAAACTCTGGTTTTTCGATTTTTACGAACATTCCTTGACCGATTCGTTCCCCTTTTTCTATGACCACTTCTTCTTTTTTCATATTGATGTAGGCAAATTTTACAGTGTCATTATCACCACAGTAGTCCTGATCGATAATGCCGATACTGTTTACCTGCATAAGTCCGTAGTTTTTAAATGTCCCAGATCGTGGTGCTATAACAAGGCAATATCCTTCTGGAGTCGCAATAACTGTTCCTGTATCAACAAGCTTCCATTCGCCTGGTGCAAATACTACTTTTTCGAGCGATTCAAAATCAAATGCACAAGCTCCAGGAGTCTTGTATTCGAGAGCTTTTCCTGTACTATTTTTAATTCGGACTTTCATAGATAAAAAGGTGAATGAATAGAGATATTTTGACTATATGGGAAAACAATGAAAAAACAAGATATATTTATTATTTCATCTCTAGAAGTTTTCCTTCCTTGAATTCATTAATTGAAAGTTTTACTCGTTCCATAAGACGTTCAAAGAGATAATAATCCTCCTCTTCGGTTTTGAGGGAGAAAATTACATGAGAAAGATTGTCTGTATCGACATGAGCACTCATCTCATCAATATTGATTCGCATAAGAAAAAATATTTCGGTGAGTTTTTTTAAAACTCCAATCTTATTTTCGAAAATCATTTCAGCTTGTATATGAAGTCCTTGGGTTTTCATACCTTCCCAATAAGCAGGAATATATCTATCAAAATCTTTTTGTGTTAGAGAAGCACAATCAATTTTATGGATATTTACCCCATTTCTTGTAATATATCAGACAACCTTATCGAGTACCTGAGGATTACAACACTGTGCAAATCGATAAGGAATACCACTTTCTCCTCCGATAATAAGTTCCCGAGGAGTTTCCTCATTTTTTATTTCAGAAACTGTTTTTTGTTCCTTTTTTTTGCTATAAAGTTCTTTAATTTTATGAAGTTCTGAACTGCTGTTCTCCAGTATACTTTTTGTGACTGATGATGGTTTTCTGGAAAGATTTCCGAGTTGTACAAGTACATTTTCTCGTCCTTCTGTATCAAGAGTTTTTCCATCAAGAATCTTTAGGAGGGAAAGATCTTTATCAAGAGTTTTATTAAAATGTTTTAGAAGATGAGCATTGAGTATAAAGCGTCATTTTTCTATAAGTTCTCATCGATTTGCCCGATTACTATATGCTTTGATACACTCTTTTGCTCGTGTAGTTTTTACAAAAGAAAGCCAAGTAATATTTGGATTTTTATTCTTATCGATAATGATTTCCACACTTTCTCCATTTCGAAGTTCATAATCGAGCGGTACTACTTTTCCATTTACTCGGGCAACAGTGATATGATCTCCGAGTTCTGAATGAACTGAATAAGCAAAATCAACCGGGGTAGCTCCTTTTGGAAGTACCTGAATTTGTCCTTTTGGAGTAAATGCAAAAATCCGATCATCAAATACTCCGATTTTCATCTGATTCATAAATTCGGAGTCTTCTGATTTATCAAGGATTTCTTTGAGTTCTGCTGCCCAGTAAGCATCTTGAGCAGTTTTAGATTGTCCTGTTTCAGAGTAAGCAAAATGTGCTGCAACTCCAATTTCTGCTTGTCGGTGCATAGCAAGAGTACGAATCTGAATCTCGGTCGGTTGTGATCGAAATTCATGAAACATACCGACTACGGTAGTATGGAGACTCTGATAACCGTTCTCTTTCGGAAGTGCTATATAATCTTTAAATCGGTTCGGAACTGGTGTCCAAACCGTGTGTATAGTCCCAAGTACGTCGTAACAATGATGTACCGAATCGGTAATGATACGGAGAGCAAAGAGATCATACAGGTCTTGCACTCGTTCATATCCTTTTCGTTGCATTTTTTTGTAGATACTCCAAGGAGATTTTACTCGATAAGAGATATCGATAATAGGAACATCATTTGGAATAGTGTCGACGATGAGCTGTTTTACTTTGGTTGCAAAAATTTCTTGAGCTTCTTTAAACACATCAAGTTCTTCTCGAATTTGAGCATATTCCTTTGGATAAAGAATCTTAAAACACTCAGTTTCAAGTGCTTCCTTGAAATCGAAGATTCCAAGTCGATCCGCAATTGGAGCATAAACATTGAGGGTTTCGAGCGCAATTCGTTCCTGTTTTTCCCGATTGGGATGAAATCCAATCGTTTTCATATTATGGAGACGATCCGCAAGCTTTACAAAAATAACACGAACATCTTCGCTCATCGCGATAAACATTTTTCGAAGACTTCCGATAGTTCGTTCCTCTCCTCGGTATTTGAGGTGAGAGAGTTTCTCCATTCCTGAAGTTATGTATGCTACTTCATCACCAAATGCTATACGAATATCTTCTACGGTTTTATCTGTATCTTCTGGAACATCATGAAGGAGACAAGCTTGAATTGTAACAATATCAGGTCGTAAGATAAGGAGTTCCCTCGTTGCCTCTACTGGATGAAGAATATAAGGGTCTCCTGATTTTCGGAACTGTCCTTCATGAGCATTTCGAGCATAGATGTATGCTTTTTGTATCTCATCGGTAATAGTTTCTTTTGGAACATTTTTCATGTATAGAGAAACCTCATCAATGATCGATTTTACGAGTATGTTTATGTGGAAATAGTCGGTGGTGGTTGGGAGAGTAGTATTGGTCATAATTGAATTTATGAGTTAGATTTCTTATAAAAGAGTATACAGGAATTTCCTGAGTTTTCAATATAAAAAACAACCAACTTTTTGTTGGTTGTTTTTTATATATTTATTTTCCGAGTCGTATATATTTTTCTCCACTTTCTGAGAGCTTTCGACCTCGTGGAGTTCGTTCCAGGAATCCGATTTTGAGGAGATATGGTTCCACGACATCTTCGATAGTTTCTTCCTCTTCTCCGACGATGGAAGCGAGGGTATGGAGTCCGACAGTTCGACCTGCGAAACTGTAGGCGAGAGTTTCGAGAATCTTCCGATCGAGTCCATCGAGCCCAAGAGAATCTATGCCGAGTGAAGTAAAAATCTTCTCGCTTTCGGTCGTGTCTCCGATATCATGCCCGACGATTTGGTAATCTCGGAGGGTTTTAACGAATCGATTGACGATACGGGGAGTTCCTCGGCTTTTTTTTGCCACGAGTTCCCAGATTTCATTATTCTTCACGGGAATTCCGAGGATATGAAATGAACGTCGGACGATTTCTGTAAGGTCGGGAATCTCATAGAAATCAAGTTTCAATACGTTTCCGAATCTATCCCGAAGAGGTCCAGTAATCTTCGCAAGTTTCGTTGTCGCACCGACGAGCGTGAATTTTGGTATATCCATTCGTATAGAAGTTGCACCGGTTCCCGTTCCAATCATAATGTCTATTGCAAAATCTTCCATAGCACTATAGAGTATTTCCTCAATCTGAGGACGGAGTCTATGAATCTCATCGATAAAGAGAATATCTCCTTCCTCGAGGCTTGTGAGAAGTGATACAATATCCGCTTGTTTCTCGATGGCTGGTCCACTGGTTTGTTTGAGGTGTGATTGCATCTCTTGAGCTATAATTGCAGAAAGAGTAGTTTTCCCAAGTCCTGGTGGACCGTAGAGGAGGATATGTTCGAGTGGAACTTTTCGGATTTTTGCAGACTGTATCGCGATATTCAGGTGTTTCTTGATAGACTCTTGTCCAATATATTCACTCAGTGTTTTAGGACGAAGAATGTTTTCATTGACTGAATCATTTTCTCGTTCCACCGAAGCAACTACACGAGGCTCGGTAGGTTCGGATATGTGAGTAGATTTTATAGCCATAAGGGAAATTATTAGTGACTCGTTGCTAGTACTAGAAATTTATTTTCCTCATTTATACCCATTTTCCGAAAAAAATCTATTTTTTTGTTGATTTTTTCTATATTTCCCTATAATACCCCTGCTTCTAAAAAATATATATTTGATTCATTGTTTATTTCTCCATAAACAATACCTTTTTTCATATTATTAATCATCATCTCACATGGCACCAAAAAAGAAACCGAGTAAAGTTGTAAAACTTCAACTCAAGGCAGGGCAAGCTAACCCAGCTCCTCCAGTCGGAACGGCCCTCGGACCTACAGGTATCCAAATTGCAGACTTTTGTAAGCAATTTAACGATGCAACAAAAGATCGAATGGGTATGGTTCTTCCAACTATCATTAATATCTATGATGATCGTTCATTTGATTTTATCACAAAACAACCACCAGTAACATATCTTATCAAGACAGAATTGAATCTTAAGAGTGGTTCAAAACTTCCTCATAAAGATAAAGTTGCAAATCTTACTCTTGAACAACTCAAGAAGATTGCTGGTCTTAAAATGGTGGATCTCAATGCACACGATGAAGAACATGCTATGTCTATCATCGCTGGTTCTGCTCGTTCTATGGGTATTACTACTGACATGAAGAAACAATAATAGTCCTTTCCCCACTTCGGTGGGGAAGTTACGGCGTCATCGTCTAACGGTTAGGACGCGGGATTCTCATTCCCGCAATCGGAGTTCGATTCTCCGTGACGTCACCAAAATTGTAAAACAATAAAAATCTCTCTACCGCCATCTTGGCAAAGTAGAGAGATTTTTTTTTATAATACTTTTTATCCGCGTTTCGCGAGCACCATCATATTGGTAAAATCCACTTTATCGTGTACGGTTACATGAAATCCTGACTGATTCAGTCGGGTGATGATAGATTCAAAGAGTTCGGTATTTGTTGTTTTGATCATGGTGTTGAAAATAATCTGACCCGTAGGTGTCAGGATACGAAAGATATTTTCCCAGAAAATATCGTCATAAAACTTTTCCGGAACTTTATTATTGATAAAGAGATCGATAATTATGAGACCGTTTTTCTCGGATGTTTCCTGGACATATTTATAGGCATCTTGACAGATAATCTCTGTATTTGTATATGAATCCAAACCAAATTCTTGTCGAGCAATTTCGATAATAACAGGGTCGATATCAACTGCTCGTATAGTATTGGGAAGGTGAAATTCATTTCGAATAAGGTCTATTGCGGATCATCCTCCGAGTCCGAGTAGGAGGATATTTTCTTTTGGAGCAAGTGTAATCTGCCCGAGCGCAAATCGCATAATCCTATGGAGAGAGGCAAAAGAATAATTGGCATCCTTTGTATTGAGAATCTTTTTCCCATTCATGAACATTATTTTCAGATTCCCATTGTATTCAGACTTTCTATGAGTCACAAAAGGGGAAATATAACTGAGGAAAATTTTGAGTTTTTTGAGCATAAAATAGGTTTTTAAAAACTATCATTCCTGTCTTGCAGAGAATTTATCTTTTTCCGTAGTATCCTTTCTTTGCCCCATTTCCTTTTGGTCCCGATGGACGATTTCCTGGAGTGGATGGGCGAGATGAGGGAGTTTTATCGGATCCGTGAACTCGCTCGCTACTTCGTGGTTTTTGGTGTGAGTGTCCTTCTCTTTTCGGCTGAGAGAATCGGTTGCTGTTCGAAGATTTAGTAAATCTCGGATCAGAACTTCCTCGTCCACGTCCTGCTCCAGCTTTTGCAGCTATCGTTTTTTCTTTATTTGATGGAATCACATTCATTTTAGGAAATGGGTGATCTTCGACCACGGGAATTTTTTTTGCTATGAGTTTCTCGATGTCTCGGAGATGCTGAACATCGTCATTATCACAAAAAGATATAGCAACTCATTTGGCACCAGCTCGCCCTGTACGACCGATACGGTGTACATAGGTCTCTGAGATATTCGGGATATCATAGTTAATCATATATTCAAGAGCATCTATATCGATTCCACGAGAAGCAATATCGGTTGCGACGAGTACTCGTGTTGTCTGTTCTTTGAAATTCGAGAGGGCTCGTTGTCGATTATTCTGGGATTTATTTCCATGAATAGCTTCAGCGACAATTCCTCGTCCGACAAGGAATTTCACTACTTTATCTGCTCCGTGTTTAGTTCGGGTAAATATGAGTACATTTTTTATCTTTGGGTCTTCTAGAAGGTGAACTATGAGACTATTTTTACTTCCTTTATCGATATGATACACGAACTGACTAATCGTTTCGGCAGTTGTGGAAACAGGAGTAATCTCAACTTTCTCAGGATTACGGAGAATACTTTCGGCAAGCTTCATAATTTCTGGTGCCATAGTTGCAGAAAAGAAGAGGGTCTGACGTTTTACGGGAATGACTTTCAAGAGTTTCTTTATGTCATTGATAAATCCCATATCGAGCATACGGTCTGCCTCATCGAGAACGAATATCTCAATGTCTGCGAGTGAAATATATCCCTGACTCATGAGGTCGAGAAGGCGTCATGGAGTAGCGATAAGGATATCGACTCATTGTCGGAGCCGTTCTGTTTGATTTCCTTGCTTCACGCCTCCAAATATCACCGCCTGATGGAGTCCGCAATATCTTCCATATGCCCGAAAACTCTCTTCAATCTGGATGGCGAGTTCTCGAGTTGGAGTAACGACAAGGGTTTTTATTTTTCGTTTTCCTTTAAGGGGATCCTTTTTTGTATAAAGGAGTTGAAGTATAGGTATAGCAAAAGCGGCAGTTTTTCCGGTACCGGTTTGTGCACATCCGAGGAAATCACGTCCAGAAAGGATAGTAGGAATAGCAGCTTGTTGAATAGGAGTCGGATTTGTATATCCTTCATCGTCAATGGCACGTATAATAGGTTCTATAATAGGGAGATCGGAGAAAAGCATGAAAGAAAAAGCGTTTAATATATAGAGGGCGACATAGTATGATTAAAACGAAAGATAGCAAGTAAAAAAGATTTAATAACGCGAAGAATAGGGAAGTCTTCGCGCTACTCCAAAAGGAGTATTCGCTTTGATTTCAGAAAAAATAAAGAAAGTATAAAAAAGTTTTGACAAAAACACGAGTTTTTATACAATAGCCCTGCTTTTGTAAGACATACATTATGCGGGTGTAGCTCAATGGCTAGAGTCCCTGCCTTCCAAGCAGACTGTTATGGGTTCGAGTCCCATCACCCGCTCCAATAAAATCAAAAGCATTAAGCCGAAATTCTGGAGCATTCCTTCTGGTTTTCGGCTTAATATTTTTCTCGGGTGCATAGCTCAGTTGGTTAGAGCGCGTCTCTGATAAGGACGAGGTCCGTGGTTCAACTCCACGTGCACCCACCATTACATATTACAACTTGCTAATGAACAATTACGACTTTCGTTAATAATTTGTAATTCGACATTAGCTTTTTAGTTTTCCGGGAACTGGCGCAATTGGCTAGCGCACACGCTTTGGGAGCGTGGGGTTGTGAGTTCGAGTCTCACGTTCCCGACCATAGAAGTTATATATGACGCTATCGTCTAGTGGTTAGGACAACGGGTTTTCATCCCGTAAGCCGGAGTTCAATTCTCCGTAGCGTTACCAAAGAAATCAAAAATAGTCTCACTTTTGTGAGGCTATTTTATTTTTTCTGTGATATTTGAGGAATTAAAAATATGAAATTTGGATTTTTTAATGAAATGTTTATCATTACGGTAATTTAAAACTTTCCATATTAAAAAATGCCAAAATTCAATGATCTCGATTTGGAATGAGAAAACTGGAAAGCTCTCACGGACATGCATAGTTGAAATTTTATGCTTTCTAGAGATTGAAAAACTACTTATATAATAGATTTTTGAAATACAAATTTAAATATTAAAAAATAAATATGACAAATAATGTTTTAATAGCACAAAATTCAAGTTATACAATAAAGTGATTTACTACAATCAATGATATTTGAAACGTGAGTGAAACTTTCTTAAATGATATAGCAAGGTCTTTTAAAAAACAATGAAGATTTAAAAATACTTTAGAAGAAAGTATAAATTTTTGATGAAAGAAATTTCATAATTATTGAGAACATATTTTTATGTTTGAATACTCTTCTTTAGAAGAATTAAACCAAGATATGGAAAATTGGAAAAAGAAATTCAAAAAGAAAAATACTCTTACTTCTGAAACTATTGATTGAAAACAAGTATTAGAACCATCTTGATATTTTGAATTTAATTGAAAATTTTATTTATTATGATTATTGTATCAAGATACAAATGAAGATGATAATAATGAAAATAATTGAATTTATAAATGAATAATTATAAATCCAAGTAAATTTTTTGAAGTTGAAGATGAAACAAAAAAAGTTTCTTGAAAGGTAGATTGAATTTTATAGGGTTATAATGATCTGGAAAATCTGGACGAAAACTCACACCAATTAAATCGATTCATAAACTCAAAGCAAGTACTCTAATTGTGAAAATGAAAGCCTTATTCTCTCAGAAAAAGTTCGAAGGTGCAACCCCTGAGCGTTACCAAAAGATACAAAACCGTTTTTTTACAGCAAGAAAGAGCTCGTTCTCCTGAGAACGAGCTCTTTCTAATTGCAAAATCAAGAAAAGAGCAGGCTTATCTTGATTTCCATAATTGTATTTTTTCAGTTTCACATTACAATACGTTCAATCTGCTTGATTTCTACTCCTTTGTTTGAAACATGAATACTCTTTTTTCTCGCATCATCTTCCTCCTCTTTCTGCTGATCCCCATTGTATTTATGAGTACCGATTATCCGACGGTTTTTGCTCCGTTTGTCGTACCGGGGTATCACTATGAATCAATCAAGGTGTTGGTTTTTTTCTTCCTTGGAACTCTTCTCTGAATCGTCTCGTTATTGAACTGGAGAAAAAGAGAAAATATGAGCCGATTCTCTCACTCGGTGCTTCTCGGGACAGTGCTTCTTATGATGAGTATCGCTTTCTCGACTCTCTTTTCGGATTTTCCAATCTATTCTCTTCTAGGGTCTCCAGAACGTAGGCATGGAATTATCTTTTATGGTAGTCTCGTATGCTTCTATCTCCTTCTCCGACAGAGTATGTCTGCGGAAGTAAAACAGATGGGGGAGTGGGGGATGTTTATGAGTTTCATACTCCTTTCCGGGTATGCACTTATGCAATATTATGGGTTCTGAGATATCTCCTCGGATAATCCTATCGTGATTTCTTCTACCCTTGGAAATAGTGCGTATCTTGCTGGATATATACTTATACTTCTTCCGTGGATATTTCAGGAAAAAAATCCCCGAGTTTTTCGGTATACTGTTGGGATTTTCGCAACCATAATTATTTTCATAACGGGAAGTATTTCCGCAATCATTCTTACGATATTCTATATTTTCTTTGTAGGCTGGAAAGAATATAAAAAATTACCAACAAACAAAGTACGGGTAAAAATACTTTTTCTCCTTATATTTGCAATATTTCTCTGAGGAATGGTTTTTTCTTCTATAAAATATATTCCTCTGGATATAAAGATACAGAATCTGGAGACACGATTGGTTATCTGGAATGAGACGCTTGGTGTTTGGAAACGAGATTCCGTTTCGGTATTATTTGGAAATGGAGCGGATACGCTTGGGTATTTTCTGGATTCTGGTCGACGATCCAGTACACTCCGAGAATATATTCCCGATAACTATTCCATAGATCGAGCACACAATATTTTCCTCGATATTCTTTTTTCCTTTGGTATATTGTGATTTTTTGCGTTTATTGTTCCTGTATGGATAATCCTGAGAAACCGTTTGCATTATACAGAAACTCATGTGATATTGTTATTTTTCGCCTTCTTTTTCTTCAATATACCTGTTATAAGTCATTGGCTTATATTTATATTCGCTCTTTCTACTGTAAAAATAAGAGAATAGTGTCAAGTTGGGAAATATGAAATAATTATTTCCGTGTCATCGTATAGACTCCATCCACAACGGTAATATCTCCCGCAATCGCTTCATCGCATCGTTTTGCCATAATTTCTGAAACAGGGTCATGGGCATTGGTAATAAATAAATCGCGAGCTTTTTTGTATTTTCCTGCATAGTATAGAGCAAGTGCTCGTTCATATGTTTTGTATATTTCCGTGTTTATTTCGTCTCTTGTAAATCCTATCAGTTCGTATATTTTTACTCCTTCTATTTTTCCTTTTACTCGAATAGTATCGAGTTCTCGGAAGATAAAATCACCTTTCACTTTCTGATAAGTGGATTCGCTCACACATATCTTTGTGAGATATTCCTTGTTTACTCCTTCCAATCGAGAGGCGAGATTCACATGATCACCGATGACGGTATAATTGAATCGGTTGCGTGATCCGATATTTCCGACCATCACTTCACCCGTGTCGATTCCGATGCGAGCAGCGATATTTGGTATACCTTCTCATGTCCATTTTTTGTTGAGTTCTGTGATTTTCGATTGTTGTTCAAGAGCAGTTTTACATGCCCAGTATTCTGGATGTTCGATTGTGAGTGGAGCATTGAAAAATCCCATTACCGCATCTCCGATGTATTTATCAAGTGTTCCATTATTATGAATTAAAATATCGGTCATTGCTGAAAGATATTCTTCCAGAAGTGAAAATATCCGTTCGGTTCCGAGTTTTTCGGAGATGGTTGTAAAAGAGGCAATGTCGGAGAAAAAGATGGTAATCTCTCGTTTTTCTCCTCCGAGTCGAAATGATTCAGGATCTTCTGCAATTCTGTGTACTACTTCTGGAGCGATATAGTGAGAGAAAGCATGCTCGATATATCGTCTATCTTTATTGGTGATGAAAAATTTATAGACATAACTGATGAGAAAAGTAACACCTCAAAGAAGAAAAAAAGGAAATATATTTACAAAAATACCATATTGGAGCAGGAGTCTTCCACCTACGATTATCCCGATACTATAGAGACAGAGTATGATAACGGATATCCGAGTCGAAAAAATATAGAAGCCTGTTATGAGAAGAAGTGTAAAAATCATCATACCAATTCCGACAGAAGTGTCCGAAAGAGATGTAAGATATTTTCCTTGAATGAGAGAATCGAGCATATTTGCATGAAATTCAATTCCGGGCATGCTTTTTGTCGAATCGAGCGGACTGAAGTACGCATCATGGATAAGGGTTCCATACTCACCTATGAGAACTATTTTTCCATCGAAAATTTTTGAATCAATATTCCCATCCAGTACATCAATGAGAGAATAAGAAGGATATCCTTCTGGGGGATGAAAGAATCGGATGAGGGAATTTCCCTCTGAGTCAACGGGAACTTGGCGAAGTGGCGTTATGATGTATTGCCCATTTTCTCTATGCCCCATCTTGGTATCATATATGTATTTTCGGTATGTTGCGAGAGAAAGTGTCTCTATGGCACGATCTGGAAGATCATAACGGAGTCGGAGTTTGGTGACGATATTTCCATCATTTTTTGTATCAATAGATCACCATGTTGCTCCAGAATAGACATCGAGCGGGAGGATACGTTCTTCTCAGATAGAAGGGTTTCCTACTTTTGCAGCGATGACAATATTTTTATATTTTTCCAAAGTATTGGCGAGAATATTTGCATCGGTCGCAAGATTTGCAAAGATAACGTCTATTCCGATAGCTTTTACACCACTTTCTTCGAGCTTCTCAATCGTTTTGGAAAATACGGTCTTTGTCAGATTCAGAACTCGAATATCGGTTTTTTGAAGAGCATCGAGTGTTTTATTGTCTACCCGTACGATGACAATCGAATCGGAACTTTTTCCATAATTTTCCCGATAAAGAAGGGAAGAATTAAAATTCAGTTCAACAGGACCACGCAGGATAAAATACAAAAAGAAAGTTGCGATAATGCTCATAAAAAGAACGATGCCAATATCTTTTGTATTTTTCCAAATGTGCATATAATTTGCGGTAGGAAATATTTAATTTGATTATATTCGTACCATGGAAAACTCCAAAAGAAACATTATAATCTTTACAGGAATAGGACTTGTACTCGTTCCTTTTATCGTCATACTTATAAGTTTTTGGACGGGTGAAAATAACACCTATGAGTATGCTGTCCGTACTTCAAGCGGGACGATAGATACATCCGCTACAGGTGTAGTACAAACCGAAACTACTTCCATGCTTGCATATGTGAGTGAACTCTCAGGAAATGTAAAAAAAACTAGTACTCAAGGAGCTTATTTTCTCAAAGAAACTGGAGAAGTGCTCATGGTTGGTGATACTCTTAAAACGGGTGATGACGGAACGGCAACAGTAACATTTGCAGACAACTCTGTTGTTCGTCTCAATAATAATTCTGCGATATCTTTTCAAAAACTCGCAAAAGATGAGACACGTATCGAGTTTAAAAACGGTGAAATATGGGCTCGAGTCTTGAAACCTCTCTATGATACTTCTTTTTTTGCTATTGATACAGGAGACCTCAGTGCAGGAGTTCGTGGAACATCGTTATATATGACGAAAAATGGGGATAAAACCCAGCTGGAAGTTATCGATTCTTTTGCAGAAACAGAAGAAAATCGAGGGGTAGTCGTTCGGTATAAAAATCCGAAAACAACTGAATTTGTTGAGGAAAGGATTCAACCAGAAAAACGACTTGTTCTTAATACAGGGAAAACTCCGACAATCGTTAAACAAAACGTCAAAATGAACGAAATATATGCCGATACTTTTAAGCGACAAAGTACACAAAAAGACATTGTCTTCATGGATTATCTTCAAAAAACTTCCAGCGGATCAAAAAACTTAGCAGACAAAGTGTCTTGAGAACTTGCTGTTACGCTTCCAAAATCAACAGAGATTCCAAAGTTTTTTGCTGAAAGGGCAATTAATATGCAGGTTGCTTCCATAACGGGTGTAATCAAACCAGAGGATATTATTATCGGAGTAAAAAAAGAAGTATATGTAACTGCTCTTAGAACTGAAGCAGAACAAACTATTGACCTTCTTCAGCAAGAAGCTACTCCAGCAACACAGAAAGTTACAGAAGAGAAAAAAACTTCAATCCGTAAAGAAATGGAGAAAACTATAGAGGGAATTATTCACGCAAAAGATATAGATCCTATTCTGAATGTTGATACGAACATTATCCTTCGAAACAATGGACAAGAATCTGATTACCTTAGTGGTGGTATTTTGATAAATATTTCAGATAAACAGATAAAAGATACAGTAGAAACTCATATCGAAGAAATAAAACAACAAAAAGAGATAAAACTTCAAGAAATACTCAATCCAATTTCAAGGGAAAATACCGAAACAGGAGCCACATCTCCTTCGACTATAGTAAATCCTCCAGTACTCAACACGTCACTTCCTGAAGTACAATCTCCATTGATTACTCCAACAGAACCGAAAATTATACCACTTCCAGTTCAATCTCTTCCAAAACCTTCTGTTTCTGGTGAGGTACTCATTGCTCCAAAACCTTCTGTTTCTGGCGAAATTACTCGTTAATTTTTAAAAAAAATCCCTTACTGCTCCGGTCCGGTTGCTTGGGGGATTTTTTCTTGACTTTTTTTTGTTTTCTATACAATGACTACCAACTGGTAGGTAGATTTTTTTAACATACTTCAAATGCTTACAAACTTTACTAGATTTTTTCTCTCAAATCGGAAGATTACGATTACACTCATAGTTATAATCGCTCTTTTCGGTTCTCTTGCATACATACTTCTCCCGAAACAATATAATCCTTCGATTGTTGCTCCGGCTTTTTCGGTTGAGGTTCCTTCGATCGGGTATAGTTCATCGGAAGCGAGTCAGTTTGTAGCAAAGACTCTTGAAAATAAAATTAAAGAGCTTCAATGAGTGGATAAAATTTATTCATATGCAACGGATGGATTTACATCTGTCATGGTAGCTTTTAAAGTCGGAGTAGACCAAGAGACGGCAAAAACCCGCCTTTATGATAAACTCTATTCCAACTATGATCTCCGCCCATTCGGGATTCAGGATGTTCAGATTCGTTCAATCGACCCAGAAGAACTCCCTCAGGTTTCACTCGCACTCACATACTCTGGCGCTCCTCTTGATTCTATCAAAACAGGTATCTATCTTCGGTCAGTAGCATCTCTCTTACGAGAAGAGCTCAAACAAGTTCCAGGAACTACGGTAATAGATGTCCTTGGAGGATATAGAAATGATATTTCTGTAGAACTGGATAGAAAGAAAATCGAAGCAGCTGGACTTGATATTTCCTCAGTGCTTTCAAAGATTCGTTCGAGTTTTCAGTATGCAACGGTTGGAAATATAGAAACAGATGGTGAGAAAACCGCAGTACTTCTCGATACGAAACTCGATACCAAAAAAGATATAGAGAATCTTCTCGTGAATGATACAAATGGGATAAAAATATATCTTCGAGATATTGCTACCGTTCAATCAGGACCGATAGATATACGATCTTATTATCGATTTGCAGATGTATCAGGAGAAAAAGACAGTGTATTTTTCGGGGTTGCCAAACTCAAAGGAACCAATGCTGTGAACGTTGTTGAAAATGTCCTCCAAAAGATAGAAGAAGTACGCAAACAGATTCCCGAGAATGTTACCCTGACCATTATTCAAAACGAAGGAGAAACAGCAAGAGAAGCGACAAATGAACTCCTCTTCCATCTTTTCGTGAGTATTCTCATTGTAGGAATCATCCTTATTATCTTTCTCGGACTCAAGGATGCTCTCAATGCTGCTTTTTGTATACCGATGGTTCTTGGAATCGTATTTATCGTCGGACTTATTTTTGGACTCGATATTAATCGTATTACTCTTTTTGCACTTATTCTCTCTCTCGGTATCCTTGTAGATGACTCGATAGTTATGGTAGAGAATAATTCTCGCCATCTCGCGATGATTCCACGAACTGGACGTACTCCTATGGAAGCAGTTCTTGATTCGGTGCGGGAAGTAGGTTCGAGTATCATATTTTCGACTATTACTCGTGTTATGTCGTTTGTTGCAATGTTTGCAGTAACAGGAATGATGGGGGATTATATGAAACCGATTCCAGTATTTTCCTCTATTGCACTCACTGCCTCGCTTTTTATCGCATTCAGCATTAACCCCTTTCTTGCCCTTGCTTTTTATAACAAGAAAACAACACACTGAAATCATGGGAAAGAGAACAAATTCCTTGATTGGTATGGACATTTACTTGCTCGATATATCAATCCAGAAGCACGAAGTATTCGAAATCGTCGGTTTTTGAAAATCGGTTTTTGGATAGCACTTTTTGCGATTATCCTCGCACCTATTATGATGGATGTTTTTAAAGCACGTATGCTTCCGAAAGCAGATAAAGATCAAGTGTATCTCTGGATTGATGCACCACGTGATTGGAGTGCGGAAAAAGTTCTTGCTATTGAAGAAGATGCTTCTCATTTTCTTTTTTGTCAAGACAAGAAGACTCCTATTGCAGAAAATCTCTGTCTTGTAGAAAACATTAGTACTTCTATTGGCGATAAATTTCTCGGAGACTTTGCGAATCTGTTTCGAGGTGGGGCGAACCGTATAAATGAGAATCAAATCAGTATGCGAGTTAATCTCATTCATGCGAAAAATCGCTCTATGAAATCTGAAGAATACGTTATAAAAATTCGTCCGCTTCTCCGATCATATCTTCTTGCGAAATATCCCGATATAAAACTCCGTCTCCTGGAGGATCCACCAGGACCACCGACACAAGCAACGTTTCACATAAAGATAAAATGACAAGAAGACCTCTCATCAGTAGAACTGACACGATTTGCTGATGCGGTTGAACAAACAGTTCGGAGTGTCGCAAAAGAAGAAGATTTAGTAGATCTTCAAAATACTATTTCTTCGACATATCCAGAACTAAAGATAACTCTTAATCCTGAACGAATTACAGAAGTTGGACTTTCTATTGCTCAAGTTTCCTCGACAATAGCTACTTTCTTTCAATCAGTTCCAGTCGCATTTCTCCATACGAATACAGTTTCCAAAGAAGCTTCCAATATTGTCATTGGATTTCCGAAAGCAGAAAGAACCACTATGGATACACTTAAATCCCTTACATTTATAAATACTCGCGGAGAAAAAATTGCTCTTACGGATATCGCACAAGTAGTTCCTCATTTTACAGGACAGGAGGCATACACTGATAATCGTACCAATACGATTCACTTGTATGCAGAGCTGGGAAATAACTCTGTCGTATATCCAGTATTGAAACTCTACGGATTATTTAAATCTCCTGATTTTGAGAAACTTGGATACAAGAGAATTTCCTCAACACCATACGAGATTAACTTTGTAGGATTGAAAGACGGAAAGAATTATAGGATTGAATGGGGAGGGGAATGGGAACTTACTATGGATACATTCCGTGATCTTGGACTTGCTATGATATTCTCGCTTCTCGGAATTTATTTTCTCATTGTTGCACAATTTAAGAGCTTTTTGATTGGTGGAATCGTCATGACAACATTCCTTCTCTCCTTCTTTGGAATATTTCCGGGATTCTCTCTTCTTTATCTTATCTCTGGAATATATTTTACTGCAACAGCGATGATCGGAGCGATTGCACTCGGTGGTATCGTCGTCGGAAATGCGATAATTCTTCTCGACTATATTAATCAGCTCATAGCGGATGGAAAAAGTCTAGAGTTTGCGGTTATAGAAGGTGCAAAGAAACGATTTATTCCTGTTATGCTTACGTCTATAGCAGCGGTTGCTGGTTCGTTTATAATCACAGGAGATCCTGTCTGGTCTGGACTTGCTTGGTCTATTATCTGGGGATTATCAGCCTCGGCAGTTCTTACGCTCTTCTTTATTCCGATATTCTACTATACCTATCTCCAGAAATATCATCGTCATGATGCCGATGAGATACAATTGAAGCATATCATAGAACATGAACAGGAAGTGAAAAAATAAAAATAAAAGCCCCGAAAAGGCTTGGAGGCTTTTCGGGACGTGATGATAATTAGTTGCGCAATGCTTACAGCATTGTTTGCAAACTAATTACTGCAGGCGATGCGGCAACAGAAACGAGTGCGGATGTTACAGTTGCTCGTACTACGGATGCTAATTTTTGCATTTGTTTCCTCTATTTTGTTTGTGTTTGTGAAAAGGTTTTGTTTCCGATTTTCTCCTTTCAATAAAATCGGGCTATGGTTATATTCAAATTACTTTTTAAGTCAAATCAATATGCAAAAATCAGAACTCCTTCGTACTATCGAGATACTCTTCTGGGAATATGCTTTCTCTGACCTCTCTATGGATATGGTTGCTGAAAGAATAGGAATAAAGAAACCATCACTCTATTATCATTTTGCTTCAAAAGAAGCGATGTTTTTGGAAGTTTTGGAATATTCTTTCGAGTCGTACAAAGTGTTTCTTGAGAGTACTTTACAGATAGTAAATAATGGAGAATTGATTGAGAAACTTATTCTTTTTCCACTTCAAACTCAAAATCTTTTTGCTATAGTTTCTCAAAAAGGATACTGTCAAATGGATGAAATCCGTCAAAAAATCGAGGAGAGATTTCTCGAACTCGAAGGAAAAAAAGTACAAATCTTTCAAGAACGCTTCAGCTGGAATGCTGCACGTACAAAAATTTTCTTTGCACTCATTGAGAGTCTATCCAAAAAAACCTGTCTGGAGAACTGTGAAGGAGAACAAAAGAAAGAGGTGATAGGAGAGATTCAAAAACTCTTCTTTGGAAAATAAAAGAATCCTAAGATTTACCACAGGAAGGAATTGGTTTTTCTCTATATTTTATAAGTCAATTATTTTATGAAAACAAGTTTTTTACTCCTTTTTATTTCTACTCTTTTTCTTACTTCTTGTAGTGAGATAAAAGTTCCTGAAAAAAAATCCTTTGCAACTTCAGTAGTCAGTACTGGTGCGGTTGTTGAAACTGACAGAATTCTCGCGACAGTAGAGGGAAAGAATTCAGCAAATATAGCCTTCAAAACATCTGGTCGTATAGCAAACATGTTTGTAAATCCAGGTGATATTGTGAAAAAAGGACAGATTTTGGCGACTCTTGGAAATGAAGAAGGAGCGATTACTTCCGTGGGACTTTCTCAAGTAGCAGGAAATCTTTCTGATATCTTTGGAAGTATCGATTCGCTTTATGCTTCTCGACTTGATAATCTTGCAAATGATGAGGCACGAGCTCAGATTGGTGTACAGATTGCTGAGAAAGATTTAGAACTTGCCAAATCTACACTCTTAAACTCGACAGCTATATTCTCAGGATCTACTCTTTCTGATACAGAAAAAGTAAGTCAAGCTGAGAAAAATCTGGAATATGCTCGCAATAATCTCGCCAATTCCCAGAAACTCTTGGAGATTCAAGGGGACTCACTGCAAAGAAATGCTCTCAGTAGTATGTCCAATGCTTTTATTATTGCACGAAATGCACGAGATTTTATAGATGAGACACTTGGGGTAACAACTACAAACAAGACAAAGAATGATTCTTTTGAAATGTACCTTGGTGCGAAAAATAGTACCAGCAAGATACAAGCAGAAGAGGCTTTCAGAGCTTTCAATACCGAATATGAAACAATGTACACTTGGTATTATACTTATATTATTGGAAAGACGGATATCTCAAAAGAAACACTATCAGAAACACTTTCCCAATCATTGATTATCACAGAACATTTGAGAGATCTACTTCATCTATTTTCTGGTGTTCTTGAAAATTCCATAACATCTTCCACTTTTCTTGATAGCGATTTGACTGGATTGAAAACTAAAACTACGAATTTTCTATCAAGTCTCGAACTTGCTATGTTGGATAGTTTTGGAAATGGGATAAAAGGAAGTATCGCAGCACTGAGTGCATTTGATTCAAATTATATATTGAAAATCCAACAACTTGAAGATACCGTTAAGCTCGCAGAAGAAGATTTGAATCTTGCTAAAACAGGAAAAGATACTTCTTCAAGTGATGTAAAGAAAAACATAGATACACTTACGACAAATGTTCATCTCAAAGAAGATGCTCTGAAACTCGCAAGAATTACTATCAGCGAAGTAGAGAAGAATCGGGCTATTCTGAATGCTGAACGAGATTCAAAACTTCGAGAAATAGATGCAAAACTTTCTGAAACCAAAATGAATAAGAATCTTGCGAATAATTCCATGGAGTCTGGAATTATTCGTGCTCCATTTGACGGAGTAATATTGCGAAAAAATGTTGATATTGGATCAGTAGTGAGTGCAGGTATTTCTATATTTTCTATATCGAGTACAGATGGAAAGATATTAAAAACTTATTTTAATTCTTCTCTTCATCCGCTTAAAATAGGGGATTACATTACTATTCGTCTTCTTGAATCAGATATTATGTATCAAGCAAAAGTTTCACTTGTAAATCTTCATCCTGATACAGTGCATGACAAGGCTTATTTTGAAGCAATTCTCTCTGAATTTCCAGGTATTGTTGGAAATAGGGTTGAAATTTTCTTAGCAAAACAAATAAACAATACCGACGAGGAAAGTGTTACTATCCCCCTCTCTGCTATTATTACAAAATATGGTGAACCGGGAGTATATATTCTCGAGGGTACCCGAGCGAAGTTTGTTCTCGTAACCATTCTTCATTCAGATGGTAAAAATGTTTCAATTACAGGACTTTCTGTATGACAGGAAGTTATTACTGAAGGAAAAGAAAATATTCTTGATGGCGAAGAACTGAAATAACAAAATACTCTCGTTATCTTAAAATATATCTTTTCTCACTTTCTGCGGAACTCGCTTCTGTTTATTTTTAATAGATCAGAGATATGCACTCAAACAGTCCTCGATGCATTCGAAAAAATATATTTTAAGATTATTTGAAAAACTTTAGCATAAAATGATAAATTATTTGCTTCCTTTTGAATTTTTACTATAGTTCCTTGGAATATAATTATTACCTCTGTTTTTATGAATCTTATCCTCCCTCTTGTTATTCTTTTTTGCGTTTCTTCAATAGGAATTACTCTCTATTTTTTTAAGAAAATAAATCAAACGATTTTGAATCTTTTGATTGCACTCGGAGCAGGTTCTATGCTTGCTGTTTCGCTTGTGCATATATTAACAGAGTCTCTTCAATCCAGTGAACTGGCTATTTATACTTTTATGGGAGGGTTTTTGAGTATTTATCTCATAGAAGAACTTTTGACACGACACCAACATGATCACACTCATGAAGATCACACTCATGAGGATCCTCATGAACACTATAATCATGTGGCTCTTGTGACCGGAATCGCAATTTTTGTTCATACACTTTTTGATGGACTCGGTATTCGTGCAGGATTTGGGATATCAAATTCCCTCGGATATACTATACTTTTTTGAGTTATTATTCATCAGATTCCTGTATCTCTCTCGCTTGCTGCCATATTTCAAGAATCGAAATTCAAAAGAAATATCCAAATCGGAGCTCTTATGTTCTTTGCTCTTGCAGCTCCTATCGGTTTTTACCTCTCGGATGTGCTTATTTCTCATACAAGTGAGGCATTTACTGCTCTTATAACTGCATTTGCTGGAGGATCTCTTCTTTATATAGCCGCTACAGATCTTCTTCCAGTTGTTCATAGTCAATCGAGATACAAATATCTCACTATATTTTGTTTTGTGTTATGAGCAATAGGAATGACCATAGTAAAGTTCTTAGAATAGGAAATATTTGCATCTTTCCCTATTTTATGCTACAATAGACCCATTATAACTGATAGTTTTCTCTTTTATGTTTCTTCTCTCGACATCATCTCTTCGTGGATATGGACTTCATAAGATTTTCTCTTTTGCACGAGATGCTCATTATGATGGGATTTGTCTTGATCTCAATCCTCTTGATTTCGATACAGAAAATGCTGAATACATCGCAAGTCTTTCCAAAGAGTTTAAGATACCGGTAGTTGGTATTACCGCCTATGAGCGTAAGATAACTCCAAAAGTAGTCGATCAGATAATATGTATGGCAAATATTCTTGAAGCTAAAACAGTAAATTTTTATCCACCACACAGACTCGATAAGAATGGGGAATGGTTTTCTGAATATCTTCCAAAAGTACAACAGCGAGAGAATAACCTCGATATCACTGTTATTAATGTAGAGCCAAAAACATTTCTCTTTTTGATTTCAGAATATAAAGATGCAACACTTCCTCTTATTAAAAAGATAACAGGAAAGACAACACTTCATGTCTCCAATGTAGATCCAGAAAGTGGAACAGATCTTATTAAAACTTTTTCCCTTCTTGGAAATAGTATTCATAACGTCTATCTTTCAGATAAAACTGGAAATAAAGAAGAACTTCTTCCGTGAAAGGGGGATATGCCTCTTGAAAGTCTTCTGATCAAGCTTGCTGATGGAGGATATAAAGGGGATTTTACTCTCAAGGTTGCTCCAAAAGAACTTGGAGTAGGGGATGATAAGAATGTTCTTGGTAAACTTGAAGAAGCGAAAGAATACTTTCAGAAACATTTTAAAGAGAAATAAAATAAAAAACTCCGAATCATTTCGGAGTTTTTTATTTCCCAATTTTTTTATGAATAATCTCCTGTATATTGAGCGTATCTTTGAGAAAAGATATATTTTTTTGAGATAGAATAGACAGGACAAGTTTATCATCGTATTCGAGCCGATGAATGAAATCTTCCTCGGACATAACAGCATATTTTACTTTTCTTCGAAAGAATGTTTTTTCGAGAAAATTATTAAATTCTATCTTGTCGAGTTCTCCAATAATAAATATATCGACAATATTATTGGATTTTGTATTGGTAATTTGCCTAATACTATCAGCAATAGTTATGAGACTGAGATTTCTTTTCCCTTTGAAGAAACTCTTTAGAGGTTCCATGGGATTGAACGTTTTTATAAAAATCTCAGAGAGCTCGTCATAAACAGGACAATTCCGATTGATATTATAAAACTTTTTTTTATTCTCTTCACGTGATTTAAGTATACCGAGTTCTTCTAGATTCATAAGTTCCCGTCGTACACTATTGATTTGTTCGTCAATATCTCGACAAAGTTCCCGTATAAAAATACCCGTTGTATCTCCCGATACCGAGTGTTCTATAAAGAACTTTTCCAAAATCTTTGTACGACAATTTGATCCGAAGAGTTTAGAGAGAATCATATAAAGATTTAAAGATTAATGACAACCACCAGCTGTACTGCAACTTCCGCATCCACCTGTTCCACAACTTCCACCAGATACTTCTTCTCCGCCAACAATAGAAATAAGAAGGGATTTTATTTCTGTTTTTTCTGGGATAATTCCTTGGAAAATAACATCACGAAATTCGATAGTCTCTTCCTCTATACAAAGGGCTGGATTCTCTGTGATACCAAGTTCCATTTTATAAGCTTCATCATCAAGTTCACGAATTTTTACAATATCGGAAAGTCCGAGTTCTGTAAGAACCTCAGATGTACGATTAAAGAGATCAGTACGAAGAGGAGCGGATCCAACAATAACAATTTGCATAACAATAAAAAGGAGTATGAAAATAAAATGAAATATTATTTAGGGGGGAGTATATCGAATTTTTCTTAAAAATGAAATTTTTGTAATATTTTGACAAATTAAAAGGAGAGTAGAACTCTCCTTTTTTTGGAATCCATAGAAATGGGAAATTATTCAGATTTTGCTTCCTTTTCAGCTTTTTTCTCATCCTGAACACTTGGAACCTCTGCAGCTGTAGGAGCAGTAACCTCTTCTTCTGTTGTTCCTTTTGGAAGATGAACAGAAACGATAGCTCCATCAAGATCGGAAAGGATATCAAATTTCTTAGTATCGATACCAAGATCTTTTACATGGATAATATCTCCGAGATTTGCAAGTTTTGCAAGATCTACCTCAAATGCATCAACAAGATTCTTTGCAAGACATTTAACTTCCACAGAATGCATATTTTGTTCGATGAGACCACCCTGTAATTGTGCAGGAGAAGTACCAACAAGGTTAACAGGAACCTGAACATGAATTTTTTCAGTTGCAGAAACAACAAAGAGATCAACATGAAGAAATTCTCCACTTACTGGTGCTCGTTGAGTTTCATGAATAAGTACATCTTGTTTTTTTCCATCGAGATTAAGCTCAATAATATGAGTCTTTCCAGATTTTCGAAATACCTTAAGGAGTTCAGAAGCTCCAAGAGTAATAGCTTGAGAAGGAACCTTGTGTCCATAGACAACAGCGGGTACTTTTTTATCAGCACGAATAGTGGAGAGTTTTGTTTCAGTGTCACGAATAGTAGCGACGAGTGTAAGTTTTTCCATACAAAAAGACGGGTAATTTCTATAAAACGGGGAGATTATATAAAAAAGAAAGAGAAAATCAAATTGTTTTGTAAAAGTTTTTAAAAATACTCTATTTTCAGGAGTATAAATGATAAGTTTTTATAGATTATCTTTTACAAATGTCATTGTGTTTTTCTCTTTGTTTCCTTGAAATTATATGAAAAAGACCTATACTTACAAATAATTATTTTTTTTATTTTTTAGTGGTGAGAACCATGAAAACAAAAACAATTTTTTCCACTCTACTAAGATGAATGCAATACTATTTTTCTTCTTGAAGAAGAGGGATTGGAGGAAATTTTGCTTTTACTCTTATAGAACTTCTCATTGTTGTTACTATTATTGCTCTGATTGGAGTAACTTCCATATCATGACTTTCTCGTATGACAGAAGTTCAGGATGCTGAAACAACTATAAATCTTATCTCTCATACTCTTGATTGATATGACCAGATGATAGCGAAACATGAAATGATTTCATATGAAATAATGTTTGAAAGCGGTTCCCTCGGATTTATTACAAATCTTAATCACTATAAAAAAGCCACTCCCGTGGAATGTTCATTTGATTTTTCTACTGGAACAGGTATCTTGAAAAGTACCAATACGAGTACTGGAATGTGGGAGGTTAACTTTTCTACGTATAACACCCCATGACATACTACTACATTGCTTGCAAGTGGAGGATTACTTTCTTTTTCTTTTCCTTCTGATAGTCAAAAAAGATGGCAAAATATATCGAGTGCGATAGGGGATGAAAATATGAATTCTTATGAGATACAATATTATAACTTTACAAACAAGGATAAAAATTCAGAAAAAGAAGTATATCTTGTAGACATAGTTGGATGAAATGATATATCATATGAATCTCTTTTGATTCGCAATATTCTCGGAAAAAAAACACTTCAAGGTTCTGGAGTACATATTGATAATCTTGAAAAAGCAACTATTTTCCTTGAAAAGAATGGAAAAACTATGGAAATAACTCTGTCACTTTAAAAATAACTTTGTTTTTTGATTTTATCTGCTAAAATCCCCTCGAAACTTTAATTCTTATCTTTTCATATATGAAAACACATACAGAAATAAAGAAACATCTTTTAAAAAATATCTACGGTTTTTCTCTTATAGAATTACTTGTCTCTGTATCTATATTGGCAACTATTAGTATTGTTAGTTATGTTTCATACGCAGGATATATAAAAACTGCTAACAATACTACTCGTATTGAGACTATCGACTCTCTTCATTTAAGTTTATCAGATTATTATCAGATGAAGAAAACTCTTCCAGAACCAAATTCTAATTATATTTCTTATGATGAAAGAGGAACATACACTCATTCGCTTTCTGGTGCATATGGAATATCTGGATATGTAAGTAATAATTTTCTTCCAGCAGGATACCTTAATTTCCAAGCTCTTGATCCTGAGAGTAAACAGTTCTATGGATATGGAAAGCTGACAGATAATACTGCTTTTGATGTAGCTGCTACCTTGTATGACGAAACAACAGGAGGATACAAAACATATCTTCGTGGAACATATGAAAAAACGCGACTTTCTTCTCTTATTCGATCATACTCTTCTTCGAATTTTGTATCGCAGGATAGTACGGAAAACCTCCCGTATAATCCGTATGAACGAAAAGTAACCGCATATATTTCAAGTTATTCAGGAACAGTTACTCTTCATTCATCTCTTTCGCTTACTGGAGAGCTTAATTCTGGTGATGTGATTACAGTTGCAACGGGATCTACTGCTCTGCTTCATATATCTGATGGTTCTGAACTTTCTCTCGGAAGTACGGAAAGCCAGACAGAACTCTCTTTAAGTTCTTTGAAATATAACGATGATAATAATCTTGCATCCAGAGTAGTACTTATTCTTACGTCTGGAGAGGTTTGGACTGAAGCTCCGCATTATAGAACCGAGATGGATTCTCCGAGTGATTTCTCTATCCAAACTGATTCTGCTCTCGCAGCAGTTCGTGGAACAGTTTTTGGAGTATCAAAGAACCCTACTGGAGTAACCACATTCTCTCTTGCATCTGGTAAACTCGAAGTAGCGAAACTTGATACAACGGGGAAAGAGACTCCATTTACTCAAAATTTTAATACAACTACTACAGAAGGATTTGTTATAGATAATGCAAAATCCTACATGATTGTACCTGATGGAGGACAAGCAATCAAACTTGATGGTATCGCAAATCGAACAGATAATCAGACCATACAAATCTCGACTGGTACGATTGACCAAAGCACGATTGATACAAAGATTCAACATCCTCGCTTCTCTCTCGGATATCGTCCAAAAGCAGATAATATTTCATTTACAAAAATAACTGATTCAAATGGAACTATTACTCAAACTGGAACACTTTCTGTAACTTTCCAGAATCCAGGAGCTGATTCCTATAGACTCACTTTTGGAACTGGAGACGTGACAGATGCGACATTCTTAAGTAAACCGAACCCAGAAGTTACTGGAATACTCGATGTTACTCAGACTCTGACAACAATTACCGGAGCATTTGCCTATATCTCTGACACTCAGGTCTCACGAACCTACACCTTTCAACTTTGTTTCCGTGGAGAGTGTTCTGCTCCCGATATTAAAGTACTCGGAGGAAGTGAATTTTCTTTTGATAATTTTCGCATATGGGGAGAGGAGAAAAAGATAGATACTAAAGTATCTACCTGAAACTGGAAAGATATAGATAGAAACTGTTTTAAATCAGATATTATTATCGGATCGCAGACTTGGGCGGGATGTAACTCTACTATCGGGTCGATTGGTATTCAGTACTTATCAGGAACTACTCAATCTCCTTTGAATGAAGTTGATGTATCTGGGAATCTCTATGGAGCTCTCTATCAATGGAATGTAATGAATACAAATACTTGTTTTTGAACTGGTATATCTATAGATAACACAACCTGTCCTTGTAAAGGAGGATATCATATCCCGTCCGATACGGAATGGACAAATCTTGAAACAATACTTGGTAGCTCTACAGGAAGCAATCTCGGATGGAACTCAAATAATTCAAATAGTCTTAAAAACAAACTAGGATTTACTCTTGCTGGTTATTGTGTTAGTTGAAGTGCTTGTATGAATCGTGAAGAAGTATCCTTCCTATCAACAACAATGTCTACTCTCATATTATCAATGTCTAAATTTAGTATAAATAGTGATTTAAAACAGTTGAGCTTCAATAATAATTATATTAATTATTATAATCTCTCTGTACGTTGTCTGAAGGATTAATATTTTAAATATTAATCCTATTATATCTTCCAGTCTTATAAGTACATCAACTCCTTCCGCTTCCCTTTAATAAATAGTCTTTGCGTTGGTAATAGGTATAATCATACTATTAGCTCTAATATGGATCAATGGAACGATATAATTGACTCTGTAAAAATTTATAAATATTAATATATCAAATGGTAATAGATATCTTGAAAGTGATACGAAACAGTCTCTCTCCACGGCTGGAGTCGATTTTGAAAGGAAAAAGTGAAAGTGAGAAAGAAAATATGGTCGCAATGTTCGAGAAACATACGAGCATTCTTGCAGAGTTTGTTCAAAACGAATATTTCAAAAAAGGAGTCTTGAATGTTGGTTTTTTCCGACAATTTCACACACTTTTCTATCCAGTAGGGTATAGTATAAAAGCAGTGGGAAATGATGGGATAGAAGTAGAAAATCTCCCGGGAGAGTGGAGAAAACAGTTTTTTTCTTTTCGGATAATGAACTTTACGGACTGTAAAAATATACCTCGTGATCTCGAAAAACTTATTACCGAATTTAATGCGATCCAAAGGGTAAGTCGGGAAGATATTCTCAGATTTTATATCGAGTTCGGTCAAGTGCATCCTTTCGGTGATTCCAATGGCACAATCTCCGCAGTTCTTGCGGATGTGCAGTGTGCTGTGTATGGATTTAAACCTTTTAAATACCTCCATATTCGCTTCCGAGATAAACCTTTTTTGTTTCATACGATAGAGCTCTATGCACGAGATTCAAGTATGAATGGACTCACGAAGATTCTTGATGAAATTGACTCGTTTCATAGTTCTCAGGACTACTCTACTCTACCAAAATGGTAAATCAGTACGCGAACCAAAACTAAATCAGAACCCGCCACGGCGGGTTCTCTTATTTTACTTTCCTCGTGTCCAGTCCAAAATCTGTAAAACTATCCCTCTTTTTCCGACTTGTTTGATGAGAGCTTCTTGTTTTTTTGTTGTATCTCCATGTAATTCTTCGTAGAGAAGTTCTTTATAAGTTTCTCTTATCCATTTTATTCTAGCGGATTTTTCTGAATTAAATGGTTCATCTTTTTCGACTGTTATATATCTGATGTATATGCCAATCATCTCGCGCAAATAGTTTTTAAATTCTTCCTCGTTAATATATTCGGTTTGTTTTTTAAAATAAAATTCCCACCATCGGTCAATAAGCTTTTCAAATCCCCCATCTTCAAAACGGATTAGGTAAGTGGCAGTTTTAGTATCCACAGCATCCCATACTTCTCGGAAGAATCCTTGATTTTCGTGAGTAGTGTTTATTTTTGCGGTCATAAATGAGGATTGAGATAATAAATAGTTTTATCTAGGGTATCTTTGTTTAATTTAGCTAAGTCTTGAGCATCATCCACTGTCATTTTTGGATCCAAAATTATATCTTTTAGATTTTTTCGCAGTTCTATCATAGAGCGTAAATACTCTCCTCGTAATGATCCTATTTTCTCTGTATTTACTTCCACGTACTTCGCAAGATTTTTAAGACTTTGTGTGAAATTTTGTATACTTCCAGTCGTATGAATGAGCTCAGTGACATCCATATGGGCATTGATTTGATCTATGGCGAAAAGTGCTTCTTTTGGATTGAGTTTCATAGGATCGAATCATCTGAGGAGCTCTCCTATTTTCGGAGGCGTGATGTGTTTTTCTTCTACCAGAGCATTCACCCCTCGTACGACCGATTTTTCTTTAAGTATATGCTTCATCTCCGATTTCAGCGCTCCTCGCACCATACCCACCGCTCCGAATCCAAGTCCTCCCACTGCCTTTCCGGTGGCATACGCATCTCCGGATATGAGATCATGCAGGGATTTGCCAGTTTCTTTGAGCATCCGTTCAATTCCTTCGAGAGAGAATAGTGATTTAATTCCCTCTATGACCGTCCCGATTCCATGCTCGACGATATCCTTCACGAAATCGATATTATCCATGATCATCGCATCGATTCCTCCCTTGGTAAACTTGCCGAACACACTGTTTCGATCCAGTTTTGGGTCGATTCCAAAGGCTTCATAGAGGAGAGCCTGAGCTCTTGTGATCATCTGCTCGATATTGAGTCTCTCATGAGTTTCTTGTTGGACTCGTTGTCCTGCTTCTCGGTGACGATGTTTCAACGTATTCCGCTCACTTGTCTGCCTCTCCGCAAGTTCCACTTCCTGTTGTGTACTCGCGAGATGCGAGTACTTCGCCAAAAGATTTCCCACGTTCATCGGAGGATATATACGCACTTCTGGCGTGCTTGGAGTATGGAGAGCTTCCGTCATATTTTTGTTTTTGTTTTTTGTTATACTTCCTGATATTGTACTCTTTTCTGGTGGATTTTGCAAAAAATGAGAGAGAAAAGTATATTATTTTTTCTTTATCGCGAGGAGTTCATCTCGAATCTCGGCAGCGAGTTCAAAATCGAGGTTTGCAGAGGCTATGTCCATTTCGAGTTCGAGTCGCTTGATACGAGTTTTTTGACTTTCTCAGCGCATCGCTTCGTCATCATGAAGTTTCTTTCACTTGAGTCCAGTGTCCTTGATGCGAGAAACGATGGTTTCCGGAGTAATTCCATGGTCTATATTGTACTGATGTTGAATCGCACGTCGTTTGTAGGTGATATCTACTGCTTCTGTCATAGCGATAGATTCCCGACATTTATGTGAATACATCACAACATATCCATGAATATTACGTGCAGCACGTCCGATAATCTGGAGGAGAGAAGAAGTAGATCGAAGAAATCCAATTTTCTCCGCATCGAGGATTCCGATAAAGGAGACCTCAGGAAGATCGAGTCCTTCTCGAAGGAGATTGACTCAGACAATTCCATCAGTCTTTCCGAGTCGAAGGTCTCGAAGAATCTCCAGTCGTTCGATAGTTTCGATTTCCGAATGAAGATACCGAACCTTGATTCCATTACTGGCGAGATATTCCGAAAGTTCCTCGGAAGATTTCTTGGTGATAGTAGTAATAAGAAATCGTTCACCTCGTTTAATAGTGGATTGAATATGTCCCATGAGACTATCTGCCACATATTCCATATCTTCTATACTAATCTCGGGATCGAGAAGTCCTGTTGGACGGATAATTTGTTCTACAGTGGCTTCACTATGAGCTGCCTCGTACTTGGACGGAGTGGCAGAAACAAATATGGTTTGCCCGATTTTTTTCTCGAATTCTTCAAAGCGAAGTGGTCGGTTCTCAAATGCCGAGGGAAGACGAAATCCATTATCGATGAGGTTTTCTTTACGAGCTCGGTCACCCGCGTACATTCCGCCAATTTGTGGAATAGATATATGACTCTCATCAATAAAAGTCATAAAGTCTTTCGGGAAAAAATCTATAAGCGTGGTTGGACTACTTCCAGGTTTTCTTTTGGATAAATACATAGAATAGTTCTCAATTCCATTCACATATCCGACTTCCTGCATCATTTCTAGATCATACTCGACTTTGGTTTTGAGTCGTTCAATCTTCACAAAGTCGTTTTGTGATTTGAAAAATTCGAGTCGTTCATCGAGTTCTTTTTTTATTTTCGGAATTACTTCCTCTATGGTCGTACTTGACGAGATGAAGTGCTTCGCAGGAAAAATAGTAATCTCATCGAAAGAGGTTATTACTTCATTTGTAATCGGTACTTTTTGTACGATTCGTTCGATATCATCACCAAAAAATTCGATGGAATAAAAAAGCTCGGAACTCGCTGGAAATATATCGAGTGTGTCGCCTTGAATTCGAAAATTTCCTGGCTTAAAATCGGTCTTTGTACGCTTGAATTGGAGTTGCACAAGTTTTTCTATAATAGATTCAATCGTATCTTTATTATTTTTTTGTATTTTAAATGTCTGTGCTTCATACTCTTCTTGTTCTCCTATACCATAGATACACGAAACTGATGCCACGATGATAACATCTTTTCGAGAAAGGAGACTTTCTGTCGCAGCATGACGGAGACGATCAATTTCTTCATTGATAGTAGCTTCTTTTTCGATATAGGTTCCAGTTTTTACAATAAATGCTTCCGGCTGATAGTAATCGTAGTATGAGACGAAATAATGCACGGCATTTTCTGGAAAAAACTCCTTGAATTCTTGTGCGAGTTGTGCAGCAAGAGTTTTATTGTGAGCGATAACAAGTGTCGGACGTTGTATCTTTTCTATGATATTTGCCATCGTGAAAGTCTTTCCTGATCCTGTTACTCAGAGAAGTGTCTGGAAATTTTTCCCTGTTTTGAGTCACTGGAGGAGTTTCTCAATAGCTTGAGGTTGATCTCCTGTTGGAGTGTATTTTGCGTGGAGTTTGAATTGGGGCATGAAGGAAGAATAATTTTAAAGTAACTCCTGAGTATAGATTTTTTCCTATTATTTGCAAAAGAAAACCTTAATTTTTGGATATGTTTTCTTTTTTTAAACAATTCTTAAAAAAATGTTCTATTGGTTAATAATTTTGATTTTGAAAATCAAGAATCAAAGATATACTTGATTATATAATATTTTTTCCTTAACTCTTGAGTCTAAATGTTAAAAAATAATAATGCTTTTACTCTTGTAGAATTAGTAGTTGCCATGACTATTCTTGCCATTCTTTCTGTAATGGGGAGTATATATTATACTGATACTATTGCTGATGCTCGTGATTCTCAGAGAATAAATGATATAGAGAAGCTTCGGATTGATCTCAAGAGTCATAAACAAAAAGAATGAGCATATCCATTACCAATAAATCCTATAAACATAACAAATTCAGGAGTGGTTATATTTCAGGGACTTATGACAAGTGATATTATTTCTAATGTCCTCTCGAATATCCCAAAAGATCCACGAAGTAAAAATTGGTACTGGTATAGTACTCCAACAAATCGGCAACAATTTCAACTGGCTCTTACTCTTGAAAATATCGATACCCCGAAAGCGGTCGTGAAAGGGGATTATAAGAGCATCACAAAAAATCTCTTTCCGACACTGCTTCTCGCGGTAACTGGAGCAACTTCATTTGATGTGAATGTAAATAGTGGTAAATTTATCCTTGACGGAGGGAGTTATAATCTTCCATATGATATGAAATGACAATTAATTTCCCTAGGATCCACTCTTTCTGGAATCTTATCAGAAAGCGGAGTAACCATAGAAACGGGTTGAAATTATTTATCTTGTCTTGAAGTATATAATGCCGGACGAAGTATGGGGTCTGGAACATATCAGATCGTGAACTCTGGAAGTGCTCTCATTGAGGATATAGATTGCCCGATGAATTATTAATCATTTAAAAAACCTCGAGAAATCTCTCGAGGTTTTTTAAAACTTCATATTTTACTCTTAGTACATTCCCATTCCGCCCATACCTCCCATTCCAGCTCATGGAGAGATGCTTGGTTCTTCTTTTTTTGGAACTGGAGCGATGAGCGCTTCGGTTGTGAGAAACATTCCAGCGATGGAAATGGCGTTCTCGAGAGCTGCCCGGGCTACTTTCTTTGGGTCGATGATACCCACTTTAATCATATCAACAAAAGTATCAGTTGCAGCATCATACCCATAATTTACATCGCTGTTCTTTCGGATTGTATCAACGATAATGGCTCCTTCTTTTCCAGCGTTTTCAGCAATCTGTTTCATAGGGTAGGAGAGTGCTCGTGCGACAATATGAGCACCGACTTCCTGGTCTTTATTTTCAAGCTTCATATTTTCAAGAGCAAGAGAAGCTTTCAGTAAGGCAACTCCTCCACCTGCAACGATTCCTTCATCCACCGCTGCTTTGGTCGCATTGAGTGCATCTTCGATACGGAGCTTCTTTTCTTTCATCTCCACTTCACTTGCGGCTCCCACTTTGATAACTGCGATTCCTCCCGCGAGTTTTGCGAGACGTTCTGCAAGTTTTTCTCGGTCGTATTCAGATTTCGTATTCTCAATCTGTCCTCGAATCTCATTTACGCGAGCTTCGATACGAGATTTGTCTCCGGTTCCACCGATAATCGTGGTATTATCTTTCTTGGCAATAACAGTTTTTGCATGCCCGAGATGTTCCATAGTAACGTGCTCGAGTTTGAATCCGAGCTCATCGGTAATGACGGTCGCTCCAGTCAGGATGGCAATGTCTTTGAGAATCTCTTTCTTGCGATCTCCAAATCCTGGTGCTTTGATAGCGAGGACATTAAATGCTCCTTTGAGCTTATTGAGAATAATTCCCGCAAGTGCATCACCCTCGACATCTTCCGCAATGATGACGAGGTCTCGTTTCCCACTTCCCGCAAGTTCTTCAAATACGGGGATCATATCTTTAAGAGATGTGATTTTCTTGTCGGTTACGAGAATATAGGTATCGCTCATACGAGATTCCATCTTCTCGGCATCGCTTACCATGTATGGAGAAACATACCCAGTATCGAACTTCATACCTTCCGTGAGCTCGACTTCGAGCCCGAAAGTCTGACCTTCTTCAACCGTTATAACTCCGTCGTTTCCAACCTTGGACATCGCCATGGAGATAACTTCTCCAACTTCGCTATCTTGTGCGGAAATCGTCGCAATCTGTGTGATTTCTTCACTTGTGGATATCTTCTTGGAATTTTTGGCAAGTTCTGCCTCTACGAGGTTTCCTGCCATCTTCATCCCGTTTTTAAGTTCGATAGCATTGATTCCAGAACGAATCTCGCGGAGTCCTTCCTTGACCATTGCATAGGTGAGGAGGGTAGCGGTGGTTGTCCCGTCCCCAGCAGCATCGTTGGTCTTACTTGCTGCTTCCTTGATAAGCTCGGCACCCATGTTTTCAATCGGGTCTTCGAGTTCGATTTCTTTTGCGATGGTCACTCCATCGTTGGTCACCTGAGGTGCTCCATAGGATTTTGCAAATATAACATTACGACCTTTTGGTCCAATGGTGGCAGTCACAGTTTTTGCGACTTTCTCCATACCGGAGAACATCTGGAGACGAGCTTCGTCTCCGAAAAGAATTGTTTTTGACATAGCTTTATAAATTAAGAATGTATTTTATATACTTTTGTGACCAAAAGTACCAAAAGTCTTTAAGGGTAAAAAACTCGTCTGGTAGCAGCAAATAAGCTGTTTATCGTCGGACTCGAGCAGTTTTCCCCCTAAAACCCCCATTTTTTGAAAATCATTATTTTTGTATTTGACTTATTTTGAATTTTAATTAAAGTAATTTTACTTTTCATAAACCAATAAAGGGAGGTTGTTATGAATTGGAAAGAACGATTAAAAGTAGTAGTTGTGGGAGTATTGTGTGTGGGATTTATTATCGCATGGTTTTATATACAACATGTGAAATATCCTCATCTCGATTTCGTTGAATTACTTATCGTTTCTCTTTTCAGGTAAACTTCGGTTTACCTTTTTTTAAACCACTTTCGCTAAAATATACTCGTACCCGACAATCTTGTATTTGAGTTTATCGACCTCGACTTCGTCTCCAGAGTATTGCCCGGAAATCACTTGGTCTCCGACTTTCAAATCAATGGTTGTTATATTTCCATCCTTGTCCTTTTTTCCGGGACCTATTGCTACGACCTCATAGATATGGGGTCTTTCTTTATTGGCATTTTCTGGGAGATAGATACCACTCTTGGTAACCATCTCAGCTTCTACTCCACGGAGGAGTACGCGATCGGATAACGGTTGTATCTGCATAAGCTCTAAAAATTAAGAAATTAAATTGAGAAAATGTAATTTCGAAATAGAAATTAGCAGGTGCATTATATGCGTGCTAAATAAGAAGTCAAATTTTTATTTCTGGAATTACCTTTGACAAAAAACTTTTTTTCTATTACCATACTGCAAATATCTTATAAGTTGCAGTATATGAATATGTTAAATAATAAAAAAGAGCCTTGTATATGAACACAAGTCGAGATTCTTGAACAATTCTTTTTCGCTCCGAGAACCATCAAAGAGATTTATTTACTGAGTAATTTTACTCAGGATATGGTTCCGGGATTGCGTAAATTCATACCTTTTTTTACAAAAAGAGATACTGAACAGATCCTTGCTTGTACAAATCCAAAAGACTGTCTATCTATGGTTGCTGGTATTATTCATCGTATTCAATGAGAGCAATCGGTTATTTATAGTAGAAATGAAGTTTCTCGAACAAAAGTAGAGAGAATATTATTTTTGCAGCAAGAATAATATTTTATTTTCTTTGCCATTCTCTTGGGAAAGTATTTGTAAATTTCTCAGTTTTCGGATTTTTGGATTCAAATCCGACATTGAGTCCTTTATATTGAAGTACAGAATATTCTTCCTGAATATTCTCACCTATTTCTTTCCCTCGGAGGTAATCATCGAGCTCTTGTTCACTCATTATCTCGTATACCGGAGTTTTTGTGAGCCGAAAATCGCGTCCAATACGGTTATCAGGTGTAAATACTCCTTCTTCGATTCGTCCGATTTTCTGTCCGAGACGAATAGGGAATATGTTTTGTAATAGTGCTTTCGCGGTACTATTTTTTTGGATAGCGAGGATGTCGCGTTTAAATTCATAGAGATAATAATTTGATAAATCAAGTCCGACAATCTCAATAAATTTTGAAAGAATTCTTTCATGATCCTTGGTAAGCGGAATGAGCTCTTTGTTTGTTTTAATAGCACGGGGAACTTTATTTTCCACTTCTTTTACTGTTGCATTTTTTCGAATCTTACACACGAAAAATCCTCCAGATGCCTCTTCGTGTGGCCAGAATCGTTTTTCAAAAAGTACTTCGAAACTTTCTGGATATCTGGATTGAATTTCATTTATGACTCATTCATTTTCAATCTTGTTGAGTGTACAGGTAGAATAGAGAACTTCTCCGCCAGTTTTGAGGGCTCGAAAAGCAGCATCGAGAAGTTTTATCTGAAGTCGAGCAATCTTATGAATGTTTTTGAGATTCCAGTATTTTACTGTCTGAGATTCCTTGAACCCAATGCCTTCTCCTGAACATGGAGCATCAATGAGAATACGATCAAAAGTTTCTGGAAGATTACTATAGAATCCTCCATCATAGTTCGTAATCATAATCCGGTCATTTCTGAGACGCTCTGTATTGGAAACGAGCTGTGCCATGCGGTCGCGGGTCGGTTCATTAGCGACGATAATGGAATTGGGATAATGTTCACTAAGTTGAGTGGTTTTTCCTCCCGGACTTGCTGCCATATCGAGAATGAGATATGGAGTATTGTTTATTTTTCCATCAGTTAAATAATGTACGCTCATACTTGCTGACAATTCCTGCATATAGAAATATCCAAGCAAATGCTCTAATGTATGTCCGAGTGGCATCTTAATCTCGGTTCTATCAATTCGGAAGACAGTCGGATTATTGGTTGGGGTGAGAATCCAATTATTTCGCTCTGCACGCGCCTTGAAATCCTCGACATTGATACGAGTGGTGTTGACTCGGATAGTCTTCGGGAGCGGTTTAGTGAGGGCTTCAAGGAATCGATCGAGTTCCTCGGGTTTGTTCGCGAAGAAGTTCTCTTGGAAATATTCGACGAAGCGGGGATTGATATCGGATTGATGTTTTTTCATTTTTTAGCTTTAGGAATTTTAGGGATTTTTGACTTTATTAACTTAATTACTATACTCACATCCATCCTATTTTGCAATCTTTTTTTATGGAACAGTTCATTTCCCAATTTTACAATCTTTTTACTGCTCAATGAGCGATGGCACTCCTAAATATTATTCTTATTGATATCGTGATGAGCGGGGATAATGCTATCCTCATCGGGATGGCAACCCGAAAACTCCAGGGAAAGGAGCGGAAACAGGCGATATTTTTCGGAATCGCTCTCGCGACAGTTTTGCGTATCATCCTTGCATTTTTTGCAGTATTTCTCCTCTCACTCGTAGGAGTGAAGTTTGCTGGAGGTCTCCTGCTTATGTATGTCGTGTGGAAATTCTATCGTGAACTTCGAGCGCCTGCTCATGAGGAACATCATATAGATGCGAAAAAAGCAGGACTTATGGCGGCTATCTGGACTATTCTCATAGCCGATTTCTCCATGAGTCTCGACAATGTCCTCGCGGTTGCTGGAGCAGCTCATGAAAATATTGCAGCCCTTGGAATTGGACTTGTATTTTCGATTGTTCTCATGGCTTTTGCGTCAAACCTCATCGCCAAATACCTCGACTGTTATCCACAGATTCAGTGGGTAGGTCTTTTTGTTATACTCTTTGTGGCTGTTGAAATGATTCTCTCTGGAACTCACGAAATAGATACGAAGTTCCTCCATTTTAATATCCTCCCGTTTGTCCTCTTCATTCTCGGAGGACTCTTCGTTGTACTCCATACAAAGTACATTCGTCCTGCGGATGAAAAGAAGCTCGCACTCTATCTCCAAAATCACACACTCACTATTCTTTCTTTCGGAATCTTGTTCCTCTTTGTTGTACTTTTCTTTGGGGATAGTATTGCGGTATATATTCGCTCTCATACTTCTATATTTTACAGTATTATTTTCATCCTCTTTTTCAGTCTTTTGGAAGTAGCGTCCCTTGCAAGGGTTCGGAAGGGGAAATAAGCTTTAAAAAAGTCATTCGCTTAGCAAATGACTTTTTTAATTGTCAGATTATTGCCCCACATAATTTGGTAATTTTACTTTATCAAACTCGGTATTTGTATTATTAGCATAAGTATCAAATACATATCAACTAGCTGGTCAATATACTGTTCAATTTCAAACTGAAGTATTTTGATTACTAAAAGCATTAGTTCATATACTTGTAACACTACTCGGTATTGTAATAGCTGTTAATCCATTATTATAAAAAGCACTTAATCATATTGTGGTAATACCCATTGGGATTACCACACTTGTTAATCATTTACCACCAAAGGCATTAACTCATAAACTTATCACATTCTTCCCATTAATACTACCTGGTATAGTGAGATTTGTAGCAGCTCACATATAACTACTTATTTCTATACCATTTCAACTCGGACCATAGACATATTCTGTTGAAACTACTCAATCATAGTTTGTTACACTTGTTAGTGGATTATTATGAAAGGCATAACCTCATATACTTGTAATGCTATTTGGAATTGCCACATTGGTTAGTGAATTAACATAAAAGGCTCATATTTCTATAGTTTTAATACTATTTCCCAGAGTTAAGCTTGAAATAAGATTATTATAAAAAGCCTCTTTTCATATATTTATTACACTATTTGGAATTACTACACTTGTTAATTTATTACTGTAAAAGGCATACCATCATATATCTGTAACACTATTTCAAATAGTTATACTTGATAACTGATTAGTAAAAAAAGCATAATTTCAAATATTTGTAACACTATCTGGAATTACTACACTCGTTAGCAAATCCCCATAAAAGGCTGAATTTCAAATATTCGTAACAGTATTTGGAATTGCAACACTAGTTAATCACTTATTATAAAAAGAATACATTCATAAACTCACTACACTTTTTCCATTAATAGTACTTGGTATTGTTAGATCCGTTGCAGTTCATATATAATTAATTATCTCTATACCAGCTCAACTTGGCCCATAAATATATTCTGTTGAAACTACTCAATCATAGTTTGTTATATTTGTTATTGGATTATTATTAAAAGCATAAGCTCATATAGATATGATGCTGGTTGGAATTACAACATTTGTTAATCATTTATTATTAAAAGCATTAACTCATAAACTCACTACACTTTTTCCATTAATAGTACTTGGTATTGTTAGATTAGTTGCAGTTCATATATAACCATTTATCTCTATACCAGCTCAAGTAGCTGTATAGAAATATTCACTTGAAGTAAATCCATCATAGTTTGTAATACTTGTTAGTGGATTATTAAAAAAAGTATTATTTGCAATACTTATTATATTACTTGGAATAACCACACTTGTTAATGAGTTGGTATGAAAAGCTGCTCCCATTATAGTTGTAACACCATTTGGGATTATTACCTCAGTTAATGAATTACTCATAAAAGCTTGATTTACTATTGTTATAACGCTATCTGGAATTATTACACTTGTTAATCATTTATTCTTGAAAGATTGAATTCAAAGTGTTTTCACAGTTACTCATCATATTTTACAAGGAATTACTATATCTGTTCATCATGTAGCATCATAGTTTGTTATTGTTTGGGTTAGTGCATCAAAGGTAAAGTATTGTTCTGCTGTTGGGGTTTGTTTATCTGCACATGTTATTTCATTATTTATTGTTGTAAAATAATTATCTCAGTAAATTGCTTGTCATAGTTTATCTTTGTTTGTTATTCATAATGATAATAGTCCTGGTGGTATTTCTAGTAATCATTTGAATTCACTACTTGTATAGTTTGGGATTGATACTCATGTTAATACTAATGTTGCTGTTGTTTGATTTAATTGTTGTAGTTGTTTTGTAATCGTTTCTTTATTTTCTGGATCTGTTGTGTTTAGTTTGTATGGAAGATTTGTTCATTTATCTATTATGAATCCTGTGAATGTATCTATTGATATTATTCATGTTCATATAAATATTAGACTTGGTAGGTTATATAATCCTGTTCATACTTTTAGTAATCAATTATAGTTTCACACTACTTTTGCTTTATATCATGCATTTGCATATGTAGTTTCTATTACTGGAGTATATGCTATTTGATTTTCTAGTGTTGTTGCTATTTGGTAGTTTGTTCTATTTACATCTGTTCCATATACATAGTTTGTTTGTGATAGTGGGTCTGTTGGTATTTGGCTATAGTTTATTATTCTTGAAATATTATCTCATATTATTCATACATATGAAAGTACTATTCAATTCACTATTCAAGTTCCTGTTTGATTATCTGGTGTTGGATAACTTCATACTTTTATTTGAAATAAGTTCAGTCATTTTTGTAGATTGGCTAATGTTGTTATCCTATCACTATCTCTCGCAGAACCTGAAAAACCCTGGAGATTGACGAAAGCAATAGTACCAAGAATAGCAAGTATACTAATGACGACGATGAGTTCCACGAGGGTGAAACCATTATATTTTGTCATGCTGAATTTATTTCAGCATCTTCCTTTTTTGAGATTTATAGCGGTAGATTCTTCGCTACGCTCAGAATGACAAATATTATTTTTTGTTTTCATAGAGAAAAATTGAGAAGATAAGTATTTCAAATAAAACTATTATTACATTTTTCTTTTGTAAATCAAGTTTCATTTAAAACAATACTAAAAAAGCGACCATCGTATAGATAGTCGCTTTTTTCTCTTACACGGATGGTTTTTTCGCCTCTTCGGCTTTCTTTTTCTTCTCTGCCTTCATTTTCTCTTTGTACGCTTCTTGCGCTGCCTTGAATTTCTTTTCTTCCTCGACGATCTTGGTCATGTAATCGTTGATCTTCTTTTCTACGAACTCGACGGGTTTTGAGTACTTTTCGCGACTCACCTTCATGATAACTTCTTTTTTCTGCTCAGGGTTTGGCACGCGGAGTTTGATTGGTCAGAATGTTGTAGCAGAGAAGACTTTTGATGGCATTCCATTTATGAGAAGCTTGGTATAGATATCGTACTTTCCGAGATTTACGAGATCATTGGTCGATACTACTTCCTCATCCATGAGACCAGAAAGAACGGCCGCATCTTGAAATCCGACCTGAAAACTTGCGATGGTTCCGACATTTCCGAACACCGCTCCGCGGACATTCTCAGACATCTGTTCGATGTACTGGTTCGCCATCACGAGATTGAGTTTATATTTCCGAGCTTCCGAAAGTATCGTCGCAAACGAGTCGGTCGCGAAGTTCTGGAACTCATCGACATAGAGATAGAAATCTTCTCGTTTTTCTTCTGGGATATCGGCTCGTCCCATTGCCTCAATCTGGAACTTGGTAACCATCATAGCTCCGAGAAGAGCACTGGAATCTTCCCCGATTTTCCCTTTGGAGAGATTCACGATAAAAATTTTCTTATTATCCATGATCCATCGGAGGGAGAATGGGTTCTTGGGCTGACCGAGGATATTTCGGAGGAGAGTGGAGGAGAGAAATTGTCCGACTTTATTGAGAATAGGACTCACGGCTTCGACCATTTGTTTGCCTTCCATCGCTTCAAATTCGCTCGTCCAGAACTTTTCCATAAGTGGATCTTGGATTTTGGCGATGACTTTTCTGCGGAACGATGTCTGTGTGAGCATCATAGGAATCGTCATAAGAGTGGAATCTGGAACTTGCAGAAGAGTTATAATCGTATTTCGAAGAATATATTCAAGCCGTGGTCCCCAGCTCTCAGCAAACATTTTCTTAAAGATGGAAAGAAGTCCAGATGCAACAATTGGTTGAAGTTCTTTCGGAACACTCTCAAGCATATTGAATGCAATAGGATTTTTATAATCAGAGGGATCAAAAACTATCACATCATTTGTTCGAGATTTCGGAATATTCGCAAGGATCGTATCAGCAAGATCTCCATGTGGATCTATGACTGCAACCCCACGTCCTTTTACGATATCATCGTAAATCATATTTTCAAGCAAGGTCGATTTACCCATACCGGTTTTCCCGATAATATAAACATGACGTCGTCGGTCACTTGGCAACATACCAAACTGTGTTCGATTTCCCCGAAAATTGGTAATACCGAGCGGAGTGACATCCTTGGTATCGCTTGCGAGTGGAAGATTTTGAGGTGGTTCAAGCATCTTGGTAGTTACCCAGTTAATTCCAGGAGTTTGTACATAGATGGTCGGAAGATGTACAAGTCCTGCAAGTTCTGATGAATTGAGAATAATATCGTTCTTTCCAGTACGATTTTTGAGTTCAGAAAGAACATCTTCCTTAGCTTCTCCAGCGAGTTTAAATCCATTTCCTCCAGAAATAGAAAAGATATTAAGCGAAGAAACAGCTTCTTTGATAGTTACTCTGGATGTCACACTATCTGTTCAATAACATCCAATATTTATCCCTACTGAATATCCAAAACCAGCAAGTTTCCGATCAATAGGATCATTCTTTTCTTTATTTTCTTTTGTACCTGTTTCTTCGGTATGTGCGTGCGGATGAACGATGAGTAGGAGAAGTTTCGCGAGTCCTATAAAAGGGAAAAGTCCTATTTTCCAAGCGATTCCGTACTTTGAAAGATAGGCTTTCTTGAGCCACTTTGGAGAATGAGAAGTAATAATGGAAATTTTTTTTGGGTCTTTCCAGGCGCTATCATGGATAGGGGAAAATCGAACTTGAATTACTTTAATATCATCTTTTCCTCCTTTTTGAAGAGCGCTTGTAATAGAGGAAAATGGATCCACACTTTCTTTTTCGGACTTTTCTTTGAAATCCGTATAAATTTTAATTGGGAAAATATATGGTTTCACAAGACCAAGTTTTCCAATGTAACCAGTACTTTTTGGGATATAATCTTCCACCTTCCGTATCTCAATATTTGGATAGTGAGCATAAATTTGGTTTTCAAGAAATTCAGCATAGGTGCTATCAACTACAAAAAAGAACCGAATAGTTCCACCAATATTTGCCATCTCAAAACTAAATTCTGGAGCAGTATAGATTTTGGAAAAGAGATATTTATGTTCTTCAATAGTATTATGAAAGATATTCAGAATTTGTTCCGCCATAAAAACCCCCTTTTCATTGAGGCGGTCGACAGATACTTCCAATATAGTTCTCTCTTTATTCAAAGGTTGATTGTAACGAATGTAACATTCCGGTGGATTGTAATCAAAAACCCTAATCTCGCAAGCTAAAAGTTTTCTTGCTTGAGGCTTAGTGCTTTTTTCTCAGCGAGAGTCTGGTTATTTTCAATCATAGAACCGAGAAGAGGAGCGATATTATTCATAATACGCATATCGGTATTATTAAATGTTTTTTTATTTTTCTTTCCTAGGATAAAATATCCCTTAAGATTTTTTCGAGTTTTGAGAGGAACAAGATAGAGATTGTCACTTTCAGAGGTACCAAGAATATTTCCAGTACTTACTATTTCTCCCGTCGGCATATCTTCTCGTATCTCTTCAATCGCCTTTTGATTAATAGGCCAGATAGAAGGAAATCGAGAATTATATTTGTGAATAAAAAGCCCAGGAACAGCCGGATGTTGTTCTATGGATATGATATAATCAATATCAAGAGTTTTGGATATATGATTGATAATATCTTTAAATCCTTGCTCTCCGAGGCTAGAGAGTTCATCGATTTTTATATTTATCTCATAGAGGGAAGCTATTTCTTTTCAGGCATCAAGAAGTCGAGAATTAGTGATTTCTATAATATGTTTAAAAAGAGCGAGAATTTTTTCTGGATTTTGTGATTCAAGATATGTAATGTCTTCTTTTGTAAGCGTCACAACACTTGCTCCTTCCCCGATTGCAACTGCCTCGATATCTTTTTGATTTCTATCAAAAAGTACCCCTTCACCTATAAAACTTCCTGTATAAGCTCGTCATATTTCCTTTTTTTCTCCTGTTGGAGTCATACGGAGAATAGAGAGCGCCCCAGAAGAGATAACGTAGAAATAGGGATTTTCTCATGGAGTAAAGAGTACTTCATTATTTGTGAGAATGCGTTTTTTTTTCTTGAAAAAACTATCGAATTCTTCCAAGAATGCAAGAATAGGATGAATATTAAGACTTTGCTGAAGTGTACCAAGAGATTCTTTTAAAGAATTTATTTCAGGAATCTTTGATATTTCGGGAGAATGTTTGATTTCTTTTGACATAGAAGAATAATTAAATTATTTCTTAGAATTTTGTGACAAGATCTTTGTATCGGACTCGACTCATATAAACTTCTTTTGTAATCATTCCTTTATTATAGAGCATCTCGAGATATTTATCCATAAGTATCATTCCTTCTGAACCACCAAGTTCAATCATAGAATAGATTTGATGAGTGAGTCCCTGAATAATAATACTTCGAATAGCATCATTATTAATAAGTATTTCTCGAGCAACTACTCGTCCGGAAGAATTTTTCTTCGGAAGAAGTGTTTGACTTACGACTCCTACGAGACTCATAGCGAGTTGTACACGAACCTGACTCTGCCCGGCTGTTGGAAATGTATCGATAATACGATCGATAGATTGAACTGTATCATTGGTATGGAGCGTTGAAAGGACGAGATGTCCCGTCTCTGCAAGAGTAAGAGCGGCTTGAATGGTTTCTGGATCACGCATTTCTCCAACCATGATGATATCTGGATCTTCACGGAGTGCGGATTTGATAGCACGAGCAAAAGACTCAGTATGAGTGCCTACTTCCCGCTGGTGAACGAGGCATTCTTTTCCTTGAAAATTGAATTCTATCGGATCCTCGATGGTGATAATATGTTTTTTCATGGTTGTATTGATGTACTCAATCATCGCCGCGAGGGTAGTGGATTTACCACTTCCAGTTGGGCCAGTCACAAGGATAAGCCCCTTTGTTCTATGGAGAAGTTTTATGACATCTTCTGGAATAGAAAGTTCCTGACAAGTCGGGATTTTTGTTGGGATGTATCGAATAGCAATACCAAATCCTTTAGCATTTTCAAAGACATTAATACGAAATTTATGAATCCCATGAGCATAACTAAAATCTCCCTCATGGTTATGTATAAGTTTGTCAGTACGTTCTTGTCCAATCATTTCCACAACAATAGCAATAATATCTTCCTTTTCTGTTATTCCGAAACTTGAAAGTATTTCTATATCTCCTGAATGTTTTCGGATATATGGTTCAGACCCCGCAGTGAAGTGGATATCTGGAATCTGTGTCTGAATCATGTCATCGAGGAGTTGTTTGAATTTTTTAATAATCATATTAATTGATAATAAATGTATGTGTTTCAATAGTACTATATAATACAGGAAAAAGCAAAAATTAGGATAATATTATCTATTAAGTAAGAGTAAAAACTATATTTTTCAAAATCGTTTTGACAATGATGGTCTTTTCTATATACTCCTTCCCGCTATCCAAAACGGATAGTCAAATCGCTCCTTAACACACTCAATAAAAGAAACGTATCGATGAGTCGAAAGACTTGTCATTTCTCTGTACGACTTTCCCCTAGGAAAGTACGACAGAAAAAAGATTACGTATACCATATCAACATATA
>JAQTWX010000007.1 GCA_028689065.1 Candidatus Altimarinota bacterium | reverse complement strand
TCGATTGGATTTCTCAAGATGACCTCCCGCACATCCTCGATGGAGCAGATATCGCAATCACTCGAGCAAGTGCTACAACGCTTGCCGAACTCACAACTCGTCCAATTCATCTCATAATCATCCCGCTTGCCATCTCTGCAGGGAATCATCAAGTCTATAATGCTCGAATGTATGAACGAGAAAAACATACAGTGATATATGAACAGTATTTAGAACAAATACATATCGGAAAATTACTTGATGTACCTAATCTTATAGAGAAACACACTACAAAAAATCAAATTGCTCCGCTTCTAAAGATTTTTCAGAAGTAAATAAAACTCTCGAATTCTCCCTTATAAAAATACCATCCGTTATTACGAATGGTATTTTTTATTAAACTGAGGTATATTTCTTTCTCAAAAGCGCCCACTCTCCTGGATTTTCTGGACAGTTCATCCAGATATCGAAGTTTCCACCATGTGCTGCTTCTTTTTCTTCACCTTTTGGATCGAGAATTTTTTCTACTGTAAATTCAAATGCTCGGTCTGGTCCGACAATCTTTACAAGATCATGAAGATTGTATCGATTTTTTACCTCTACTCGACACATCTTACGTTCTACATCATATTCACGAACAATTCCCAGATATTCTTCCTCTTTAATCTCCCCGTTTTTCTCGAACCAGATTCCTTTTTCTCCAGGGTTTCCCACAAGAAATCCAGGTGTATATCCACGATTGGATATAGCAAATACTTCTTTTCCGAGTTCATCTGCATTATATTTTTCACCTCTTTCAACTGCATCAAGTGCTGGTCTATAGGCTCGTCCAACTCCTGCAAGGTAATTAAGAGTCTTGCTTCGTCCTTCTACCTTAAATGAAACTACTCCTGCATCCGCAAGCTCCTGAACATAGGAAAGAAGACAGATATCACGTGAGTTCATAATGTACGTTCCGTATTCATCCTCATCGATTGCCATAATATCACCTGGCCGTTCCCGTTCTTCGAGGTAGAATTCCCCTTTGAGCGGTATATATTCCTCGGGTCGTCCCGTACTATCATATAAATCCTCGTCGGAAACATCTCGCTTAAAGACTTTGTACTCCCATCGACAAGAATGAGAACAAGTTCCCTGATTTGGATCTCGATGAGAAAAATAATTTGAGAGGAGACATCGCCCAGAGTATGCCATACAAATAGCTCCATGAACGAAAAATTCTATCTCCATCGTAGGACATTCTTTGTGAATTTCCTGAACTTCTTTGAGAGAAAGTTCTCGAGAAAGAATAATACGCTTAATTCCCATTTTCTGCCAGAATTTTACTTGTGCCCAGTTGGTATTATTTGCCTGAACAGAAAGATGAATTTCAGCTTCTGGATACTCTGTCCGAACAAGGTCTATAAGTCCTGGATCACTCATAATATACGCATCTGGTTTCATTGCCTGCATTTTCGCAAAAGATGCCATAAATGGCTTGAGTTTCATATTATGTGCATAAATATTTGCCGTGAAATAAATTTTCTTTCCACGACTATGACAGTACTCCACTGCTTCTGCAAGGTCTTCCCAAGTAAATTGGTTTTCACGGGCTCGGAGTGAGAACATAGGAACTCCAGCATAAACAGCATCAGCCCCGTAAGCAATCGCATATTTAAGTTTTTCGAGATTTCCTGCTGGAAAAAGAAGTTCAAGTTTCTTGGACATAAAAATAAAAAATGAGAAATAAAAAATCTACCATGATGAGTGGTAGATTTGCATCTGTATCTGAAGATATATATGCACACTACCTCCCAAAAAGAAATCATTCTGGGTATTATTCAAAAGCGTGTGCACTATTACTTTGAATGAGGGTATTGTATAGAAAAGTAAAAAAAGTCAAGGAAATTATGGAGTTATATATCGAATAATAACAATACCCGAACCACCACTATAACTATAAGCCATTCGACCAGAACCACCATTACCAGTATTAGCAACTCATGAAACTGATGAAGCAGCAGAACCACCAGCTGCATATGTAACAGGTGAACCGGAAATTGAGGAAATTAATCCTGGTCCTCCAGACATTCCAATACCTGGTCCGCCTGCACCGCCTCAACCTCCACCTTGAGTACCATTACCAGCTGCACCATTATTCCCTTGTCCTATAGGAGAAGATATTCCTCAAAGACCCGTAGGATTACCACCACCACCAGAACCACCAGAACCACCAGAACTATTAGAATTACCATAAGCTCATCCGGCACCTCCACCAGTTGCTATTATTGTATCAAAACTACTATTATTTCCTTTATAACTTAAACCATTCATTACACCTCCAGCTCATCCGGCACCAACAGTTACAGTATAATTACCAGCACTGAGTGATGCTAATGTTCCTGTAAGAAAACCTCCAGCACCTCAGCCTCCAGGATGAAATCAACTAGCATTCCCTCCACCTCATCCACCAGCAACTACGAGATATTCAATATTTGTTGCAGTACCATTTGTTATCTGAAATGTTCCAGAAGTAGTAAATTTATGAATAGTATAACCACCACTTGTAGTTACTGTACCACCAATTGCTGCAAAAGCAGCTCATTTTGTGGCGCTACAGTTTACTATTGTTCCTCCGAAATTTCATGCACATTGCCATGTCCAAGGTCCAGCTCCAGTGACAGAACCAGAGAAGGTTCCCAGAGAACAAGCTCCGCCTCCAACGATTGTAGAATTATCTATAAGAGTTTGTTCATTTTCAGTACCACAGGCACCGTTAATAGGAGGATCAGAAGTTGCAACTTGTCATCCAAAACTTGTAGTCATTACTTGTCCTCCGAGATTTTCGAGAGCTGCAGTATCTCAGGAAGCGAGAGCTGCAGTATATGGTTGAATTTGAGAAGTAGTTGCAAGAGCAGTTCATGAGTATGCATTCGCTATTCCGCTTGCAAAGAGTCGTTGATCTGTGATAGTAGATGGAAGAGAACTAGAAGAATAAACAAGAAGTTTTGATGGATTGACCGCATTTGCTAATCCCCCGGAATTAGTTTGTCCATTTACAAGAAATTTACTAGAAATAAGCGTAATATCTGTAGTTCCAGATTCACTCGTAATAATACTTGGTGCAGCAAGGAAATAATGTATATTTCCTGTCTGAGTCTCAGCAACCATTCAGTTATAATTTCCTTTAATATATGTGAGAGTAGGATTACCAGAATCAGCATGAGCTTGATTAATAAAAAGAGGAGTATGAGCAAGAGTATCTCATTCCCAGTCTGATTTGATTTGATAGGCTTTTCCAAATACAAGTTTGGAATAGGTATATTCTTTAGAAGGAATAAGAGGATCGGTGGGTTTCTTGTTCATATTCAGTCCAATTGCTCCAATAGTATTCATAACAGAAGAACCTATGGTTCCTTGAGTCCAGATAGTTCCTCCCGAATATGTTACAAGAAAAGAATTATCGGGTGTTGGATATGAACCAGATTTAATAGAAACAACATCTAAACTTTTAGAAAGGTTGGTAAGATCGGACACTCGAGAACTATCTCTCGCATTTCCAGAATATCCTCAGAGATTCAAAAAAGCAATAGTTCCGAGAATGACGAGAATAGTGATAACGACGATAAGCTCGACGAGAGTGAAACCGTGGAATTTAGTGTTGAGTTTTGGTTTTTTTGTATTTGTATGAAATGCTTGAATAGAAGGGTTGTTTTTTGTTTTCATATAAAAAAATGAAGAAATAAATGTATTAATTTATGGAGTTACATATCGAATAATAACAATACCAGAACCTCCATTACCACCGAATCCAGTAGCACCATAACCTCCTCAACCTCCACCTCATCCAGTATTTACAGTTCCGTTAGCACCTACTCATCCTGAACCAGCTCCTCCATTACCTCCTCAACCAGTTCCTCCGACACTAGGCGAACAAGTACTAGCAGAAAAACAACCTCAACCTCCTCAGCCGGCATACCATTTTAGGGTTCCTGAAATAGATGAAGATTTTCCAACTCCTCCGTTACCTGGATGGTCTGTACCATAGTTAGTCCAATGATATCCACCAACTGCACCAGCTCCTCATCAACCAGCTCCAGGATAAATAGCACCATTACCTCCTCAACCAGCAAATCATTGTCCTGCGGGTGTGGCTGTTCCGCCAGCACCATTATTAGCAAGACCTCCACCTCAACCGGACCCTCCGTTACCGGCAGCACCTGCAAGACTTCCTCATCCTGCTCCTCATCCTGCTGAAGTTATGGTGATAAATGTACTGTCTCCTCCTTTAGCTCCTACGGCAGCAGTCGTAGAAGTGGAACCAGCACCGCCAGCACCGACTGTCACAGCATATGTACCTGCACCGACAGCTGTCAATGTTCCAGTACGGAACCCTCCCGCTCCTCATCCACCAGAACTTCCACTTGCTCCTCCTCATCCACCAGCAACTACGAGATATTCGATATTCGTACTACTTCCTGTTAATTGAAAAGTTCCAGAAGTGGTAAATGTATGAATAGTATAAATACCACTTGTAGTTATTGTACCACCAATTGCTGCAAAAGCAGCTCATTTTAGAGCACTACAATCAGCTGTCGTTCCTCCGAAATTTCATGCACATTGCCATGTCCAAGGTCCAGCTCCAGTGACAGAACCAGAGAAGGTTCCCAGAGAACAAGCTCCGCCTCCAACGATTGTAGAATTATCTATAAGAGTTTGTTCATTTTCAGTACCACAGGCACCGTTAATAGGAGGATCAGAAGTTGCAACTTGTCATCCAAAACTTGTAGTCATTACTTGTCCTCCGAGATTTTCGAGAGCTGCAGTATCTCAGGAAGCGAGAGCTGCAGTATATGGTTGAATTTGAGAAGTAGTTGCAAGAGCAGTTCATGAGTATGCATTCGCTATTCCGCTTGCAAAGAGTCGTTGATCTGTGATAGTAGATGGAAGAGAACTAGAAGAATAAACAAGAAGTTTTGATGGATTGACCGCATTTGCTAATCCCCCGGAATTAGTTTGTCCATTTACAAGAAATTTACTAGAAATAAGCGTAATATCTGTAGTTCCAGATTCACTCGTAATAATACTTGGTGCAGCAAGGAAATAATGTATATTTCCTGTCTGAGTCTCAGCAACCATTCAGTTATAATTTCCTTTAATATATGTGAGAGTAGGATTACCAGAATCAGCATGAGCTTGATTAATAAAAAGAGGAGTATGAGCAAGAGTATCTCATTCCCAGTCTGATTTGATTTGATAGGCTTTTCCAAATACAAGTTTGGAATAGGTATATTCTTTAGAAGGAATAAGAGGATCGGTGGGTTTCTTGTTCATATTCAGTCCAATTGCTCCAATAGTATTCATAACAGAAGAACCTATGGTTCCTTGAGTCCAGATAGTTCCTCCCGAATATGTTACAAGAAAAGAATTATCGGGTGTTGGATATGAACCAGATTTAATAGAAACAACATCTAAACTTTTAGAAAGGTTGGTAAGATCGGACACTCGAGAACTATCTCTCGCATTTCCAGAATATCCTCAGAGATTCAAAAAAGCAATAGTTCCGAGAATGACGAGAATAGTGATAACGACGATAAGCTCGACGAGAGTGAAACCGTGGAATTTAGTGTTGAGTTTTGGTTTTTTTGTATTTGTATGAAATGCTTGAATAGAAGGGTTGTTTTTTGTTTTCATATAAAAAAATAAAATAAAAAAGTAATATATCTATATAATATAGTGTACATTACTTTTTTTTAGAGTCAATGTATTTTGTTTTTATGTGATTTCCATCTCTTTTATGGATAAATACATTTCACAACCTCAGGATAAGTTTGATGTAATTTTATGACCACTTTCACTTGATTTTTCAGCCAAATCAACAAGAACTTCTTTCTGAATCAATTTTATTATCTTACTACTCACAAGAATCTCTCCTTCTTTTTCACCACTAAGAAACTGTATATTTTCTGAAGTGAGCCATTTTTTTGGAATACCATAAGACTCTATTGCTCTAATAAATAGAGCAAAATAAATACGAGAAACCGGAGAAACATTCTCTAAGAATAATTCTGTTCCTGGTATTACCGACGAGGATTCTTGTATTTTTTTCTTTTTTCTTTTTTTTAATAGTGTTGGTTCTTTTTGAATGGAAGTCAGTTCTTTTTGAATAGGGGTTTTTGATGCAAATTTTCCTGTTCACTTTTTCAATTCCTTGAGAAGTTCGATTGCTTTTGATTCAGTTTCACCAAATGCCATAAGAAACGGTAAAAGTTGCATTTTTTCCGTCGGTACCATGGCTTTCATAATACCACTTGAACTTATGTGTATAAGAGGGAGTCATCGTTGTTTTCTTTTTATATTTTCTTTTTCAGCAATCGTCTTCCATGAAGATTTAAATCCTCTCCCTATTGCTTCAATAATAACTCCTCTTCCATTTCTCATTTCCACATCTTTTCCTATATACCATTCCTTTAATTCTTCCGACGTCATACATCTCCATGATTCTGAACCAGTAAGAAGAAAATCATACACTTCCTGAAGTGGATTATTTTTCCATCATTTTTTCCATTCTCTTCAGATAACCACTCTGAAAAGATCCGTAATTTTCTCGGGAAAATCATAAGATAATTCCTCCAAACCTTTGATACCTTTTTTATTTAAAGCATAACGATATGTTTTATATTTGAAAGGTCTATTTTCCACTGAAATTTCAAGAAGATTTTTCAAAAAATCCTTTCCTCATTTTTCATGAAACCATATTTTTATATCTTCTCGTGTTGCTTCTTTTCCTTTCGAATTTTTTGCTTCTGCTATGAGAACATCTACCTGATCTGGATCTTCACCAAATGCGATAAGCATATGTGAAATAACATCCCCTTTCTCGGACATACAGCGAATGAGTCCCAGTGGAGTTTCTTGTATTAATCAAAGATTCTGGATTCTTCTTCTTTTATTTATATTTTTTGCGATAACATACCAGGAAGAATAAAAACTACATCGTATTCCTTCAAATATGTAATCTCTTCCAGTTTTTCCATTCTCATCGGGAGTCTTATACCATTCATGAAGTTCGTTAGGACTCATATACCAATCATTTAATGTTTTCCCCGAAAGAATATCATATATCTCTCCGAATTTTCGTCTGAGTCCTATTCATGGTTTTCCTGTCACTATTTCATAAAGTTCATCTGGTGTTTCAGGAAGGAAAAATTCTTTTTTATGTTGATTATTCCATCATTGTATGAAACTACGATAATTACTATGTCGTTTTCCTGATGGGAGTAAAAGTATACTGCGAAGAAATTCTTTCCCATCGAGAGAAAAAAACCAGTATCGAACATCTCTAAGAGTTGCTTTTCGTGGTTCTGGTTTATGTATTGTGGAAAAATCTCACTCAACAATAATACCTACTTTCTCTTTTGTATCTTTCTCTATCTCAGGAAAATCCAAAACAGATAAGGGATAGTTTTTATTAATATCTCATTCTTTTTGAGAATTTTGTAAATCAATTGAATTCATAAAATATCTTAAAAGAAATTAAGTATTTAGAAGTTTATATAATTCTTCTAAATTCAATATTTTCACTCCAAGTTCCTCCGCTTTTGTCTTCTTACTTCCTGCATCGCTTCCGACAATCAGATAGTCGAGCTTAGCAGACACAGACGTTCGGACTTCCCCTCCATGTTCCTCGATAATCGCATGGATTTCATCACGTGAAATTCCCTCAAAACTTCCGGTCACACAGAAAGACTTTCCTATAAGTTTTCACTCCTCTGCCTCTATCTGAATAACAGGAAAAGTAGGATGAACTTCTCTCAGAAGTCTTATAATCATCTCACGATTTTCCTCAAAATAATACACGATACTTCCCGCCGTTGCAGGTCCTACATCATGAATCTGTTCGAGCTCCTCATAAGTTAAATGAAAGAGAATATCTCAAAGTGTTGTCTCATTTGGTTTTTTGTCACTCACATACTTTGCGAGAAGTTTCCCCGTCTTTCGCCCTACCTGAGGAATACCAAGTGCAACGAAGAAATTTGCAAGGGACATACTTCGACTCACCTCAATGCTTTCAAGAATATTTTCCACTTTTTTTGATTTAAATCCTTCCATATCGAGAATAGACAAAGTATATTCTTTGAGATGATAGATTGAAACAAAGTCTGTCAGAAATCCCTGTTCTATGAAAATATCGATAATCTTATCTCCGAGAGTAAGTATATTAGCCCCATGTTTCCCGACAAAACTTTTGAGAGCTCCGGAAGTTTGAGCGGGGCAAGTAGAATAAGCGGGGCAATAAAGAGCAACTTTCCCTATATCTTGAGAAAGTAATGTTCCACAACTCGGACAATGTGTTGGAGGGGTAATATTTTTTTCCTCTCCATTACGAACTTCTATTATAGGTCCGATAACTTCGGGAATTACTTCTCCGGCTCGAACGATAAATACCTGATCTCCTTCCATAACCCCTTTCTTCGCAAGTTCATCGTAGTTATGAAGCGTGGCACGACTCACAGTCACTCCCCCAACATTCACTGGTTCAAGGATAGCAACTGGAGTAATAATTCCTGTTCTTCCGACTGAATGTTCAATAGAGAGAAGTTTTGTTCGAACATTCACTGCGGGAAATTTGTATGCGATTGCATAACGTGGATGATGTTCAGTCGTCCCGAGTATATGCCAAAGCTTAAGATTATTGAGTTTTATAACCAGTCCATCGATTTCAAAATCAAACACAGGACGATTAAGTGTGAGACGATGAATTTCTGATTGAAGTTCTCCGAGATTTGAAGCATTAAAAATATATGGAGTCTTGGTAAATCCAAAAGATTCAAGTAGAGAAATATAATCACGATAGGTTGCTATTTTTAATTGTTCCCTTCCCTCTTCTGTTTCAGCATACGGAAAACTATATGCATAAAACGCAAGATTTCGAGATGCCGTGATAGTATAGTCAAGTTGCCTGAGACTTCCAGATGCAGCATTTCTTGGATTAGAGAATACTTTTTCTCCCATCTCCATTCGCTCACGGTTTATTCGCATAAACTCAGAAATAGGAAGTACTACCTCTCCACGAATCTCCACTTCTCGAGATGTAAATGGGATAGAACGAGGAATACTCTTAATTTGCAGAGCATTGATTGTCACATCTTCCCCTTCCGCTCCGTTTCCTCGGGTGAGTGCTCGAACAAGCTCACCGTTTCGGTACGTGAGCGAAAGTCCAAGACCATCGAACTTAAGTTCCATTGCATAGGCAATAATATCATTGTTTCAGGTTTTTATATTTTTCTGCCTCAAAACATTTCGAATTCGCCCCTCAAAATCAGCAATGTCGTTTTCATCATACGTATTATCAAGTGAAATCATCTGAGAAGCATGAAATCATTTCTGAAATTGACTAGAGACGAGCACGTCAATCCGTTTGGTCGGAGAACTTATATCCCATATACCATGCTGTTCCTCAAGATTTTTTAGAGCATGAAAAAGTATATCGTATTCTCTATCTGAGATAATAGGGGATTGCTCAGTATAATAGAGACGATTATGTTCCCTGAGTACCTCTTGAAGCCGAGAAATATCCCTTTTTTCAAGGTTTGTAGTATGAGTGAGAAGATCTGTTGTTTGAGTGAGAAGATCTGAAAGTTGCATGGAATACTATTCGAACAGATAAATTACCAAAGGATAATACAGAAAAGGGTACGGAAAGCAAGAATTCTTATCTCTTTCTTTATTTTATATTGACTTATATAATATAGTCAATATAAAATAAATATATTAAAAAATAAAACTATGAATAAAATTCCTCCTATTTCTGAACAGAAAACAGAAACTCTCCGGGAAATAGCAAATATTCCCAATACTTTAACGATTCTTCGTGCAGGAGTAGTCGTCTATGTAAGTTGTATTCTTGCAACCGACGGTCCAAGTTTTGAAACTGGTGCAATCTACGCTGCCGGAATGGCTACTGATTGGCTCGATGGAAAAATTGCTCGCACTTGGAATATGCAAACTCGTTTTGGGAAACGACTCGATCCTATTGTTGATTCAATGTCATTTCATATTCCTCTTTGGGCGCTCGCATATCAAACAAGTGATAATACTCATCAGATGATATATCTCGCTTCATCTGGACTTATAGCTCTTCGGGATGCTGATCTTTTTAGAAGATCTCTTCGACTTGAGAAACAAGGAGAACTCTTCGATGTTTCCATGCTCTGAAAAGTAAAGACCTGAGTTCAGATGGCTGCAATATCGATATTGATTACGACACCAGAAGTATTTCCAGTAATGCAAGAATTTGGACGGTGGATGCTTGGGGGTAGTGCTTTCTTTTCTCTCACGAGCTGGGTAGATTACTATCAGAAATTAAAAACAAAAAGCAGAAAAATACTCGGATAAAGAAAATTTTTCTTTATTATGCTCATTTTTTTCTCTTGCATCTCCTGTAAAATCGATACAATAAAATCTAAAAATAAAATATATGAGTATGTTTATTCGACTGTAATTTTTTTATGTATCTTTCTCTTCTGGATTTTCCTCATATAATCTCTATTGCAATTTTTCTTTTGGTTGTTTCATGAATCTTATTTTTTCGATACAAAAAATATTTTTTTCTAAAAGAAAAAGCTATCAATTACCATGTTAGTAAAAAATCTCTTATAATTCGATTCGTAAGTCTCATCCTTTCTTTGATTTTTCTCAGTATTGCCTTTCTTGGTCCTGTAGGACTCATAAAAAAATCCGCTATAGCAACTCAGTGAATTGATTGTATATGGCTTCTTGATGTTTCTACAAGCATGGATGTAGAAGAAAGCATCGAGGAAACATCCCCGCTCTCTCGACTTGCAAGAGCAAAATCTATAATTGAAAGTTATATAATATCCCATCCAGAAAATCAATATGGTCTCGTTATTTTTTCAGGAAAATCAAGACTTGTTTCTCCTTTGACAATGGAACATTCTTCTCTTCTGAACTTTCTTGCTAGTATAGATTCTAAGAGTATCAGGGAAGGAGGAACCGATTTCAGAGAAGCTTTAACAACGACCGTAGAGAGATTTGAAACCAAAGAAAATACCCCTCATGCGATAATACTCCTCAGTGACGGTGGAGACATGGACGAATCTATCGATACAAAATCCATTCAAGATATATTACGAGGAAAGTATATAAATCTCATAACTATCGGGGTTGGACAAGCAAAACCATCACCTATTCTCATAGGGAGAAATCCTTTTTGAGAACCTATCTTCAAACAATTTCAAGGAGAAATTGTACTTTCTGGTCTAAATAAAAAAAATCTTAAACAACTCGCAGATATAGGAAAATGAAGTTATCTAGAAGAATCTACTTCTAAAAAAGAACTCGAGAAAGCTTTGGATGTTGTTTGATATACTACTCTTCTGGAAACTAAAGGTGAGAATCAAGATGCAACAGTGCAGTTTTTTATATTACTTAGTTTCTGATTTTTTCTTATTTTTCATCTATTTCCTTTCTTTTTTTCAAAAAAATGAAATACTTTATAATATTTCTCTCCATTCTTGTTACTCTCGGTGGGATTTATAATTTTTCCATCATTCGAGATGCTTTCTACGGGCATCTTGGTGATATATCCTATAAAAATACCGATTTTCTCGATGCAGAAAAACAATATACAGATATTTTGGGAAATAATCTGGGCAACACTCTTCTTCCGGCTGATATATTTTATAATCTCGGAAATACACTCTATAGACTCGGTGAGAAAACGAAAGAAAACGAAAGAATACAGTTCTGGAAGAAAGCGATTGAGAGTTATAAAAAATCGCTTTCAATCCGAACTGATAAAGAAACCGAGAAAAATTTGACTTTCGTAGAAGAAAAACTTCAAGCAGAAGAAAAAGAACAAGAACAAAAAAGAAGAGAAGAACAGAAAAAAGAAGAGAATAAAACTGGTTCAGGATGAGAAACTCCTTCCGAACAAACAGAGGGAAAAACGGGAACTTGAGAAGAAAATACAGAAACGGGAAGTGGAACTGAAACTAAAAAAAATGAAACACCATCCTGACAAAATTGGTCGAATCAATGATCCTATAATCCTGTCGGTGGAGAACAGACTATAGATTCTCTCAAAACTCCACTATCTGATGCCGATAAACAAGAAATACAAAATTATATGGATTCTCTCAAAAAATTCGCAAAACAAAATGGAAAACTATTAAATCCTGAACAATGAGGAAATATAGAAAGTATTCCTGAACAGATACGTAACTTCTTTGGAAATGATTCTTTTTTTCAAGATATTATATCAAATAATGATGAAAAAAAAGACTGGTAATTAAAATACGTCTCCGAGCAAGTCATTCATTTCACGACTTGCTTTTTCTTGTTCCTTTTTTTCTAATTCCAAAGCTTCTTTAGAAAGTTCCTCAGCACGAGCATAATCTTCTCGCATACGACGAAGTTGTGCTTTTGTTACTGGTTTTGCTCGACCGGATGCAGATGGAGTATAATCTCAAGCTCACATAAGATAAAGATTAAAAAATAAAATATTAATCATCTTATCTCCCCTTTCTTCCAAGTAATACTCCTATGGTTTTAAAGAGTATTTTTATATCTAGAAGAAGACTCCAATTTTCTATATAAAAGGTATCAAGTCGAACTTCATTGTCAAATGTATTTTCATGCCGTCCATGTGACTGTGCCATACCAGTAATACCTGGTTTCAATGTCAGTACTCGTTTTTGATATTCTTTGTAGAGCTTTACTTCATCTGGCAGGTGTGGTCTCGGACCTATGAGACTCATATTTCCAATCAGTACATTGTAGAGTTGTGGAAGCTCATCTATATCAAATTTTCGCATCCATTTTCCAAAAACAGTAATTCTTGGATCATTTTCCATTTTAAATAGTGGACCATCTTTCCTTTCATTCTTATCGAGCAGTTTTTTCTTTTCTTTTTCTGCATTCATCACCATAGAACGAAATTTATACATTTGAAACAACTTCCCATTCTTCCCAACCCTCTGACTCTTGTAGATAGGATTATGTTTATCTTGCAAATATATAAGGAGAGATACAAACAAAAAAATTGGAGACAATATAACAAGGGCTGTAATGGAAAATATAATATCGAAAGTTCTCTTCCAAATACGCCCCCAAGGTGTAAGTCCTATATTTTTAATCTCGATAACAGGAAGTTTTCCGAGAAAAGAAATCTCTGTATTTATCTTCGTTGTTTCAAAAGAATTTGCTACATAACGATACCGTATTCCATATATTCGAGCATACTCAAATATCTGTTGGATTTCTTCTCGAGAAAAATCACTTTGAACGACCAATATCTCATCAACCATATGTTTTTGTAGAACAGATTTCACCTTTTCTATTCATCAAATATAGGAAATAGTTACTCCTATAATCTCTTCCGGAGAGGTATATCCAAAAATCTCGTATGTTTTAAACTCCTGTACAGTTTCTATAATATCTTCTTCATTTGCTCGAAGAAGAATAAGAATTTTTGTTTTTTCAAGCACTCACTTTCGAATAAGATATGTCTCAATCTTACTTAAAATACCGCGTTCAAGTATAATGAAAAAAGTACTTATTATCACTGAAAAAAGCACAATAAGACGAGGAATTTGCTCCGTGTAAACAAAACCAAAAGAGAGATATAAGATAGCAATATAAATAAAAAACCAATAGAGTGAAACGAAGAGAATATCTTGAAATTCTTGAATACGAGACTGATATATTCGCATCTTGTAGAGTCCAAAGAATGCCGAGAGAAGAATATATACAAGAGAACCCACAAGCGCAAAATATAATAAACTTTCTGTACTTATAGTTTGAATAGGCAAATGTACATCGGGAATAAGATCTGTTACGAGACGAATGTCACGAGCAAGAAAAAAGGCAAGAAAGACTATACATGCCTCCATAGGCACTTTAATCATACCAAAAAAAAGTTCATGCCGTTTCATAAAAAGCTTTATATAAAAAATATATAAAATGAGTATATTCAAAATATCCAAAAAAGAAAAAATACAATAAGATTTTATAAAAATTTCCAAAATCTCCTTTTTTCCATATACTCCAATTTCTGGAATATAATTATCTTTTCCATATGTCTTTCTACCTCGTTCTCACTCTCATTCTGACTGGTGTTGTATTCATAGTTTTTGCTATGTTCTTGCTTCAGATTCTTTCTCTGAGAAAAACTATTCTCCTGAGAGAACAGAGAATAATATCCCTCTACAAAGAAAAAATCGATAAAATTCCTGCCTTTATAGAAATAATCTCTAAAAAAACAACCCACACAGATATATTTCTCGAAATCATCCATCTCCATAAAGTGGCAATTATATCGAATATTGGAAGTATCTATGATATATTAGAAACAAACAGTCGTATTCATCGTGAATTTGTCTTTCTTATGAAAGTTTCTGCTCATATACAAGATCTCCAGAAAAATGGAAATTTTCTCTATATTCGAGATTTTATTATGTTCTATGAAAATACTATTTCTAAAGAGATGCTCTTTTTAAATAGTGATATAGAAAAATATACGGAGCTTTTACGAAAAAAAGACCTCACAATCGTAGGCCTCTTCTTTCCGTTTAAAAAATATATGAGGATTGCGTCTTAGATTTTCTCTACATAACTTCCCCCTTTATCATCCACAATTTTATATCCACTCTCCGCTATCTGATCTCTGAGACTATCCGCCAAAGGATAGTTTTTTTGTGCTTTTGCCTCATTTCTCTTCATAAGTAATAGTTCTATCTCAGCTGGAATCTCAGTTGATTCCAGAAGTGAGAAATCAAAAAGTCCGAGTACTTCATCAAAAGAATGAAGGAGATCAAGAATGGCATTTTTTTCTTCAAGAGAAAAAGCGCCTGAATCTATTCCGCTATTAATAAATCCAAAACAATCAAAAACTATCGTCAGGGCTTCCGGAGTTCCTATATCATCCTCGAGCTTCTCGATATAGGCTTGGACATATTGTTGCATCATCTCCCGAAAATCTCGGAATATTTTTCCAGAAGCAGGATTGTAGTGTTTTAATCGTTTCAAAACTTCATCGAAATTTTTTACTGTCTGTATAGCTGACTGGAGTCGATCAAAGGTAAAGTTGAAGTTCTCCCGATATCGAGTCTGGAGGTTCATAAGTCGAAATCCTCGATATACCATCTCTGAATTTTCATTCGGCATTTTAGCAACAATATCCGCAAGGGTATAGAAATTCCCTGCCGATTTTGCCATTTTCTTATTATCTACGAGCAAATGTCCTGAGTGCATCCAATATCGGGAAAATTTCTTTCCGCTATATGCTTCACTTTGAGCGATTTCATTTTCATGGTGTGGAAAGATATTATCGATTCCTCCCATATGTATATCAATCTCAGGACCGAAGTGTTTAAGATTACAGGCGGAGCACTCGATATGCCAACCTGGTCTTCCTTTTATAATAATCTCTTTTTCATCTATCACTAGCGTTGCATCCCAACTATTCGGTCCATCTTTTTCGGCATCATAAGCTTTCCAGAGAGCGAAGTCTGCAACACTTTCTTTCTCGTACTCGTCGTTATTGATTCGTACACTCGATTTCATCCCCTTTACATCGAGGTGAGCAAGTTGCCCGTATTTCGGGAATTTTTTGATAGAAAAATAAATACTTCCATCGTCCGCAAGATAAGCATATCCTCTATCCAAAAGCTTCTGGATAATCTCCACCATGGTATCAATAGCAGTCGAAATTGGCACAATCGTATCTGCAGGAACGATTCCGAGATGTTTAATATCTTCGAGAAAAAACCCCGTGTATTTCTCGGTAAATTCCTGAAGTGACACTCCTTCTTTTTGGCTATCCCTAATAGTTTTGTCATCGATGTCCGTCACATTCATAACTGTCTGGACTTTGTACCCGAGATACCGAAGAGTTCGAACAACTGAATCAGAGAAAAGATATGCGCGAAGATTTCCAATATGTGCGAAATTATATGGAGTCGGTCCACAGTAGTATACTTTCACAAGCTCTTGTCGAATTGGTTTGAAACGTTCTTTGGTTTGAGTAAAGGTATTTTGGAGTTGAAGAGACATAATTTATCTTTAATTTTATAAATAAAGTCATCCTGAGTCGACCGACGAGGGAGGTCGTTTCGAAGGATCCCCCTTTATAAATCTCTTGTGGATAAAGAAATTACAGCGGTAGATTCTTCATTATACTCAGAATGACATTTTTAAATTCTTAATTTATTAAATCCCAAGATTCTTTTTCATCTCATCGATTTTTGCCTGATCCTCGTTTTGTTTCTCTTTTTGTGCTCGTTCCTGAGTATAAATCTCTCCAAGTTGTTTCCATCCATCACGTGCCTTTACGACAAGTTCCTTGATAGTATCCCCTTCCTTGGAAAGGAGTTTTTTGAATTCTTCCCGTTCATCGACAAACACCTTGGTAAGCTCATCAATCTGGAACTGTGAAAGAGTTGGAATTGCATCAATCACCCGTTTCTTCTCGCTTACAGAAAGAGAAAGAGAATGTTCAAGAAGATCAAGAAACACCTTCTCGTCAAACGTAGAAAGTGGGTGAATAGACGCGAGTTCCGCGAAAAGGAGAACTGTATCAGGAGTAGGAGTAGACATGTGAGAAGTGATTAAAAATTATATTGAGAGTGTATAGATTTTGGGGTCTTTGTCAAAAAACCCTTTTATGTTCGGAATCGCCTCTTGCTCATAGCCTCTTCCGCCTGTTGCCAGAGAACTGGATCAATTTCAGCATTATGCCAGACTTCTTCTACATCATCATCGTCCTCAAAATCCGCAAGAAGTGCGTAGAGCTTGAGAATCTTTTCTGGATCGTCCAGATTTACAAGATTCGTAGCATAGTATTCAAAACCGTAGCTTTCCACATCTATTCCCTTTCCTTTGAGGAATTTTACTACCCCCATGAGGTCAGTTCGTTCCGTTGCGATACGGACTTTTGTGCCATCTTCCAAGAATTCGTAATCACTCGCTCAGGACTCGATAATCCATTCTTCCCATTCATCAATACTATGAGATCCGACAGGAACTTCTATATATCCCTGATATTTAAAGGCAAAAGATGATACAGAACCCGTCTCCCCGAGACTTCCTCCGTACTGAGAAAAGGTATGTCGCATGTTTTTAGCAGTACGATTCTTGTTGTCTGTGAGAGTTTTTGTCACAATAGCAATCCCACCTGGAGAGTATCCTTCATAGATAATCTCATCAATTTCTGCAGAATCTTTGTCTGCTCCAGTTCCTTTTTTGATAGCACGCTCGATATTGTCAGCTGGAACATTCGCCTTGCGGGCTTTCTCAAGTGCATCATAAAGTGCCGGATTCATAGCCGGATCTCCTCCGTTTCGGGCAGCAAGAGCTATAAGTTTCGCATGTATGGCAAATGCCTTTCCACGAGCCTTATCACTCACAGCTTTTTTGGCACCCACTACTGGTCATCGTCACATAATTTGAAAAAACAGAATAATAAGGTATGCAGTATATAGAGAGAAAAAGAAAAATCAAATCTACTTCAATTTCATCCATTCTTCTATATCTGTTCGTATCTCGCTCACTAGTTCGAGGTCTTTAAGATCTGCGATTTTGAACTCTGGAACTCCGCTTTGACGAACTCCATAGACTTCTCCGGGACCCCGAAGCTCGAGGTCGATTTCCGAAAGTTCAAATCCATCATTCGTCCGTTCCATGGCCTTCAAACGCTCTCCAGTATAAGATTTCGTCGTAAATAGGTAACAGTATGATTGATCTTCTCCTCGTCCGACACGTCAACGGAACTGGTGAAGTTGCGAAAGTCCAAATCGTTCGGCAGCCTCAATACAGATAACTGTTGCATTTGGATTATCGACTCCAACTTCCACGACCGAAGTCGAGGAAAGTATATCGATTTTTCGTTCGTAAAAAGCCTGCATAATTGCATCTTTTTCTTTTGCCTTCATCTTTCCATGAATAAGTCCTATGCGGAAAGTAGGAAATACACTCTGGAGAATTTCTTGCATATTGACCGCACTCGCGATATCAAGTGATTCGGATTCCTCGACAAGCGGAGATATCCAGTACACTTGTCTTCCTGCTTGTACCTCGGTTGCGATAAAATTGTACGCCTCATTTCGTTCTGTTTCCGCAAGCACTTTCGTATGAATCGGTTTGCGACCGACCGGGTACTCCGAGAGAACCGAAATATCTTGGTCTCCATAGATAGTCAAGGAAAGTGTTCGAGGAATCGGTGTTGCAGTCATATTAAGCACATGAGGTAACGCACCTGTTTTATAAGAACTGTATTGTTCCAAAACTTTTCGTTGTTCCACTCCAAATCGATGCTGTTCATCAATAATTGTAAGACCGAGATTATGAAAGTGGACATCTTCCTCAAGAAGGGCGTGTGTTCCAATTACCACCGAAATATCCCCGTTTTTGAGACGGAATTTTACATCGGTTTTCTGCTTCGGGGTCAATCCTCCAACTAAGAAATCGGAAGTGATTCCGAAGTTTGCAAGAAGGTTCATAGAACTAGCAAAGTGCTGTCTCGCAAGAATCTCCGTCGGAGCAAGGATAACAACTTGTATTTCATTTCCATTTTTTCGGCTTTCTAGTATTGCATGGATTGCTGCTATCATTACCACGATAGTCTTCCCGGTTCCCACATCTCATTGGAGGAGCCGTTGCATTGAGTGTGTTTTTTCCATATCTTTGAGGATCTGGAAAAGTACGACTTTCTGTCCGTTCGTGAGCGGAAATGGGAGTTTGGAAATAATCTCTTTTACCATTTCTGGATTTAAAGGAATCGAGTTTGCTCGCCCTTTACTTATTTCTTCTCCATTTTTCTTTCGCAAAATCCCCTCGTACTGAAGAGAAAAAAGTTCCTCATACGCGAGTTCGGTTCTTGCTCGCTCGAAATCTGCTTTCGAAGTCGGAAAATGAATTGCAGTAATATTCACCGCTTTGGTACGAAATCCTTTTTGGGAACGAATATCTTCCGGAAGTACTTCGGGAATTGTTCGGATATATTCTCGGATACATGTCATTTTCCCTTCAAACCATGCCGACGGGATATAGCTACACTCCGGATATATAGGTACAATCGAGGATCATTCGTCTTTAGCAAATTCTATATCGGGACTCTGAAATGAAAGTCTTCCGTATTCGTACTTCGGTTTTCCATAGATTTTCACTGTGTCGCCCGAATGGAATTTTTGGAGCATAAACTTCCGATTAAACCACACAGCTTCGGAAAGAAATCCACTTTTATCTGCGAGAACCGCTTTACTTAGCTCTTTTCCATTTCTCGTTCGTTCGGTGGTGATAGATTCTATTTTAACTCTGAGAGTATTTGGTTCTTTTATATTCACATAACTAAAAAGCTCTAAGACATCCGACTTATCCTTGTACGTCCGCGGATAGTGCCCGATCAGGTCCTCCACCGTCGAAATCCCGCCTTTCTGGAGGCGTTTTATATACGAATCAGTCGTATGAAGGAGAGCTTTAGTAAGGAGAGTCAAGAAATTTGTAAGTTACAAGTTACAATTTATTAAGATAATATGGAAAATATGATAGAAAACAAGATAACCTTAATTTTTTATACATTTTTTAAAAGCAAATTTGCTTTACGAAGAAATAATGTAATAATGAATGAAATTTAGTTTCTTATTTCTTTTCTATGAAAGACTTCTCTTATTTAAAGAGATCTGTATATTCCGGGCTTACATTTTTTATGACGGTTCTTATTTTATCTATAGGGTATGCAACGATCGGAAATACATGGATATCACCCTCAACACTCGAAGTAGGTACGGGGTCAGGTTTGACTGCAAATACATGGAATAGCCTTCTTTCAAACTTTAATAATCTTGATTCAAGATTATTAAATTTTTCATTTTCAGGAGGAAATATAGGAATTGGAAATACAAATCCAAGTGCGAAATTATCAGTTACTGGAGATATTATTGGAAATGCACAAGTTTTTAAAGCATATATGTCCACAAATTTTTCAAAAGCAGCAAATTGGGAAAAACTCCCATTCGATACAATTGCCTATAATGCACTCCAGGGAATATTCGATACAACCAATAATCGTTTCACTGCATCACGGGCCGGATATTATCAAATAAGTATGGCATGATATTCAGCAACATCAGCAACAGGAACACCTAGATATGGATTTAGTGTTTTAAAAAATGGTATTGGTGTACAAATAAGTGGAGGAACATATACTAGTGGCGATACTCCTTTTGCTCCTTGTATTTCAATAGTATATCTTAATGGTACAACCGATTATATAGAATTATATATGTTCTCAGCGATTACCTCAGTATTAACTGGTGGAGATTCAGAATATGGAATGCATTGGTATATGAATTATCTCGGAAACTAATATGAAATCAACAACCCTTTATGGGTTATGAGAATAATATAAAAGTCAGTACTTAAAAAACACTATTAATTTTTATACATTTTTTAAAAGCAAATTTGCTTTACGAAGAAATATCACAATAATAAAGTGAATTTAATTTCTTTATTGTTATTATTTGCTATGCAATCTAAGATTATTTCAGCTTCCGAAACACTAAAAATCGCTACTCCTTTAGAAATGAGAACTCTTTTTCCAGAATGAAAGCTCATTAATAGTTATAGTGTTTTCGAGAAAATCCGAAAACAAGTGGAAGATATTGTTTCCAATAAAGAATTTCTTTGAGAAAATAAATCATTCGTCATGCGACTAAAGATGAGTTTCTGGATTTTTGACCGACTTATTAATGGCCCTTGGGAATTTGGAAATACCGGAGTGAAGAAAATCACGAACGAACAAGGATTTGAAGCAAGATGCGGAAGTGATTCGAGATATATATTTCGTCCTTTGATAGATCTAAATGGGCAACTTATCGACGAAAGTCAGATTCAAACATGGTCACCAATTATTGCTCTCTATTCAAAAGCAAAAGATATACTGCTTATAAACGAAGCATACTACCGAGCTATGGGAACAACTTCTGAAGAGTTTGAGGTACTGCTTCGAGAAGGTCGAACAGCAGAACTTTTAAAAAAGGAAGATGCTCAAAAACTTCAAGAATTAACCTTTATACTTTCCCAAGGAAAATGATATAAGAATGAGATTCTTCATCCAGAAAGAACCAAAAAAACTATCTCTTGGAATTCATCAGGAAATGAATGAAGTGGATCTATCCGTATTGGGAAAGATATTACTCTCGGAGAACATCCTACTATTCCGACTAGTGAATTTAAGAGTTTTGTTTTAGATGCGGGAAAATCTATGGATATTTTTTTAGAAAAAACAAGATCCATTATAGAAAAAATGCCAGAATCTTTTGAAAAAACAGGCATGGAACGTCGATTGCTCGCACTTTCTACCTGTGCAAGTGCCGTAGATATGTTCTGGGAACATGGACCATATTTTATGAATATCTGGAGCAATGGTCTTATTCTTGGAAACCAAAATTATGCCGATTTAATTGGACGATCATCTATAGGAATTAGACCAGCAGAACTTTATACTCCCGAGGTTCTTGCTAACATTGAAAAGAAATTCTTGGAAGGATATAAAACTGGTCATTATGAAGATTCCTTCACAATCACCAGTGGTGGAATTAGTCGAGATATTGCTTGGCATCGATATTTTCCAAAAAATGCCTACGGTCTCGAAAAGAGTATGACTTTCTGAATCGGAACTTCTGCCATAACAACATCACAGAAACATTCCCTAAAATAATTCAAATTATTTCTTCTTTGTTTTTCTCTTGTCCACCAAAAAAGTCTATTCCAATACTCTCGCGCAAATCGCCGGAAAGGTGGCGACTGCACTCATCTCGATATTCCTCATAAAGATACTCACCAACTACCTCGATGTCGCGGGATACGGACTCTATTCCAAAGTTTATAACTACCTTTCCATCTTCTCGGTCATTGCTGATCTCGGACTCTATACCATCACTGTCCGAGAGATTTCCACGCACAAAAACGATCATGAAAAAGTCCAGAATATCGTAGGAAATATATTAACACTTCGAACATTTTTCTGAGGAGTGATTATTTTTCTCTCGCTCGTGATAGGATTCTTCCTCCCCTGATATAATTCCTGAATAGCAATGGCAGGGATTCTCATAACCGGAGTATTCACGCTCTTCGGGCTCATGAATAGTTCTGTTATGTCCCTCCTTCAAGCTCACCTTAGGACTGAATTCTCATTCATATCGACAACCACCGGGAAAGTTATCAATTTTCTTGCGGTACTTTTGATCGTCTTCGTCCTCCTCCCAAAGGGACTTATGTCCGATAATCCGACCATGCAGTTCTGGGGATTTGTTTCCATACTTCTTGCAGGACTCCTCTGAAATATTGTTATGACGGGTCTTCTTTATTTTTATGCTCGTCGTATAGAGCCTATCCGATTCCGGTTCGACTCCGTGTATATAAAACATATTCTCTGGATTTCCCTTCCGTATGGAGTGGCTCTTTTTCTCAATGTTATCTATTTCAAAGTAGACATTGTTCTTCTCTCTGTCCTCGAACCACAGATAATCGCTGACACCTCGATTGCACTTTACTCCGTTCCCATGAAGATTGTCGAAGTCGGGATGATGTTTGGAACACTCTTCCTCAATTCTATGCTTCCACTCTTTACAGAAGCAATTCAGAAAATAGACAAAGAAAAACTTTTTGAATACGTTGCAAAGGCTTATAAAATTCTTCTTGTTTTCGGGGTCGGGATTGCTTCATTTCTTTTTATAAATGATGTAAATGTCATAAGTTTCATCGCGACAAAAGAGTATATAGAACACAGCAAGCACCTCTACACTTCGCTCGATGCGATGAAAATCGTGGTTTTTATTTTCCTCTTCTATTTCCTTTCTTCCCTCTTCACCTATCTCCTCATCGCCCACGACGAGCAGAAGAAGCTCCTCCGAATCAATCTCATCATCACTCTTGCGAATCTCATCGGAAATCTTACACTCATCCCATTCTACTCTTTTGTCGGGTCTGCTTGGGTGACACTCATCTGTCAGATTCTTCTCCTTGTCTTTACCTATCATGCGACACGCCATCTCGTACATTTTCATTTCCTCCCAGGTTTCACTCTTTCTACACTTTTTTTTGCTATTATTGCGAGCGGAACGAACTGGTATATCCTCCAGAGTCTTCACACAGGGGTTTTTCTCTCTCTTCTTGTCTGCACCGGGGTATTTTCTATTCTCTATCTCGGAGGTATTGGAGGGGTGTGGTTTTTAAGTAAAAAGAAACTCCAGAAATAAATCAAAGATTATAATAATATCAATATTTTTCCAAACAAACCCCTTGCTTTTCTCTCGAGAAAAACTATACTCCTTTCATATTTTTTCATCTTATTTTTTATGTTTATTAATTTCTCAGGTATCGTATCTTGGATGTTCAAATCGTTCGATATCAGTGGGGATACGAAACTCCTTAAAAAACTCGAGAAAAACGGAACACGTTTCCTTATGATTATCAAAAAACATTGGATCTATTCCATTCTTATATCTTGGCGAGCATTTTTTGTTTTTATCATTGCCTGCATCAATGTCTATCTCCTTATATTTTCAAAAACCAATCCCGATACAATCACTGTATCTATTGCCATTCTCTTGATTCTTAATGTTATATGGTGGTTCATTATTGTTGTAGTATATATTCGACGTTTTTATAAAATCCAAGGAAATAAACCTTATATAGAGGATATTTACTTTGCAATCGAAAAAAGTGAACACTCAGATGAGGCATTTGTAAATTTTTTTAATCAGACTGTTCTTCTCCTTGTATTTCTTTTTGGAATAACGATTTTTACCCTCTTTACAAGTATTGGAGGGGTTCTTATTTCTGGAAGTTCTAGTTTTTCTTTTGGAATCATCAATGCTTTTCTTCTCATTATTCAACTCGGTCTCTTTTATGGATATCTCAATGCTATGATTAATCAAGAAATGGACTTCAAAGTAGTGGTGCCTGGGCAAATACTTTTTTACAATCAACGAGGAGTATTCGGAGATAGTCAGACTATGAATGCTGATAAAATCAAAACTATCAATGCTACACATCCATGACTCTTTAGTTCTTTTATTAATTATGGAAATATTATCATCCTCACTGAGGGGGATCAGGGAGGAAATGGACAAATGCATATGGATTATGTATGAGATCCAATGGGAACTGTCAAAGAAATACAACGAGTTCTCGAAAAAGACTTTGAAAGTATGGAGAAAAATGTCAATATTCTCCTCAAAAAACTTAGTCTTCAAATAGGTATTCCGAATATCGATTCCTTAGAAAATAAACAAAAACTTCGAGAATTTATAAAAAATAATGATGTTATGATTCAAGATATCTTCCAAAAAGGAGACTCTGAAACAAAGCAGGAAGTACGAGAACTTTATATTTTATTACAAAAATAATCATTAATAGATAACCCCTATTTAAAAATATGTGAAATCTCTCCTTTCTTCTCGTCTACCTTCTCCTCTCATTCCTCTTAACTTTTCTCCTCATTCCTCCATATATCCGATTTCTTCATAAGTACAAACTCGGAAAACAAATTCGTGAGGAAGCACTTATGGGAAAGGCTACCGAGTTTGCCAAGCTTCATAAGAATAAAACCGGAACTCCTTCGATGTGAGCAGGAATTATCCTCCTTTCCATATTCTCGCTTGTGGCGGTTTCTATCATCTTGCAATACTTTTCGACAGATATCCAAAGCTTGTTCGGTGTTAATATAAAATACAGTCTCTGGAATCGAAATGAGACCTATCTCGCGCTCTTCACGCTCGCAACCGTCGGAATTATAGGACTCGTGGACGACTATCTAAATGTCCGTGGAATTGGACGAACAAAAGGACTTTCCGCACGAGTAAAAATGATACTCCTCACTATATTTGCTGGACTCGGAGCCTACTGGTTCTACGTGAAACTCGGACATACCGGACTTCACTTTCCATTCTTCGGTGAAGTGAGTCTTGGTATACTCTATATCCCCCTCTTTGTTTTTATCATCATTGCGATGGCAAATGCAGTCAATGTGACCGATGGACTTGATGGGCTCGCTGGAGGACTTCTCCTCTTCAATTACGTTGTATATGCTTTCGTAACTTATCTCCACAGTCTCTTTATCCTCTCGGCTATCTGTATGCTCATTGTTGGGGCGCTTATTGCATTTCTCTGGTTCAATATAAAACCCGCCCAATTCTACATGGGTGATGTCGGTTCGCTCGCACTCGGAGCCAACCTCGGAATTATGGCAATGATGACTGATACGCTCGCAGTGCTCATTATCATCTCTGGAGTCTATATCCTCGAGATTTGTTCCGTTATTATCCAGCTCACTTCCAAGAAGCTCCGAAACGGAAAAAAGGTTTTTAAAATCGCTCCATTTCACCATCATCTTGAAGCCATCGGATGGTCGGAAGAAACTGTTGTTATGCGTTTCTGGCTTGTGGGAATGATTCTCTCCAGTATCGGACTCATTGTGAGTTTCGTGATGAAATAACTTCAAAAATCTTAATACAAAAAATCCGGCAAATGCCGGATTTTTTGTTATACTTTATTAACATCCTTTTCCTCGGAAATATTCTACAAGATTTTCAATCTTCACCGTCTCTTGAAGTCCAGTGTCACGATCACGAACCGTTACCTGTCCCTGATTGTAGTTATCGCTATCGATGGCGATGGAAAATGGAACTCCGATCTCATCCATGCGGTAGTATCGTTTTCCGATAGCTCCCGCTTCGTCGTATTCACACGTAAAGTGTGGAGAGAGGAGCGTAAAGACTTCCATTGCTTCCGTCCCGAGCTTCTTTACTACCGGGAGAATTGCCACCTTGATTGGAGCGATAGATGGTTTGAATTTCATGATAATTCGACTTCCCTCTTCGGTTTCTACCCGAGTATAGGCATTCGCAAGGGCTGCGAGAGTGAGTCGAGAAAGACCGATAGATGGTTCGATAACGTATGGTATATATTTCTCGTTCGTAAATGGATCAAAATAGGAAAGATCTGCTTTAGATTCCTTCATATGAGCATTGAGATCATAGTCTGTGCGGTTCGCAAGTGTGGAAATCTCCCCCCAACCAAATGGGAAAAGATATTCGAAATCTCCGGCACGTCGTGAATAGTGAGGAAGTCCATCTTTTGGAATCTCAACGAATCGAACTTTATCAGCATCAAGTCCAAGTACTTCTGTAAAGAATCTCTGTTCTTCTCCAAGCCACTCCTCAAAGAATGCTTCATCGGTTCCAGGTTTACAGAAGAATTCAATCTCGATTTGTTCGAATTCACGAGTACGAAAAATAAAGTTCTTTGGGGTAATCTCATTTCGGAAAGCTTTTCCACACTGTGCCACTCCGAATGGAACTTTCTTTCGACTGGTTCGAGCGATATTCGCAAAGTTTACGAATATTCCCTGAGCGGTTTCTGGACGAAGGTATACGAGACTCGTAGAATCCTCCGTTACTCCCTGATGTGTTTGAAGCATAAGATTAAATCGTTGAATTCCTGACCAATTCTTCGCTCCACAATTCGGACAAGCGATATGTCCTTTCACGATATACGCATCGAAATCAGGAGTTGGAGTTTTATCCCCTGCCCAGTTGGCAGGAACTGGAAAATTCGCGTCTTTTTCGAGTCCTTCTTCTACAAGTTTATCCGCTCGGTGACGAGTATGACAATCCTTACATTCCATAAGTGGATCAGAAAAACCACCAACGTGTCCGGAAGCCACCCAAACCTGTGGATTCATAAGAATCGCCGCATCGAGAAGGGTCATATCTGGACGCTTCTGAACGAATTCACGAATCCACGCATTTTTGATATTTTCCTTGAGTATAGACCCATATGGTCCGTAATCCCAGCTATTCGCAAGTCCTCCATAAATCTCGGATCCTTGGTACACAAACCCACGAACTTTCGAAAGTTCCACGAGATCTTTCATTTCTACGTTTGACATATATTTAAAAATTACACAAATAAAAAATCCCAAAACCTCTGTTAAAAAGAGATTTCGGGACCAGTTGAATTCTTTTACCGGCGGTTCCACCCAAATTCCGTGATGCGAGTCACGACGCTTGCTCGAGAGAGTAGTGCCAAGAGAAGAAGGATTCCATCCCTTCCTATGAGCCTCTGGTTTCTCTCTAAGTACACGGGTAGTATAGAGAGGAAACGGAGAAATGCAAATTTTTTCAAAAAAATACTCTCTAATTAGAGAGTATTTTTTACTTCGGATTTTCCTGTATTCATCACTATTTTAAGCTCTTCCGTGGTCATTTTCTTTATTGGTGGAACTTTTCCAACTTCATATATTCCCTTTGTTATGAGAAGTTTCTTGATATCCTCAGTAGTTTTCCCTTCACTGAGACCATATCCACTAAACAAAGAGTTTGCATCAGTTCCTCAGAGAAATTCGATAAATACTTTTTTGAGTGCATCTTTTTCCACTCCATCGAGTCCATCTGCTGAATTAATTTTATCCCCGTTCATCATTCGAGAATTGGCAAATTGGAAGAATGTATCCACATTCTCCACTCCGAGCATATAGAGTCCCATATCATCGACGAACTTGATAGTATCACGAGCGTCTTTCTCTTGTTTTGCTTGTAGTTCTTGTGAGCTCATATCAACCTGTGGAAGTTCTCGTTTTTCCACTTCCAGTCTTACTTTCTCTTCTTTGAGTTTTATTTCCATAACACTCTCTGGATCCATATTAAGAGATTTCAATTCTTTGAGACGGCTCTCTTCTTTTTCAGTACGATTCGGTGTGTTTTCTAGAGTTTTCTGTTCTTTTTTATACTCTGCAATTTTCGTAAGTTTATTCTCTATACTGCTGAGTTTTTCATTAATTGCTCCGATTTTTACATCTCTCTCAAGAGCTGGAGTTTTTGGAAACACGATTTCACGAGCATATCCACTCTTACTCGATACTATCCGTTTGCTCGCCTCTCCGCTCTTCTCATCAATACGCACAATCTCATCGGTTTGCTCTCCGAGCCGTCCGAAACGGATGTAGGAATCCCCGACTTTTTCATACTCATGATTTCGGAGGTCTTTTCCGAGAGTCTCAGAAGTACCTGATTTACCGTCCTTTTCATTCCCTGAAGATGGTTTAAATCCATCAAGCTCCTTCTTGAAATAAAGAAACTCTTGATTCGATATAGCTCCAATCGAGTGGAAATTATCGAGAAATGAACGATATTCTTGGAAATCCCCAGATTTCTGAGCTTGGGTTTTGAGTTCTGCGAGGATGTTTTTAGTGGCTTGTTGAAATTTGAGAGAAGAAGGTAATATCTTGTCATTATTAATAACATCAATATCTTTCTGATTCAATTCATGGTGAGATTTGAGTTTTTTTCGGATATTTAAGAGAACTTGTTTTTGTTCTACAGATAATTTTTGTTCATTTTCTTTTTCTTTTTTAATATCAATTGTTTTTTGTCTATCTTCATTTTTTTTTATTTCTGCTTCGGTCACTTCTTGTTTTGCTTCGGTCACTTCTTGTTTTGCTTCGGTCACTTCTTGTTTTGCTTCGGTCACTTCTTGTTTTGCTTTTTTACAAAAAGCATCGATAAATTCGGGAGTGCAGGCATCAGCAAAAGAAGTTCCGAAAGTTGCATCAAAACAATCCAGAAGTTCTTCTTTTGGAAGAAGATTTATAACTGCATATATTTGAGTCGCTTGTTTATGAGCTTCGATATATTGGATAAATCTATCTCGGTCTGCAACATCTTCGGAGGTACAGGGAATATAAGCAAGAGCAGTAATGGCACTTTTTTTCATATCCACCTGCCCCTTCTCTGCCTGATATTTCGGATTCGATAATACTCACTGAGGAAGTTTCAATTCTCAGATTTGTTTTGTTTGTTGAGGTTGTTTTTCCTGCAATCCTTCTGCCATAAAAATAAAATTAGAGAACTTGTAGAAGAGTTTTTAGTTGCTTAATATTTTCCTCTAGTTGTTTCGTCCTTTGTTTTATTAATTCGAGTTCCTGTTCTTTTTTTACTATGCTTTGTTTTGCCTGCTCTTTCTCTTGTTTTGCCTGCTCTTTCTCTTGTTTTGCCTGCTCTTTCTCTTGTTTTGCCTGCTCTTTGATCTGTACATATACAGATCCAACCATTGTATCTATCTTTTGGATAGCAACCATATCTATGAAATTTTTTCATGATGGAAATGCTCCTGTGATAGTCTTTACCATCGGCTCAAATGCCAACGGGTCTTTCGATGGTTCTTTTCCTACACTGAATTCCGCAATCCCTTGTTTTGCTACTTCGATATTTTCATAGAGCGACATGAGACTATTCACACCTTTTAAGAGAATTTTTTCATTCGGTTGCTCAGTCTTCCCGGTCTGAAAGTAAGAAAGAGCTTTTTTTTGGTATTCTGGGGAAAGTTGATTAAATTCATTCTTTTTTCTCTCTTTCGTCTGTTCAGATTTAATAACACGATCAAACGCTGCGAAAAGCTCCTCTTTCCCTTGCACATCTTCTTTCAACACCAATACAGTCTTTCCACTTGCATCAGCGAGCGGTTCATAAGGAGATTCGGTCGCCATGGCAGGAGATCAAATAGTAAGCGTACTACCGAGAGCAAAAACTCCTACGAAACGATTAACCGTCTGGCGAGTCTGGGCAAGTGTTTTATCCTTTGGGGAAATGACAGGAGTCTGTTCTGTTATTTCCATTTCCGCGGAAGCCTGTTCTATAAGTTGATTCTTTGACGGATGAGTAGTCATAGAGCGAGTGAAAAGTGATAATACGTGGGTATTATAGCAGAAAAGTAAGGAAAAGGCAAAAAATGAAAATTATTTCATTTCTCCCATCCGATAATCCCAATTTCCAGTATCGATATTATAGTAGTACTCAATCCCCTGATTGTTTTTCGCATCCTGCTGAAAATCTATCGGATTGTAGTCGATGTACTTGTCATGAAGAAGAATCGTAGGAACTGTGGCATGTTCTTTTTTATCCTGAAGATATCTAATATCCGCTTGTTCGAGGTAACTCAGGTTCATCTCACGAACCGCTTTATTGAGGTATGTTGAACAGAAATTGTCTACATTCTGTCCATTTGTTGGATCGACTCACTGTTCTTCGAGTTTTTGCACCATATCTTGTCTGACAAATTCTATCATCCGAAGTCCATTCCCAGTTAAGGTCGCATGAGCAGAAAAAGCCCCAAGAAGACTCTCTCCAAGTTCTTTTGAAAGTTGCTGACAAAGAGATTCTTTCTCTCCACCGATGCTCTCTGCAATAGAGAGAAGCATAATAATCGCTTTTTCACGATCTCCGGACTTCCCTTGCATAATAGCTGCCATGGTTCGAGCTCCGGTCGGAGCATCGCTATTGGTTGAAGCAATACGGTAGTACTCGGACGACTTCGCTCCATCATGAAGGTTCCAATAATAGATATATGCGAGATAGTACGGAATCATCGGATCACGGCAGGCATTCTGATAACTCTCATCCATCCAAAGTTTTTTCAAGTCATATTCTTTTTTTGCTTTTTCTACTTTGGTTGCATCACAATTTTTTTCTATTCCTTTGAGACCGATTTTGATTGCTTGATCGGTATTTTTCTGTATTTCTTCTTCTGAAAGATTCTCATATCGTTCATTATACGATGGTAGCAGAAGTTCACCAATCTGGTACGGGTAAGTAAAATATGGATTCAGATCCGTTATAAGATCGAGCATAGAATAAAGATATGCCTTATATTCTGAGCCGATTGCATTCGAACCGATGTATTGAACAGCAGAGAGCCAATAAGAATCAGCAATAATATTCTGAAACCCTCCAGCTGAAAGATTTGCCATTTCAGAAGTGGGAATAAACTCCGGATGATTTACAAGTGCTCGTTTTATATCCGTATGTTGCTTATAATTTATTCCAGAACCATAAGTAAATACGGCAAGAGAAAATATAACAAGAAGAAAAATAAAGAGCTTGGAAAACATATTGAAAATTATTTTTTAAATACCTACTCCATCATCATCAATCATCTCAGTTGGCTTTTTCTCTACAGAAGAAGATGAGTGAGTCATAGCAAGTTTCGGTCCAGTATAGACAAGGTGAAGTTCACGGTCTTTTCCTTCTCCAACACTGAAGCTTTTGAATCCTTCTATTTTTTTATCCGATATATATCCGTGTGCTTTCTTACGATCGTAGGAAGTGAGATTTGGAAGTGAGATTTCTTCTCCTGAACGCATTGCATAAGCGATACGACTCTCAAGATACCGGTAGAACTTCTCATCTTTTGCTTGAAGATAATCATTTACCTCAAGATGAATAAGAAGGGATACATCAAGTTTTTTTTCAAGTATTCGGGTTAGGAGGTGCTTTGTCATCTCAAGAGTCTGTCCATGAACACCGATAAGTATCTTGGAATCAGGAGTCTTAACCTGTATAAGATATATTCCTTTTTTTTCATCCTGGCATTCCACTACTACATCTTCGAGAGTGAGTCCCATGAGAGTAAAAAAATTACGAGCAATTTCCGTGATTTGTTGTTGCATATCATACGAAGTATATGAGATAAACTTTTCCCGGGGTATTATATGGAAGTATAGAAAAAATGGAAATTATTTTATAGAAAATAAAAGAACCTCTTTCTTAAGAGATTCTTTTGAAAAAGATATTTTAATATATTTCTATACTCGTCGACTCTCCTACTGTCTGGGTTGTTGTATTTTCTATTCCTTCAGAAAAAAGAAGATAATATCCAACGAGGGCGAGAGCGAGAAGTACTGTGGCAAGAATCTTTGTAACGAGCTCTATATTCGTATTATAATAACGAAACTTATAAACATGAATCTTGGTTATAATAAAGAAACCAAAGATAAGAACCATAAATATAGTATAAACTCCAAAACCAAGCCAGAACATACTAATAAAAATAAGGAATTAAGGATGAAGGATTTGAAAGCATTACTTATATCTCTGCTATCACACTTTCAAAAAAATGATTCTTGATATCCATCCAGTAATCAGATTGACGACAGAGTTTATCTACATCACGAAGGTCATAAAGAAACTCTTTAACACCTTCTTCTAAATAAATACTATTTTGACTTCCTTTAGTAAATATTACTGTTTTTGTTTCATCTGCAGTATTCATAAGTATATCTCGAATCTTTTTTCCAGCAAGACGAGAGTGAAGAAAAGAAAATACTCGATCGCTTGTACGTTCTTGAGAAGTTCCCTCTGGAATATCTTCTGGAATAGTACCCCAAGCTTCCATAAGAAGTGGGTAAACAAATCGTTGCATTTCTTCTCCAACAAGCACGACGGTTTGTACAGAAGATGCTATGATTTTCTCTGCTATTTCTGTATGAAGTTCTTTGGAATCTTCTCCCAGTTCTCTCATATCACCGAGAAAAAGCATTTTATTATATTCGGCACTAAGTCCATCAAGATACTCAATACCTCCGGAAATAGAATTAAATCCACCATTATAACTTCCGTCGATAATTACTGATTCATGAATTCCCTTCAAGATAGAACCACGTCCTTTTTGTGGATGAATATCTGTAAGTCGTTCCCGAATGCTTTGTACATCCATTCCAAGGCTCATACCGAGAGCAAAAACCGGAAGGATATTATAAACTTGAAATTCTCCTATAAGTGGATAACGCATCTCACATGATTCTTCACCTTTTACGAGAGAAAAAGAAAGTTCTTCTAGTTGTGCTTTTATATTATTCGCATAAATATCCCCTTCTTTATTTTTGATACCATAGCTTATAAATTCCTTTGAAGAAAGTTTTTCAATACCAGTAGGAATAAATTTGTCATCTCTGTTATAAATAACCTGCTTTGCAGCACTTGCAAGCTTCATCTTCTCTTCTATATAGTTGCGAAATACTGGAAATTTTACAACGTGATTTTTTGATATATTGAGAATAATAGCAATATCTGGAGGAGCTATATCGACGAGAAAATCCATCTCTCCTGGACGATCAATTCCATATTCAAGAACAAGATATCTTGGATATGATTTCTTAAAAAGAAGAAGGTAAATACCTTTGATAAAAACCCAAATCCAACGAAATGGATTACTGTATGGTGACTTCGTTTGGAGAATAGTCATAGGGATACCATACTCCCCGTTATAATTGTATGGTGACATATACACTCGCTCTCCATGAAGTGTTCGGAGAAAGTCATAGACAAAGTTGGTTGCGGTTGTCTTCCCGACTGTTCAAGTTATCCCTATGATAAAAGGATGGTGTTTTCTAATAATCTGTTTTGTAAGTTTTCAAAGAAGTGTAAGGATGATTCGTTTCATGTGGGTACATAAAGAATAGACTGTAGCTCTTTACTAGTAAAGAATAAAGCGGTACAGATATTTGAAAACTCTCTTCAAATAGTTTCCGTACTATATCCAAGAATCAAAAAGTTGCAAAAAATTTTCCTCTATAATCCTATTTTTTGGCTCTACAAAAGAAAAAAATACTTTCTTTCAAAAAAAATCTTAAACAAAGTTTTGACAAAGTTTATTTTTTGTATATAAACAATCTTGTCTTCGGTGCGACAGAGTAGTACCGTGTGATCTGAATATGTGTATCTAGAGGAGCGGGCTCGCACATGTCTCCCTCGTTCACGTCACTCACACCGAATCCACCGAGGACGCAAACCAAAACCAATCCATTAACAATAAGGAATATGATCATGACACTCGCCATGACTGACGACAAGTCCATCTAACGACAAGGCCCGCGGTGATTCCAAGGAGAATACCATGAAAGCGAAGAAATACCACGGCGTCATTCCTGACACCTAGGATGAGAAAGTAATCCAGAGAGATAATCTGTGAAGCTTTCCATCAAGAACCCAGTCCCGATAATCGGGCAAAAACTCCCGCTTGTCGGGAGTTTTTTCATTTGTAAAAATAGGCTCCAAGAATTTGCCTAATTTCCCTATATATGCTACACTCAAGGAAATACTTCTTGAAACCATCTTATGATTACCTACCAAATTACCAGATTTATTCACTCAGTTATACGGAATAATAAACTTATACATCTTGTCGATGCTCTTCTTGAGAAATCACGTCAAGATGAAAGCCTTATTGATGACCTTATTACACAATTTAAACGTTTTCTCCAAAAATGAAACGATGAAATTTTTGAACAAAATCGACTCAAATATGTTACATATCTCGATGATTTTAAAACCCATCTTTCAGATATAAAAAATCTTGGAAAACAAGATACTATGGAGATAAATAGTCTTCTTCTTGAAATTTATGAGATTCCAAAAAAGCGAAATAATCTTCTCTCTGTGTTTCTTTTTTATTTTTATCTCAAAAATCATCAACACCTTCAAGGGAAAATTATTTTTAAGATTATCTATCTTTATTTTCTCATCATCACTTATCGTAACCGTCTCGATATATCTACACGAACACATATACTCAAGATTGACAAAAAAAACCTTCGTCCTGTATGAGAGCTTATTACAAATAGCTTTCAACACTTGAGAACGAAATATCGACTCCCTTCACTTCGATCGATACTTCTTGGTGGAGTATTTCTTTCTCTTCTTAGTGTAAGTATTATTTCTTGGAAATATGTTCCACTTGCTTCCAATCTCCGAGCAGACATAAGTGCTACTGTGCAAAGTACAAACATAGCAAATAATGGTATGATTGAAAAAATTGCCCTTGGAACTCTTATGCTCGGACCTCTCACAGATGCATTACAAGGACTCGATATGCAAAATGTTCTCATTGTTGCCCTTCTTGTAGTGATATTTCAATCACTCCGTACTGGTTTTACGAATCTTTTTGTCAATTCTTTTATGTCAAAAACTTTTAGAGTTGTCGGGCATATCTTCAAAATATTTTTCCGTATCATATTTTCGATTTATAACTATGTCATATATAAGTTCTCAACACGCTATATATTCGCATCTGTAGATATACTTATATCTCGAAATATTCTCCCAGGACCTATGATCTTATCACTCTTTTGTATCGGATATATTGGTATTTATATTGCTATAATTAGTATTTATATTCTCTCACTCTTATTCTTTTTTGGTATTCATCTTGTTCTTTGGCAGATAGCAGGAATTATCATTGGGATCACTTCTCTTCTTATAGGAATAAATCTCCATACAGATATTACAAATTTTCGAGCTTTCCTTCTCGAAATCGAAAATATACTAAAAAGTCTTCGTAATGGGAAAACATCAAATACAGAAAAGATATCATAGATATGTCTTCTATTATTCAATATCTTGAAAATAAAAATTTGATAAATTAAAAAAAACTCTATAATGAGCAGAAATTATACTATATAAATTACCAGCTAGATATGGCACAGATAACAAAGGATGGATATGTTTTCACAATACTGGACGAGATTCAGGCACAGTACGGAGAACTTATAAAGCTTGTTCTCAATACTGAGTCGATGGATAATACCGAGAAACAATACTGGTTCGATATACTTCCATCCATGACTGATGAACAAGTAGATCGTCTCTTTGATATCCTCGAAACAGAACGCAAGAAACTTGAGGAATTAGAAGTAAAATATCAAGAGGAGATTAAGACTCTCAATGAAAGACATCTCATCGAATGGCAAGAATTTCAATCAAAAGAAAGCCGAGATAAAATCAAAAAAGCAGAAGCAAACGATAAAGATGAACAAAATACTGACAATATCTTAAAAATGCTTGATGATATTTAAAAAATCAAAGACTCCGCAGAGACGGGGTCTTTTTGTTTCTATTGGTTTTTATTTGACAAAACATTTTTTTTAGATATATAGAATATATCTCTACTATTTTATTAGATTCCTATGCAAGAAATATTACAACAAGATGTACCGAAAATTACTACTCCGATTACTTCTTCTTTACCGGAAATTATCGAATGAACAAGAGAGAGAACTGAGTCTTCTCTAGATACAGAAAAAACTCAGAAAGAATTAGCAGAAAATAAAGAGCTAATGGAGATTATAAAAGTACTCTTCAATCCCAATGGATACAATATTCACGATGAGGTATTTTTGGCTTATCTTGCAAGATCTATGAATAGTCTCGTAAATCAATGACTCTGGCCAGCACGTACCGATGAATTACCTTATACGATAAGCAATTCACTTCCCTCCCTAAAAGAGATAAAAAATCTCATCGGGACACAAGATTTTGATGAGAAATTTCCTCATCTTCATGAAGGTGTAAAAACCATACTTCAAAAGAGACACAATCTCAGTCAATAGATATCATTAACTTTGATTCCATGGATAATAACTTTCAGGAAATATATACAACTACTGTAGGATGACCAGAGAATCCTTGTCTTGCACTGATAGATATAGGGACAAAGGGACGAATGGAGGTGATTATAAGTGGACATTGTCCTGATTGCGACAACACTCTCAAAGATTGTGAATGCAATGACAAATCTTTAACTACTTAAAATTACTTTATTTAAATAGTTTATCACTTTTATGACTGAAATACTATTATGAACTCCGAGTACTCCTATGGTTTCTTCATGAGAAAACATATTTTCACGACTCTTTTGAGAGATGGATAAATCTCTTCAAGAAGTACTAGATACTCCTCTTAATTCGCCTGAGGAAATACTTCTCTTCATGATATACACATGAAAATTTTCTCAAACAAACGATGAAAATAAAATGAAATTTTTTCAAAGGTGTTCACATGCCCAAGATGAATGGTGCATGAAAATATCTGATATTCATGATTTCATTCCTTATAATAAGCCTGATTTCTTTAGAGAGTTATACAATAATGAAAAAGTAACACGCTGGTCAAACGGGGATGATATTTCTTTTTATCAATACCAAGGAAATTATCTTTGAAGAAAATTTCGTGTCATCTTCTATTATTCTTGTGACTATGCCAGAAATGGAGAGAAAAAACCATTTGATAGTCTACTTGCAGAAGATACATTCATCCGAATTTGTTGGTATTAAAAAATAGCTCCTCGCGGAGCTATTTTTTCTATTTCTTCAGTATATTCACAAATGTCTCGCTTGGAATACTTACTTTTCCAAACTGTTTCATCTTCTTTTTTCCTTCCTTCTGCTTCTCGAGGAGTTTTCGTTTTCGAGTGATATCTCCTCCGTAGAGCTTGGCAGTTACATCCTTTCGCATCGCAGAGATATCCTCTCGGGCGATAATATTTGCTCCGAGAGCCGCTTGGATAGAAATAGCAAACTGTGCTTTTGGAATATGTTCCTTGAGTTTTGCGCATATCCGTCCTCCGAGATAACGAGCACGAGATGTGTGAACTATCATAGAAAAAGCATCAACCCGTTCTCCAGCGACGAGGATATCGAGCCGTTGGAGATCATCTTCCTGATATCGGAGGAATTCATACGAGAGACTCGCATACCCGGATGTAAGCGATTTTAGGTCATCATAGAAATCTCCGATAAGTTCCGACATAGGAATCTCATAACTGAGAATAACCCGATTTGCATCAAGAAATGTCTGTCCGACAAATGTTCCACGTCGTTCTTGTGCGAGCTGCATACAGTTTCCGATAAATTCCGATGGGGTAATCATCTCGACTTTTGCAATTGGCTCCTCCATAAACTTGTAGGTTCCTGGCTTTGGAAGATCTTCTGGATTACTTACAGAGATATAGGTACACGTCTGCCCCTGATAGTCAATAACTTCTGGATGAAGTCGTCCATATTCTTGTTCTTTATTTCCAGGAAGCAGGAGTCGGTAGGTCACCTGTGGGCTCGTCATAATCACGTCCATCTGGAAATCTCGCCAGAGACGCTCCTTGACGATATCGAGGTGGAGGAGTCCGAGGAATCCACATCGGAATCCGTGTCCGAGTGCAGGACTTACTTCATTCTCGGTTACGAGAGAGGAATCATTGAGGGTGAGTTTATCGATACTGTCTTTGAGACGAGGGTACTCGTCCGTGTCGACTGGATAAATTCCCGCGAAGATGTAGGGAGTGATGCGTTTGAATCCTTTAATCGGAGCTTTGAGATTTTGATTTCCAGCAAATACTGTATCTCCGACACGCGCATCGGTCAGAGATTTGAGTCCAGTAACCACATACCCGATTTCCCCTTCGTTTATGACTCCGATGGGATTGTATTTCGGCGAAAAACACCCCACTTCAAGGGCTTCGATTTTTGCTCCGGTATTGAGAAACTCGAGCTTGTCCCCTTTCTTAATCTGTCCAGAAAAGAGCTTGGTATATACCACAACTCCTTTGTATGTATCGTACTGACTATCGAAGATAAGTGCTTTGGTTACGTCAGTGGTTGCAGACGGATTGTCATGTGCGACAAGATTTGCATTAACATCGAGTTTCTTTGGTTCTGGCACGTATTCCACCACTGCATCGAGCACGAGCTCGACATTCACTCCCGTCTTTGCTGACACGGGAATAATGTCTTCTTTTTTACATCCGAGAAGGGAAATAACTTCCGCACTCACCCGCTCCACATCTGCAGATGGGAGGTCGATTTTATTGAGAACCGGGATGATAGTCAGATCATTTTCCAGAGCCAAATACACATTAGAGAGTGTCTGAGCCTCGATCCCCTGAGTTGCATCCACGACCAATATTGCTCCCTCGACCGAAGCAAGCGACCGCGAAACCTCGTACTGGAAATCCACGTGCCCTGGAGTATCGATGAGATTGAGTTCCACTCCCTTCCATGCCATACGAACGGGTGTGAGCTTGATAGTAATCCCCCGCTCCTGCTCGATATCCATGGTATCGAGGGTCTGTGCATGCATACTTCGCTTCTCCATAGTCCCAGTAATCTCGAGCATACGGTCAGCCAAAGTCGATTTCCCATGGTCGATGTGAGCGATGATACAGAAGTTGCGGATTTTTTGAGTCATAAAAATGTTTGTAATTATCGGGTATTTGCATATCATTCCAAGAACCCGCGCATCATATGGAAAAGAAGGGAAAAATCAAGGGAATTACAAGGAGATAATTATAGTTAATCTTAATTGTATGTTAAAACTAAAAATAGGAACACTAGAGCAAGAGATACGGGATTTTTTAAATAATTCGATTCGGAAAAAAAATGATCTTCATTTTAAAAAACAAAATGGTGATTGGAATCAATTATTTACAGCACTCGATGTTATTGGTGATACCTGTTTAGCAATTGAAAATTTTACCAAAGAAACTGATGATTGATTTAATGAAAATCCTTACCTCTTAACCTATTGACTATTACAAGCACTTTATATTCAACAAGATGCCGTAAATCATTTAAAACAATCCTTATTTGGAAGTGCTTGCCATATAGACTGGAAAAACCCGAAGAATGCCGAACTAAATGAGATTAGAAGAATACGCAATGAGACTATTGGACATCCGGTTAGAACAGGAAAAACATGAGATAAATATTCAAATAACAACACTACTTCTTGCACGATAGATCGCTCATCTTTGCATAAAGATTGATTTAGATATATACTTTGGAGACATTCTGGAATAGAAGAGAAAGGGATGGTATTTTCAGAAACAATAGACAGACAAGATGAGCTTTTTAGCATCGAATTAAAATCAATTATGAAAAAACTAGAACAAGAAGAAAAAGAGCACAAAGAAAATTTCAAGGGGGAAAAATTGGTAGATCTATTAAATCCTCTTATTGATGGGGTCTATACAAAAGAAATGATAAACAAGAACGATCGCCTTGTAAAGTCTGCATTCAACCATTACTATGATTGATATAAAAAAATTCGAGCATGACTTGTGAAACGTTATTGAGAAATAGAAACTACATTGAGCATACCAGGAACTGCTATTGTAATAAAAAAATTAGACCATATTTTCAAGAAAATAGAAGACATATTAAATAATATCACTAATTGAAATGACTATGATTTAGAAATATACACGGAAGCAATGTCTAAGAGTCTTGATGAATTAAGAGAGCATCTTCTTTTGGTTGATAAAGTATTTTCAATTTAATTAAACTAATATGCACCTCTCCACCCTCTTCGACCCCGAAGCCTCCGCGATTGCCGACCGGCTCACATTCTATTCTTTTTACCTATTTTAAATTATGAAAATTACCATTTGTGGAAGTATCGCATTTTACCCGGAAATGACGGAAGTTGCCAAAGTGCTTGAATCTATCGGGCACGAGGTGAAATTCCCGCAAATCGAGAACAAAAGCATCGACGGAAAAGAACAAGCGATTCGGATACACTTCGAGAAAATCGAGTGGTCAGATGCGGTGCTTGTGCTCAACTATGATAAGAACGGAATCCCAAACTATATCGGAGCGAATACACTCCTCGAGATGGGACTCGCCTTCTATCTCAGGAAACCTATTTACATCCTGAATGAGATTCCAGAAATAAGTTACAAGGAAGAAATCCTTGGGATGAAACCAAGAGTAATCAATGGAGATTTCGGGAAGATTATATAAAAATCTCCTTATAAAAGTAAGTTCTCCTAAAATAATATCTGGTTCATATTCATAACCCTCTCTCGTATGAAAACAAATCAGCTTATTCTCGGTATCATAACGATAGGTATCCTTATGAGTATCGCATTTTTGACATTTTCCTTCTTGCCTGAACAGAAACCAGAGAAAGCTACCAAGCAGGTTTCTACCGAAGATATCGGAAATAATCTGGAGAAAAGCAATCTCAAAAATCCATCATACGAGGGGATTATCGGATTTATAGACGAGCATATCACAGAGATTATCGGTGCATATTCTTCCAAAAAAGCTGTTAATGGAAAATGGTTTGCCGATGGCTTCGGATTCACTTCTGCAAATCATGTCTATGTGGATTTTGAAGACGGACACTTTCTCTTTCGAGCATTACTTGAGTGCAGTTACGAGAACAGTATTATAAGTTGCACGCCGTTAGCGATACTAGAAAAGCAAAAAGAAGAAGAATGGATTACTATCGAATGAACCGATACACAAAAAGATTTTCCTATCATCTACACTTGGACAAAAGATTATGAGTGGCAGAGATAAGAAATATACATTCATTTTTAGATAAAGAACAAAAACCAAACCTATTCAAAAAATTTTCGGAAAGATAATATAAATAATATTTGCATATTCATAATTACTATTATAATCCATATGTCAATATATTAAGTACATACTATTTTAACAATATGAATACCCAAACTTCCATCGAAGAAATACATATCAGGAAAGCTCTACATATCCAAAAAGATATCAACAGTCTCCCTGACAACCTCAGAGCCATTTTCGATACATGTATAGCAAAGGAGGGATGTACTCAAGAAAGTGCCCTCAAAGAAGCTCTCATATATGGAGATATCGATAATCTCTCTCCGGAACTCAAAGCCATTGCAGAGAGATATCTCCTAGAAAATGAAAGTTATCAAAAATCCCTCAGAGAAGCCCTTGTTCAGGAGGATATCAATAATCTCCCTCCTGAACTCAAGGCTATCGCAGAGAAATATCTGTCGGAAGGAGCATTTAAGACAAAAGCATGGAATGAAGTACAAGTTCACCTGGTTATTGAACAACTCCCTGCTCATTATAAATCTATAGTAGATAAATATCTCTCGCTAGATTTTTCACATTCAACAGCCCTAAAAAAAGCACAAAAAGAAGCAAAAAAACTTACACAAGAAAACCTGAACCAATAATACATAATATTTATTCACTTATTTTTCTTGCTATGAATGCAGCATCTTTTATAAGAAAATTTATACTTATACTCCTCCTTCTATCATCCGTATTCATACTTTCTGGTTGTACTTTTGTCGGAGATAGCCATAAAATAGTAACTTCCACTCCATGATTATTTATGGGGATATGGCATGGTCTCGTTGCTCCTTATACTCTCATTGCTCGATATTTTATCGATATACAAATGTATGCCATTCCTAATAGTGGCTTTATGTACGATCTTGGATTTCTTGGTGGAATGCTTTTTTCTCTTCCTGTTGGGTGGATGGCTGCCATCATTTCTGTCATTATATTTTTATTGTAAAAAAAGAAATAAAAATAATACTTCCCTTCCTGTTATTTTCTTGTAATTTTTGAAAAAAGACATATACTCCCCTCCGATATTTTCTCGTAATTTAGAAGATATTTTCTAGATTTTGAAATAAAAATTATTTGCAGTCCATTGCAAAAATTTTTTTGTTTCTTTACTAAAATCATCAAAAAATCATGAAAATTTTTTCCCATGGTATTCTCGGCATGAACGCGCGAAATTTACGATACATACGAACTAAAAACTCTACTGAATCCATGTCTCTTGCAGACAGTAAATTAAAAACAAAAAACTTTCTCTCAAGTCGGTGAATCCCTTTTGCAGAAACATACAGAACACTCTGAAGTCAGCAGGAACTTATGGATTTTTCATTCAAATCCATCAAGTCGAATCATTTTGTCATCAAGCCGAACAAAGGAAGTCAATGAAATGGAATACTCATCGTAAAAAGAAATAAAGATGCCTATGAAATTCAGGATGAAATATGGAGTGAAGACGAGATAAAACTTCATATGACCGATATCCTTCATGGATCCTTTTCTCTACATGGCTCTTCTGATACAGTCGTCATAGAAGAACTTCTTGCTCCGTGATCCGATTTTAAACATTATTGTAAATATGGTCTCGCTGATATACGAATTATCGTTTATAACTATGTTCCTATCACGGCAATGATTCGTATGCCGACGATTCATTCCCAAAGCAAGGCAAATCTCGCTCAATGATGAATCTGATTGGGTATCAATATTGCCAATGGACAGATTATAAGTTTGTTTCAAAACCGAGAGATTCATACCTACTCTTTTCCTGTTTGATACGAATGACTCAAAGATAGAATACTTCCATTCTGGGATGATATTCTCCTCTTTTCTTCACAAGTTCAGATGTATACGAAGCTCGGATATCTCGCACTCGATTGGGTCATAACAAAAGATGGACCAAAACTCCTAGAAATCAATGCTCGTGCGGGACTCGAGATACAAAATGTAAATCTCGTACCACTCGCTTCACGATTGAAAAAAATCGAAGACATAAAGATAACCACTCCTGAAAAAGGTGTTGAAATAGCAAAAACTTTGTTTCAAACAGAGATATTTTCTTCTCCTATTAGTAAAAAAATCCTCTATCTTGAACAAAGAGGAACAGTCGGAGAAAAAGAAATAACAGTTTCTGTGGATATGCACAGAAAATGAACGCTGGTATCAAAAGATATTATAGATTCTGTAGAATCTTCCGATATCCAAGTATCAACCGATTCAAATATCTCACTTCTTCTTAAGAAATATGAAGTCTCCCCTTCTTATAAGGAAAAGATTATTCTCTGAATGGATGTACTGCAAAACTATCTCATCAATCCGACATCGTACGTATTGCCAGAATTAAAAAATGCTTCTAAAAGATGGTCAAAAGAACTCATAAACTTTGATGATGAGGTATATAGGATTGGAAAGAAAATCAATCTCTCTTCACTTCTCAAACCTGATAATTATTTTTCTCTCCTTGATGCATTTATTCGAAATCCTCATGGATTTAATCCTGTTTTCAAATACCATTTCCCTAGCAGTGAAAGAATCGAATCTATAAGAAGTACTTTAAAAGTACTTGCTGAAAAAAGTATTTCATTAGAACAGCAATGACTTCCTATTGCCTCTCTCTACAGAGAAAAACTTTCTGAAATCGAGTCAAAACTCGGACTCGTAGAAGCGTATAAAAATGAGGATTTTGAAAAGATTCAACATTTCAATACTCTGCTATTTGGAAAAACCCATGCAAACTTTCTAAAGATTGCCAAAGAAAAAGTATTGGAGATGCAATGAAACAATAAAAACGATGAAATTATTCTCGGAAAGGTTCTTTCTCTCGATGAGATAGTAAAACATATACATACCTATTTCGAGTCACATAATATCAAGAAAATCCCTATTACGATACAAAGCTGAAACCTATCTCGTATGTCGGTTTCTTATGGAAAAGAAGTAAAAATCCATATATCGAAAAATGCTGTAATTCGTGAAAATGAAATCAATGCTATTCTTGCACATGAAATCGATACGCATTTTCGGAGATATCTTGCAGGTTATGAAACGGGTCTCAAACTATTTCAATATGGTACCGGGTATTATCTTTCCGATGAAGAAGGTCTTGCTATTTATCGCTCATTTTCGCATCTTCCAGAAGGATATGAGAAAAATGCTATGTACGTAAAATATTACCTCCTCTCCACGGTCGATGTACTTTCATTTTCTGATACCGTAGGACTATTAATTTCCCTCTATCCTGAAAAATCACTGGAATCCATTTTCTCAGATGCCGTCAGACTGAAACGTGGGATTACCCATTCTTGAATAAAAGGAATTCATGGAATTACCTATCAAAAAGATAAAATATATCTCGATGGATATATGCGAGTAAAACAATGGATAGAAAAATGAGGTGATCAGGAACAATTATTTTACGGGAAAATAAAAATAAAAGATCTAGAAATTATCAATCAACTCTAATTATTATATCTTATGCGAAAATATATATTCTTTCTTCTATTTCTCATTCCAGTCTCTGTCTTTGCGGAAACAGCCACTATAACTCAAAGTGGAAATACCACTTCTCAGCATATGGAATCTTGTAAAGATCTGTACCAGATTCAGTGAGCCTCGCAAATAAAAACAGGAACTCTGCACGAATATATTATTTCTACGTCGGATGGATGAGATTTTTCTGGGAATACAACATATGTTCTTAAGCGAGATAATGTTATTATCGAAACAACAACCGGAAGAGAAAAATATATCCGTTACTTTACCACTCCTGGCGAAGTTATCATCGAAGCAAATATTGCCGGTATTCCTGTTTCATGTACTGGAAGTATACAGAAAAAGATTCGAGTATATGGGAGCGAGCTTATGTATATTGGAGACGATCTCTCATTGCTCAAAACAGGAATGTCAGATATCTTGGAAAAAAATAATATTCTATTAGAAAGTGCTATAGACAAATCGGTACTTCCTCAAAATGAGGCATCTCAGGCTACATGGAACTCTATCGATCAAAGTGATATTTTTGTCATAGGAAGCAAGGATATTCTCGGATTTTTTTCCAATATTATAAAACTCCAGAAGATAAAACCCGTCAATTTTGCAAAAAAGAAAATCTATATCATCTCTGATTTTTCTCGCTCATTTCTCTCAAAAATTATCGCTTCCTCTCTTTCCCAGATTGGTGCAACCCGTGTTTTTCTAATCTCAGAGAATCAATTTTATAGCATCATCACACAACTTTCTACTGGTGGAAAAGAAGATGTTTCTATTGGACAAGAATTATCTTATGAGAAATGAAATACCGTATATAGTCTCAGTGGTTTTATCGAATTTCTTGCCTATTCGGGATTTTCCTATCAATTACTCGCTTTTCTTCTCTCTATCACTTTTGTAGTTCTCACGCTCAATTTCTTGAAACAAGTCATCGGGTTCGATGTATTTGGAATATATTATCCTGTTCTTTTGGCTATCACTATCGTTTCTCTCGGATTTTCTGGAGCTCTTATGTTTATTGCCATTGGTTTCGTATCTATTCTTATAGTAAATATCTTCAGTAAGAAGGTTCACTTGCTTATTCATGCAAAAAGATCGCTTCTTATCAGTCTCTATATTATGCTTTTTCTTTTTGTTCTCGGAATCGATAATTTCTTTGAGCTTTCGCTTATAAATTATTCCATCTTTGATAATTCCCTTATTATCTTTCCACTTTTTACTACTATCGTTATCGCAGACAAGATATTTCAGGAAAACATAAATATATTTGGAAAATCAGGAGTATTTGATGCACTTCAATATGGAATTATTACTTTCATTATATATTCTCTCTTTGAATATAAGACGCTTCAATATTTTCTGATTTCCTATCCCGATGTCATTGTACTTGTAATGCTTTTAAACATTCTTGTCGGGCGATATATGTGACTACAAGTGTTTGAATATTTCCGATTTGCGCCACTTCTTAAAAAATTGGATGAAGAAGAATAATACATTATACTCCGTAATATTCATTTTATGAAAAAAGTTGCCATTCTCAGTAATTATATTGATTCTTTCGATCTCCCCTCAGGAAGATTATTTTCCTATACGGAACTCACACGTGTCTTTAAAGAACATGAAATAGAACTTGTTCGAGTAAGTATTTATTCCTTTGATGCTATAAAATGAGAATTTTGTGATTATGCCGACTTTAATAAAGATGGACAATTTGAAATATTTCAAGAGCCTTATAAGCCAGACATAATATGGAATCGATCAGAAGATGGATTATTTTATGCTTATGATATCTTTGAAAAATTTCACATGCCTGTTTTTCCTTCAAGAAAACTTGTTACAATTGCAAATGACAAATATGAGATGTATCTTTTTTTAAAAAACTATCAACCAGAAACAACTCTCCTAAAGATGTTTTTTTCTAGTGAATCTCTTCGTAAAAACTTTCCAGAACAACTCGCTATAAAACCGATACGATCAAACTCCGGGAAAGGAATCGAATTTTTTACAAAAGATGAACTCATTGCCAATAAGGAAAGATTCGAAGGACTCGGAAGTCTGTATATTGTTCAGGAATTCAAAGATTTTAGCAAGGGATTTCCTGGACTTGTTACATGAATGCATGATGTTCGACTTGTCTATATTGGATGAAAATTCTCTCATGCCACTCTCAGAAGTCCTGCTGTTTGAAGCCTAAAAAGCAATGTCTGAAGCGGTGGAAGTCAAGCATATTTATGAAAAGAACAACTTCCCAAAGAATTATTGGAACTATCTATGGGGGTCATAAAAAATCTTTGAATCGATAATAACAATATTCTCTCTATCGATTTTTGATATGTCCTAGATGAAAAGAGATGGTATGTATTTGAGATAAATGATACACCCTGAGTATCTGTTTGAAATGAAGTCAATAATAAAAATTGACCGCTAAACACATATTTCGTAAATATCGCCAACTATTTTTTGGAAACTCTATAAGCAATCCTTATCTTATCATACTCGCAATTATGTCAAAACCCATGACCTATTGGTCCGTATCTTCCCAAGTTCTCAAAGAAGAGGCAGAAATACTGGGACTCGAAGTAGAAATTCTCGTTCCCGAGAAAAATCTCTTTCTGGTAAAATGAAACGGGAAGGAAGTGCTTTTTAAGAGTACAGACTTCGGAGTTAATAATTCCTTATGACTCAAGATTGCAAATGATAAAGAACTCACCTATAATCTCCTCCAGAGATATAATCTCCCCATAGCAAAAACTCTCTATATTCATGAGAATGAATTTGACACTTTTGATTGGACAGCTTTGAAAGATTTTCACTTTCCTATTGTTATTAAACCAACCGATGAAGATCATGGAAATGGAGTCTGTATGAACATCACTTCCCTTCCTGAGCTTCAAACAAAATTACAATCCGCATTTATCGATTACACAAAGATGATTATCCAAGAACAAATTTCGGGTGATGAATGCCGAGTATTGGTTGTCTTATGAGAAGCTCTTGTTGCACTCAAAAGAGTCCCACCACGAGTTATCGGTGATGGAAAATCTACGATTCATGAGCTCATAGATCAGGAGAATGCGAACAATCCTTTGAGGCAACAAAATTATTCAGCACCACTCTCTCTTATCCGAGAGGACGATGAACTTATTAGCTTTATAGAGAAACAAGACTACAAGCCCGATAGTATTGTTCCTCAAGGAATCATAGTACAACTCCGTGGAAATTCCAATCTCGGAACAGGTGGAACTATTGAGGATATAACAAATCTCATTCATAAAGATACAAAAAATATCTGTATTCAAGCCGCGGAGAAAATGGGATTAGGAATATGTGGAATAGACATGCTTTCTTCTGATTTTTCCAAACCGCTTTCTGAAACGGGAGGTGTTATACTTGAATTCAATGCAACTCCTGGACTTGGTGGAGATAGGGAACTTACCTCTGTAAATACTGGTCGTGAGATATTAAAGAGGATATTTAAGATATAGAAAAACCGCGATGAAATAATATAATTTTTCTTGCATTTCCATTATTTTCCCATACAATTCCCGAACATTTATTATTTAGCTCAAATATTATGGATTCAACAGTAGAAACTAAAGATGCACATGGAAATATCCTCGCGGATGGAGATCAAGTTTTCCTCATAAAAGACCTTCCAGTAAAAGGCTCTAAAACAACCCTTAAACAAGGAACTGTCTACAAGATTCGACTCACTGACGATGCAGAATTCGTTGATGCTCCGGGCGGACTCGTCCTCAAGACTTGTTTCATAAAGAAAAAGAAGTAAATCTTTAATAGTTCTTTACATTCATTTTATGTCAGACACTGTCAAAAAAGATGAGAAACTTCCTGCAGAAGATGCTCTCGAAGAAGTAAAAACTACAGAAGAGAAGCAAAAAGTAGTTCCTCCGAAACCTCCTATTTCCCGCTCTGGTCCAGCTTTTCCAATCGCTCACCAATTCCATGGATCACGTGGAAATAATATAAACAACCGTCAACGTCCAGGAAGGGCTGCAAATAGAGGAAGATAAATTCGCAAGTAATTCAATCCCTTATAAGAATACCAAAAGTTTCTTATAAGGATTTTTTATTTTTGCATTCATCTATTAAATCTATATAGTTTTTATGTATTTTCAAAACAAAGCATATATGTTTCATTTCCTAAAAAAATATTTTCAAAAATCTTTTCAAACGCTCAATACTATTATAATTTCTCGAAAAGCAATTCTCGAAAATCTCAGTACTTATAAATCACTTTCCCCTGAGCATTCCATCTTTCCTGTCCTTAAATCCAATGCTTATGGACATGGAATTCGAGAAGTAGCCACTATTCTTCAGGAAAGTAAAATCGATTATATTGTCGTCGATAGTTACTATGAGGCGTTGGAAGTTCATAAAGTAAATAAAACTCGTGTTCTTCTTATGGGATATACACTTCCTGAAAATTTCAAATACATGGATTTTTCATTTATAACACTCGTGGTTTCTGATTTTGAAACTCTCTGAACGCTTGGAAAAATATGAAAGAAGATACGAATTCATTTAAAAATAGATACGGGTATGCACCGACAAGGAATATATCTTGAAGAAATTTCGAGATTTTTATCAACACTTCAGACATATTCAAATATCATATTGGAAGGCGTATGCACACATCTTGCCGATGCAGATAACTCTGATGATTCGTATACTTCCGTACAAATTAAAAAGTTTCAGGAAGCAATTACTCAAATAACATCGGCTTGATTTAAGCTTTGATATATTCACGCTGCCAACAGTGCCTGAGGAGCAAAAGAATTTCCCAGCATTTTCAATGCTATGAGACTTGGAATCGGACTTTATGGAATTAATCCGCTCGACTCTTCAGATTCTTCATACGGGAAACTTTCTAAACTTCGTCCAGCACTCCGCATGGAATCAACTCTGGTTCTAAAAAAAATACTTCAGAAAGGTGAAAAAGTTAGCTACAATGGAACCTTTATAGCTCCGAAAAATATGACTATCGGAATTATTCCTGTTGGATATTATGAGGGGATTCCACGAATACTTGGTAATGAAAAGTTTGGATATACTTGGAAAGATGAATACTTTCCTATCCTTGGACGAGTTTGTATGAATATGACTATTATTGATCTCGGAGAAAGTTCAATCAAAGTTGGTGAAAAGATTACAATTATTTCTGACAATACAAATAACCCAAATTCAGTATCTACAATGGCACACGCTGCAAAAACAATTCCATATGAATGTTTAACAGGAATTTCAGAAAGTATACGGAGGATTGTTTGGTAAATTATTTCTGTGATTCATCAAGGATTTTTTGTAAATATTCTATCTTTTGATTAGAACCTTCAACTACTATTGGATGTCTTGCAAAGATAATAAAACTATCAATGTAATGAAGTTTATTATCTTCGGAAATCACGAGATTTTCTTCTCCGAAAAGATCGAGAATCTTTCCCTCATCAGCAATTCGTTTATATTTTT
>JAQTWX010000006.1 GCA_028689065.1 Candidatus Altimarinota bacterium | reverse complement strand
AAAGAGTTCAACACTGCTATAATTAGGGCTGCCAGAAAAATAAAAAATTCCCTCGTGAAAACGGGGGAATTTTATTTTTATATATTAGAATGTTATTCTTGTTATATCTTTAATTTCTTTGAAACAAATTAAAGATACTTGAGACTTTACATTTTTTTTATTTTCCATACACTTACCCCCTAATTATATTCCTAACTATTTTTTTATGAAACATAAAAAATCAACACCTCTAAAAAAGAAGCCTTCTTCAAATAATTTTTTTACGCCCATTATTGTAGTTCTTGTTATTATTGCCTTATTTTTTGTATTTTCCTGAAAAAATACTTCTCAAAAAAATACAGAGGAATGAAAACAGACATTTGTTTGTTCCTCGGATAATTTCCCTGTTTGCTGAAAAGATGGAAAAACCTATACAAATAGCTGTACTGCTGAAAAAATAGCAAATGTGCATGTCGCTTATGTCGGAGAATGTCGAGAAGACATTACAGAAATAAAAAAACCGACAACATCTATTGAACCAGAAAATGTAGTAGATAGTGGTATTCAAAATCTTGAATCAGTACCAAAATTTATGACAGATAGAACAGATGCTCATTCTATAGAAACACCTGCTCAGAATACTGATTCAACATCACTCGTAGAAACGAGTACGATTTCCGCTCCTATCAGTCAAGATGATCCAACATGGTTTGTGTATTTCAATAATAACTATCATTATGGCTTCAGTATGCCAAAAAATAGCTATTATCAAGCATTTGGTGCACAAAACGGAGCAACTCATACTGTTGGTATTACCACTGGAAAAGCAATTGACTCTCTTTCTGGAAATGATGTACGTGTATACTTTTATGCAAATAAAATTATAAATGAACTTTCTGGAAGAGAAAATGGACAATTTACAGATCCAGTAAGTCATACTGTATATCTTCTCTTAAATAATAAAAATTCTGTTGCTATAGAATCCGATAATGAACAAAGCGAATTGGTTCAAACTATTATTAAAACTATTCATGCAGAATAGTTTTTCGAAGAATTTCCCAAAAAAGGAAAATGAATATTTCTTTGACAAACCAGCTCTTTTCCATAGAATGGGCGCACTTTATTATTTATACAGGAGATCTATCATGATTGTATACACTATCAAGAACGAATCCGAGTCAAATGAGAAGCTCATTCTTCGATATAAGAAAATGTTCTTCCAGACTCGTGTAGCAAATAAGCTCCGAAATGGACGCTATGCAACACGAGCTCTCTCTTCACGAAAAATTCGTGAGAAAGCGATCATTCGTCAGGTGTACCGTGACATCAATGAAAAAGCACGAGCGTAATAGTTCAAGTTTTTTAAATCCCACCCATTTTTTCGAGAATGGGTGGGATTTTTTTGTAAAAATAAAAAGTATATGATACAATGAAAACGAAATAAGAAACTTTTTCTAAAATGATAACTTTCTCTCTATGATTTCGCGAAAAATACGAATCAATGCTCTCATATCCTACTTTTTTCTCGGATGGATTTTTTTGCTCGCAAAAAATAATCCCAACTTTACAGATCCATTTATTAAAAAACATGCAAAAATTGCCACCCAAGGACATATTATCTTCCTTGTTTCCTATTCTTTATATTCTTATTTTTTTGGAAATTTCTTTTCCTATTCCATCCCAGTAATTCAAATAACCTTAACTCACGTTATAGATATTCTCTTTTTTGCGGCACTTATACTTTTTATTATTTGAGGAGTATATAGAGGATACAAGGATGATAATCCTCTCGAAAATACAACAAACACTCCTCTATCATTCTTTTTGAATGGACATACTTTTCAATTCTCTGGAGCAACTGAGGCAGAAAGAGTTATATTTCTTGTTTCTTATATCCCATTTCTTGGAATGATTATTACAAAGAAGTATCCAAATATTGTAACAACTACTGGAGCAAGAGTATCTTCTATTTTTTGATTTATATATCTTGTTTCTTTTGTTAATAATGGATTCGATTCACTTTCTATGATTCTTCTTTTTATTGGTATACTATCTTTTGTTTTTCTTGCTGCTCGATTTTTTATGAGCAATACCTATATTATACCGAATTTTTTTAATTATATACCAGATATAGATTCTATATATAGAATTATCCGTTCTATTCCTTCTTATATCAAAGAAGTGAGCAGTATGATATTTGGAAAGAATACCACTCTTTCTTTTGTAGATAATATAAAAAATGTAAAAAATAAAGATACAATCTTGCAAGAATCTCTTCAGGAATATTTTACGGACAAAACACTTTTGTTTCAATCTTTTTGGATTTTTATTCCATTTTTCAACCTCATTTTCCTTCCGAAACTTTTTACTTGCCGAACAACACAATATGTTCTTGCTATATGACAAGGTCTTGTTATTACTCTTCTTGCTATTATTATTGGATTGTTATTCTCTTTTACATCTCCTCTCGAACTCTTTCTACTTTTTCCTATATTCTATGGAATTGCTTCCATAGAAACGAATGTTTTTGTTCGAATACCCCTCTTATATGAAATATATGCCATTATTAATACTCTCACTTTTGGACTTCTCAAAAATACCAAACGAATTCAAACTATACAAAAGCAAGATACAACCGTAAGTTTTAAGATGGAATAATATATGTTCTTTGTCAATTCGCTTTTTTGACTCTCATACAAAAATACGGTAAGATATCTAAGTTATCAATATACGTCATATCTCATACAAAAATACATACCATGGATTCACAAAAAATACCCGAAGCAACCAATTTTGATATTCTTGCACTTCTTGATCAAGAAGAAGTAATTGTAGATAGCAAAATGTCTCTAGAACTAAAAGATCCTCTTCTCTCGATAGAGAATCTTTCTATGGAAATGTCTGCAAATGTTCAATCTCAGGAAATTCATCGAGAATCTCTGCTTACTCGTTTTCGTCGAGCGAGTGTTCCAAAAATACAGTTTTTATTCTATTATTTGAGTATTTCAACAATCGTATTTACCATTCTTCTCACAACGGCCAATTGGAATTCCTACTCAACAGTTCTTTCTGCTTATCTCAATCCTCAAGCACTTACTGATTCTAAGAATGATATCATCTCTGTGCTCGATAAATCACGTGTGATAGTGTATGCAGATAACACTATCGATAATGAAGGTGAGAAAGAAGAAGAACAAGAAGATATCAAGAAAAAACTAGAAGAAAACAATACGACCGTTCGAGAAGATAGACTCTCTCCAAAACTCCTTATTTCAAAAGAAGCTCAGTTAAATATCAATCTTGATATTACTCCATATGACAATCGTATTATTATTCCAAAAATCGGAAAAAATGTCCCTCTTGTAGATGTACGACTCAATACAGGATTTGATTTCGATCATATTGAAAATATCTTTATGCAGGAACTTGAAAAAGGAGTTGTTCGATATCCAGGAACTGCAAAACCAGGAGAACTAGGAAATACCTTTATATTTGGGCATAGCTCCAATTATCCTTGGGTTAAAGGAGAGTATAATAGTATTTTTGCTCTTCTTGATGAACTCTCTTTCGGAGATGAAATTATCGTCTATTACAACCAAAAAAAGTTTACTTATATCATTCGCGAGAAAAAAGTAATAAAACCGGGAAATGTAAAAATATTGGATCGTGACGAAGGAAAGAAAGAACTCTCTCTTATGACTTGTTGGCCAATTGGAACAACTCTCAATCGACTTATTGTATTTGCAGAACTTCAAGAAGGGAAATAAAAAATCAGTCTCTCAAAGGAGATAATGACATTAATTTATAACTATACTTATATGTTTTTCATACCATACACCTTTCAATATAATCCAGAGAATCTCCAAGAATTCTCCTATATATTTACTATGGATAATCTCACAGTACCCATGATTGTTTTATGAACGCTTCTTGTGTATGGATGTATCTATTTTCTTGCCCCTCATATCTATAGTTTTATAGTAGCTCGAGCACAAAAACAGGAAAAAGATGCAAAACGCAATATTATCAAAGACCTCATCCTCATGAAGGAAATACAAGGAGAGCTTGAAAAGGAGATTGAACAATCACTTCTCAATATCACTCTTCAAGGAAAGGGGGTATAATAAAAAAGTAAATCCAAAATTGGATTTACTTTTTTATTGTTCAATATTGATAAACTAAAAAACGTACACCAAACTTTTTAGTTTGTAAGGTATCGGATAATAACGATTCCGGAACCACCTGGAGCACCGCTTATTATATTATTATAATTATCCCCTCCTCCTCCACCACCCGTATTAGGAGCACCTGCACTACCAGGGGTGGCTCTTGCAAGACCTCAATTCCCACCACCTCCCAAGCCTCCAATACCTACTGATAAAGCCCCATTACCTCCTCCTCCACCTGCATAATAGGTTAATATCCCACTAATAGAAGAAGTACGTCCTATCCCACCAGCACCACCTGTAGAACCAGATACTACAGCACCTGCGGAACCTGCACCTCCTCCTCCAGCAGAAGCAAAACTATCTCCTCCTCCGTTTCCTCATGTTCCTCCATTATTTCATTGAGCAGGAGTTCCTTCACCAATAGAACCTTGTCCCCAACATTCTCAACCACCACTTCATCCTGCTGATCAATTTTTATCAACACCATTTCCACCCGCTCCACCACCAGCTGCAACTATAGTCGAGAATACTGAAGCTCCACCATTGGTACTTGCAGTAGTAGCATTTCCTGCAGCAGTACCTCCTGAACCTATCGTTATAGAGTAACTATTCATTTCTACCAGAAATCCAGTACCCTCCAAATACCCACCACCACCTCATCCTCAACAAGAAGCCCCTCCTCCTCCACCAACCACCAAATAATCTACTAATTTACTTCCTGAAGTAACAGTAAATGTACTTGTTCCTACTATTGTAAATGTATGCACTGTATATCCACCCAAATATGCTGGTGAAGATCGTGGATTAAGACCATTAGAATCTGTATATGTAATTGTTCCTCCTGTTGCAAGAAAAGGACATACACTTGTGCTCGTACTACTGAGGGTTGTCGCATTACTACATCCTCCTGCATTACAGGCTTTTATATATCGTGTATAACTCGTGGCACAAGTAAGTCCAGTTTCATTGAAACTGGTAATATTTCCTTTATCAATCCATGTGGAATTGTCTGCACTAAACTGATAGCTTGTAGCATTAACCGATGATTGCCAATTCCATGTAATACTTGTTTGAGTAATACTACTTGCAGCACTTACTGCTGGAGCAGACGGTATATTTACTGATGGTACTTCAGGAATAGAAGCAATTGAAATATTTCCTAGAACTGCTTTTTCTATTACAGACATATTCCCACCAAAACTTGCAAGAAGTGTTCCTGTAAATATATTTGACACTCCCGAAGTAGTCGTAATATTTGATATATTCACTCCTGTAAGTGTTGCCACTCCGGTTCCCGTGATTGTTTGTATCATCTCCTGTCCATTCTTATTCTGTATCGTTATTGTAGAATCAAATTGATAGGGAAGATTAGATTGTTTATTTACGACAAAATAGGTTCCTGCGGACAGAAGGTCGATAGAACCAGTATTATTCCAAATAAGACTCGGGGCATTTGCAATCCATGTCTCTGAACCACTGCTAAATTTGATGTATCCAGGATAATTTCCATTGACCTTTGCTTGATAGAAAGTATCAGCATAAACAACAGGAACAAGGAAAGGAATATTATATGAAAGGGTGTTCTCTAAAGTCGTTGCTGTTTGATAATATCTTTTATTAGAAGATACAGCATAAATATACGCAGTGCCAGAGAGAGGATCTAAAGGAAATTTGTTCATCTTAACAATACGAGATGTACTGTCTCCGATGACTCCGAGATATGAATAAATAACTCCGTTAATACTTCCTGTCAGAATAGGATTTGAACCATTTGCTTCTGGAAAAGGATAGTATCCTGATTGTATTTGAAAAATGGAAAGTCAAGAATCTATATTTTCAAGGGTCGTAATTCTATCACTATCTCTCGCAGAACTTTGAAATCCAGCAAGAGAAGTAAAAGCAATAGTTCAGAGAATAACAAGAATAGTAATAACAACAATAAGTTCAACAAGGGTGAAACCCCTGAAGTTTTTAATTCTAGATTCTTGATTTTTAATAAGAATAGGATTTTTTAAAACATCACCGCTTTGTATATTTATATACTTACGTGAATTTCCCATATAGTAAATGTTAGCAATTTTATTTAAAATAAGTATAACAAAAAGAAAATGAAATACAAATTTAATATATAGTTCTTATTATATCGCTATAATTCTACTCTCCATTCCTCAACACATCCTATCTTGCATCCTATTTCTAGAAAATTTCCATAGATTACTTGCGCAAATGTCGTAAGATTTATTTTTTCTATATCTAATAAGGTCTTTAGAGATACTTCTTCTTTTGTAATATTATTAATATTCACGGTCGATATTACTCCAGAATTTATTGCTGCAAAAAGTGTTTTTACATGTCCTGACTCACGTGGTGGTGGTATAAAACAAATCTGCTCACGTTTGGACTTATAATCTTTGGTCGAATATAGAAGATTCCGAATATTTACTCCAATAGTAATAGGGGTAGTTGCAAATGGAACTATGAATCGATTCTCCTTTATATCGAAATATCCAAGCTCTTCATAGAGTTCTCGAATAATCTGAACTTCCTCCCGAAGTGTACAATTGATAATATGGATTTTTCTTTTCTCTGTAAGAGCTTTTTCAACTATTTTCTGAAATAACTCCAATTCTTTTTCTCCCGGATATACGTCGTTCCAGAGCTTGTAGTCTTTCTTGAACTCCACCCGATTATTTCGAAACTCTTTGAGAAGTTCGGAAAGATCAATAATCATAGGTGATGAGATATCAGTCGCAATCTGAAAGAGATACTGATTTTCAAGCAAATCAGTACCAGGAATATGAGTAATAGAATAAGAAAGGACTTGTTTCATTGGAAATAATGGAAAATAAATTTATCCGTGATGATATCCTGTATTCTTGCGAATCTGTTCTACTCGATAAAGTTGTTCTAATATAATCAAGAAAGCGAGAGAATGAGGAAAGGTCATCGGAGAAAAAGAGATTCTTTTATGGATAAATGGTGCGAGAATGTTTTCATCTATACCATACGCTCCTCCGATAATAAAAACAATATTTGGATGGGTTATTTTAGATTTCTCAACCATCTCAGCAAGTGATTCAGTCGAGAAAATCACAGATCCTATATCACAGTAGACGATAAGTCCTTTCTGCTTTCCAAGAAGTTCTAAGATTCGCTGGCTTTCTTTCTGACGAATAAGTGCAGGATTTTCAGATTTTTCAGGTTTAATAACTTTTACTTCAACTACTCCTTTTAAACGACGAATATACTCCTCAATCGGTTCTCGGAAGTGGGTGTAAGAATCCGAAACAGTAACAATGGAAATCATAAAGAAATATATTATGAAAAACCCTCCGTTTCTCGGAGGGTTTTTTAAATTATTTAACTGAAACGAAGATATCTCGATATACTCGTCCATCAAAACCAGTTTTTCGTTTCTCTTGAAAAGAAACCATTCCAGCCTTTGTAGCGAAGAGAGTAAAATCATGACCTTGTTGAACATTCTCACCAGGCCAAAATTTATTTCCTTTCTGTCGAATAATAATACCTCCGGCAAGCACTGGTTGTTCACCAAACACTTTTACTCCAAGTCGTTTTGCGACCGAATCTCGACCATTGGCGGTCGAACCCATTGCTTTTTTATGAGCCATAATAGAAAAAATTAATGATAGTTTTTTTAGTTACCTATATTCTTTTAAAGAATTATCGGTTGTTTGCGAATCGAGCAAATGCCTTATTTGCTTCAGCCATCTTGTATGTTTCAAGTTTCTTTTTCACCGCATTTCCAGTTTCCTGAGATGCTTCGATCAATTCCTGAGCAAGGAAGTTAGAAAACTCACCACCACTCTTAGCACGTGCAGAAGCAAGAATCCAACGAACTGCGAGAGCAAACTGTCGTTTTGGTTTTACTTCTTGAGGAACTTGATAGATAGAACCACCAACTCGTTTTGGACGAACCTCAATTCGTGGCATAACATTCTCAAATGCCTTTTCGAAAACCTCTTCTGGATTTTCATGACCTTTTGCTTTCATGGCCTCAAAGGTATTGGAGAGTATTTTCATAGCAAGAGTTTTCTTTCCTGCTTTCATGATATAATTTGCAAATTTTGCAATTCTCTCGTTCTTGACTGCAATGATAGTTCCTTTCGTACTCATAATGAATAGTTATTAGTTGTTAGTGAATGGGGGAATTATTTTATTTCTTTGTCTTTGGTTTCTTTGTACCATATTGAGATCGGCTCTGTGCTCGTTTATCAACTCCTTGGGAATCGAGAACTCCACGAACGATATGATATCGTACCCCTGGCAAATCCTTAGCACGACCTCCACGAATCATAACTACGGAGTGTTCTTGAAGATTATGTCCTTCTCCTCCGATATAAGAAATTACCTCATACCCGTTAGTGAGACGAATTTTTGCAACTTTTCGAAGCGCTGAGTTCGGTTTTTTTGGAGTCATAGTATATACTTTCGTACACACCCCTCGTTTCTGAGGACAAGCAAGATCAAGATCTGTTCTCTTAATAGAGTTCTTGATTACTTGAAGAGCAGGAGATTTACTCTTACGAGCTTTGTCTCGACGAGGATTTTTTACCAATTGGCTAATAGTAGGCATGAGAGAAAATTTAATAGTGAATAATTATGAAAAATATTTTAACGTTTAGACCATTGTGAAGCTTTACGAGCCTTATGAAGACCTGGTTTTTTACGTTCAACGATTCGAGAATCTCGTTTGAGAAATCCTTCATCCTTAAGAGATTTTCTCGCAGTAGCATTTTCAAGAACAAGAGCACGAGCAATACCAAGACGAATAGCTTCAGCTTGAGAATGTTCCCCTGAACCAGAAACGATTACTGAGAAATGATACTTATCCTGAACTCCAAGAGTTTTGAACGGAGCAAGAAGCACCGCGAAAAGATCACTTCGATGAACGTATTCATTCATCGGTTTTCCGTTGATTACTGATTCTCCAGCACCTGCAAAAAGACGAACTTGTGCTGTTGCTGTTTTTCTACGTCCGATTGCGTAAACGTACTTTTTGTCTGCCATAAAAATCTACTGATTAGGAAAATATATAATTAAAGAGTGATAGTGGTTGGATTTTGAGATTCATATCCATGAGTTGCTCCATCAACAAGTTTTAGTCGAAACATCATACCTGAACGAAGACGATTTTTTGGAAGCATTCCAGAAATAGCATGCTCAAGAATCTTATTTGGTTTCTCTGCACGAAGTTTTGAAAGTTTTACCTCTTTCAAATGACCCATATGTCCAGAGTGAGTTCGGTAGAGTTTTGCTTCTTCTTTATTTCCTGTTACGACAATTTCTGCAGTATTAAGGACAATAACATAGTCACCGTTATCCATATGTGGAGAAAAATCAACACGATCTTTTCCTGAGATAATAGTTGCGAGTCTTGAAGCAAGTCGTCCAAGAGTCTGACCTTTTGCATCCACTATATACCACTTTCGGGCATCAAGAGGAATTTGTGTAGGTGTAATAGTTTTCATAAAAATGGGAAACGAATGGGTAAAATTAGAAGAGTTCAAGTTTAACAAGCTTAGCATTATCTCCAGTTCGATACTTGATTGGAGTAATTCGAGTAAATCCAGAAGTTTTTCCTTTATACTTCGGAGCAACCTGTTCAAAGAGTGCAATAGAAGATTCTTTTGTGAAAAGATATTCTCCTGCTCGTCGAATAGCATTCATCTTATCTTGTTCACTTTCCACCGCGTTTACTACGTTGATAAGTGTATCAATAAAAGGAGTTACTGCCTCTGCTCGTTTCTCAGTTGTCATAAGAGCTTTATGAGTAAAGAGACTCGTCATAAGACTTCGAAGCATCGAATTTCGATGATCAACGTCCTTTTTCTTGAAATGAAGATTTTTTCTAACGCGGTGTCGCATAATAGGGAATAGTTATTGATTAGTAATCTCTTAAGGATTTGTTTTATTAGTCATCTCCAAGAAGTTTGAATCCTCTTTCTCGAAGAGAATCTCGAACTTCTGTCATAGCCTTCTTTCCGAATCCTTTTATAGAAGAAAGTTTTGCCTCTGTACATCGTGTGAGTTGTTCAATAGAGAGAATATCTCCATTTACAAGTGCATTGAGTGTTCGAGGAGAAAGTCCCATAATCTCGATTGGAGTATACGTTTCTTTTTCGAGTTCTGATTTTACTTCTTGTTTTTCTTTTTCGATAATCTGTTTGATATCTCCGATAAACTCTCCTTCAATTTGAAGACCTTCTTCATTGAAGAGTCCAAAGTAAGAAGTAAGCATATCTCCAGAGAAACGAAGAACATCTTCTGGATTCATAACACCATTTGTTTTAACAGTGATATCAAGAGAATCAAGATTTGTCATTTCTCCGAAACGGATACTTGAAACCTCATATTTTACACTCTGTACAGGAGAGAAGTTTGCATCAAGAAGAAGTACATGAACATCTTCTTCTCGTTTCTTAAGTTCTTCGATTCCCATATATCCAACTCCTTTTTCGATACGGATACTCATATTAAGTTCAAATCCATCTCGATCAATCTCAGTGATTACAAGTTCAGGATTAAGAATAGTAATTCCAGAGCTTGTTTTAATATCTCCTGCAGTAACAACTCCTGCTTTTGACTTTACCAAATGAATCCATTCGATTTCAGAATCTGTTTTTGAAACTACGAGATTTTTAAGATTAAGCATGACATCAAGAATACTATCTTTGATACCAGGAAGTGTTGCATATTCATGAGTGATACCCTTGACTTTAATACCAGTAACGCGAGCTCATGGAATAGAAGAAAGCATGACACGACGAAGAGAATTTCCGAGAGTAACCCCATATCCACTTGGAAGTGGTCCTACAGAGAAATGTGCTTCATTTGTCTCAAGTGACTTTTTTATAATCTTGGGAACCCCGATAGTGTGATGAATTATGTGCATATAACGTTCTTTTGGTTATATAAATAGCGAAAAATAGAAACGGGATGATGAGTATATTCAATTATTTTGAGTAGAACTCTATAATTTTTTGAATATCGATAACTTGATCAAAGTCTTCCTTCTGTGGAAGTGCTTTTACAGTAATGGTAAGTTTATTTGCATCAACTTCAAGCCATTTAGCAGTAGTAATAGTTCCTGCAGAATTTTTCTTCACGAATTCTCCAAACTCTTCCACAAGTGTCTTATAGAGAGGAGATTCCTTCATCTTCTCTCGAAGAGAGATAATATCTCCGACTTTTACACTGTAAGAAGGAATATTTACTTTCTTACCATTTACATGGAAGTGTGCATGTCCTACAAATTGTCGAGCCTGCATGATAGTTCGTGCGAAGTTTGATTTGAAAATAACATTATCGAGACGAAGTTCAAGAGATCGAAGCATTGCTTCACCTGTAACTCCCTTTACTTTAAGAGCTCGAGCATAGTAGGCAGCGAATTGTTTTTCACTTACTCCGTACATTCGTTTTGCAGCTTGTTTCTTACGAAGCTGCACTCCGAACTCGGAAGATTTTCCGAACTTACCACCGAGAAGTTTTCGGTGATTTTGAGAGAGATCATATTTTTCAGAACCAAAGAGGTTAATACCTTCTCTTCGGCAGAGCTTCATCTTAGGACCAGTAAAACGCATAATTTAAAAATAAGATTAAAGAAGTGATGATAATTAGAGTTTTCGAACTTTTTTCTTACGACATCCGTTATGTGGAACCGGAGTAATGTCGTAGATAGCAGTGAGATCTACTCCTGAATTAATAATACCTCGAATAGCCTGTTCTCGACCAGCACCAATTCCTTTTACATACACAACAGCTTTTTCAAGACCATGGAGTGTTTTTGCTTTAGAAACTGCATTCTCAGAAGTAAGCTGAGCCGCATAAGGAGTTGCTTCACGAGCACCCTTAAATCCAGCACTCCCACCAGTTGCCCAAGAGAGAACTTGTCCATCCTTATCGGAAACAACAACATGAGTATTATTAAGACTTGCATTAATAGAAACTACTCCTTCGGAGATATTTCTACGGGTTTTCTTGGAACGTTTCAAAACCTTTGCCATAAATAGAGTTATTAGTTATTAGTTGTTTAATATGTTTCAATGGGAAGACTATTATTTCTTCTTTCCTGCGATAGCAACTGCCTTACCTTTACGAGTACGAGCATTTGTCTTTGTTCTTTGTCCTCGAACAGGAAGTCGTTTTTTGTGACGCTGACCACGATAACAGTTAATTTCTTGGAACCGTTTAATGTTCGTCGATACTTCTCGACGAAGATCTCCTTCGATGATATACTTTTTAAGTTCATCACGAATTCTATCAAGATCCGCTTCTGGAAGAAGGTCAATTTTTGTAGTTTTCTCAATACCAAGAGTATCAAGAATTTGAATTGCAAGAGGTCGTCCTACTCCATAAATGTACATAAGAGCGATGTCAGCATGCTTTCCGTTCGGGAGATTAACTCCGGCTATTCGAACCATAATAAAAAAGAAATATTGGAACTAAAAAATAGAGATAAGGACTAATTTCCTTGTCGTTGTTTATGTTTTGGATTTTCGCAAATCACACGAACTACCCCCTTTCGGCGAATAACACTGCAATTATCACACATTTTTTTAACAGATGGACGAACTTTCATAGAGAAAAAGATAGTAAATATTCAGGACTCCTTATATATAGATAAGTTTTATTTCTTACGGAAAACGATTCGACCTCGAGAGAGATCATATGGTGTAAGTTCTACAAGAACCGTATCGCCCTCTATAAGATTAATAAAGTTTTTTCGCATCTTACCAGATATATATGCTCGTATAATCATCCCTCCTCCCCCGAAATCATCTGGGAGTTTAACCTCAAAAATAGCGCCGGGTAGGGTCTTTACGATCGTTCCCTCGACTTCTATCTTATCTTCCTTTTGTTTCCTGATATCTTGGTCTTTACTTCCCATAGGGATAAGTCAAAAATGAAGAGAATTAAAAAATGAGCTCGCGTATTGTATAAAAAAATGTGATTATTGCAAATCTTTTTATAATTTTCTTTTGGACTCCTCTTTAATAAAATAATTTTTATAAATCTAAAGATTTTCGTTTCATTATTATCTGAGCGATTTTCGCATATATCTCTGGATGTTTTTTTGAAAGTTCAAGAATAGCATAATCCATAATAATAAGGAGAAGTGAATCTTCTATTGCTCGAACATTTGCTATACGTATCTTTGGAGCACTTGAATCAAAGAGTGCCATCTCTCCAGCAAGTTCACCGGCCATAATCTTTCCCAATATAGTTTCCCCATCAGAACGATGTTTATATGCTTCAAGCATTCATGACTTAACTATATAAAGAGCTATTGCACTATCTCCTTCATGAAAAAGAATCTCTCCATTACGTATAAATCTTTCCTGACAATAAAGAGCAAGTGTTTTCCTTTCATCATCAGTCAATGATTTAAAAAATTCTATTGAATCAAGAAGGGACATAGGATCAAGGGACTTATAAAATAAAGAATTTCACAAATGATAATAAAAATAATAGTGAATGCAAATTATTTCTCAAGTACTGCCTTAATACGTCGTACTCCAGCGCTCGATGCTTCTTCCTTTTGGATTTTGAATGTCCCCATTCCGGCAGTCGTTTCAATATGTGGACCTCCACAGAGCTCTCGAGTAAATACGGTTCCATCTGGTCCGGAGAGGGTGTATACTTTTACGATGTCTGGGTATTTTTCCCAAAAGCTTCCAACAACTCCGGAGGCTTTTGCTTCCTCTTTCGGAACCTCTTTCATAATCATGGTTGCACCAGTGGCAATAGCACTATTTACATACTCCTCGACAGCTTTCAGTTGCTCGGGAGTCATCTTTTCTCCGTGCGTGAAGTCGAACCGGAGACGCTCGGTTGTAATATTGGACCCGGCTTGGAAAACATGATCTCCGAGGACTTTCCTGAGTCCTGCGAGGAGAAGATGTGTCGCAGTATGAAGCGCAGTTGTTTCTTCTCCGGAATCTGCGAGACCTCCTTTGAACTTTCCTTCAGAAGCAGTTCGGGAGAGTTCTTGGTGTTTTTCAAAAGCTTCATTGAAACCTGTCTTATCAACCTCAAGTCCTGCTTCATGAGCAAGTTCTTCGGTCATCTCAATCGGAAATCCATATGTATCGTAAAGACGAAATGCTTTTTCTCCAGCAATAATTGTAATTTTCTGACCACTTCGTTCAAGGGCAATAGCGAATCCGCGAACCAATTTTTCGAATTCCTTGATTCCGTCTTTGAGAGTCTTTCCAAATCTCTCCTCTTCTCTCATAAGTTCCTCTACAATTTTCTCTTTATTTACCCGCACGCTCTCATAAATCCCTTCAAACTGCACGATATACATTTTCGCAATCTCGGCAATAATTGGTTGCTCATATCCCATTTTATAAAACTCACGAATCGCACGACGAATGAGTCGTCGGAGAATATACCCCTGATCGACATTCTTTGGAATAACTCCATCTGCAATCATCTGAGTTGCCGCACGAATATGATCTGCAATAATTCGAGCAGATTTCTCTGTATAATTTTCAGTTCCAACAATTTCCCGAATACGAGCAAGTACGGGAGCGAATAGATCTGTCTCATAGACCGATTTCATGTGGTTGAGCGTCACGGTACATCGTTCGAGTCCCATTCCGGTATCCACGCACGGAGCGGGAAGTGGCACAAGAGTATTCGCATCAACACGGTTGTATTGCATGAAGACATTATTCCAGATTTCCATCCACATTTTGGAATCGGTCCCTTTATTCGAACCAGCTGGCGGAAGTCCTTCCCCCATATAGTAGAATATCTCAGTATCTGGTCCACAAGGTCCGGTCGGTCCTGCTGCCCACCAGTTATCCTCTGCTGGTAATCGTGCGATTCGTTCGTCTCCGAAATCGAGTCCATTTTTCTTCCATACGTTTTTCCAGATGGCGATACTTTCTTCATCGAGTGGAGCATTTTTATCCCCTTCAAATACGGTTACCGAAATCATCCGTGGATCGAGTCCAAGCCATTTTTTATCAGTCAGAAACTCCCATGACCAAGCAATGGAATCGGTTTTGAAATAGTCCCCGAGCGACCAGTTTCCGAGCATTTCGAAGAATGTCAGATGTGTATCATCCCCAACATCATCAATATCTCCGGTTCGTACACACTTTTGTACATCTGCGAGACGTTTTCCATTTGGGTGCTTCTCACCAAGAAGATACGGAACAAGCGGTTGCATACCAGCAGTATTGAAAAGAACCGAAGGATCGTTCTCTGGAACAAGGGAAGAGGATGGGATTACAGCATGTTGTTTCGATTTGAAAAATTCAAGGTATTTAGAGCGGATTTCAGTGGAAGTAATGTGCATAAATTATTTAAATAAAGAACGAGATATAAAATTAAAACTGCGTGATTATAAAGAAAAGAATAAGAAAATCCACTTGAAATATATAAATTATATACGAGTTGTTGCATTTAAATATATTTCCATGGTCGTTGATACATCCTGTCCTCTCACAAAAACTGGAACGGTATCAGGAATCCTGAGTGCTTTCATTCGCTGCAATACATACTTTCATATCCTTTCAATATCTCCCGAAAGATGCTCGCACCCCATTGATATACCATCGCGAATATATACCTCGCAAAAGTCATTTCCATAGGGGATAATCTCGATTTGTGCCTTCATGTATAAAATGAAGTAATGAGATAAATTCCTTTTCGAAAAAGATGATACCTATAATCTATTTTTTTGCAAGCTCGCAAGATAAGCAATCGCGATAGCATCAGCAGCATCATCTGGTTTAGGGATAGTTTCGAGTTTAAAAATGATTTTTAAAGCGTTTTGTACTTGTTCTTTCTTCGCACTTCCATTCCCAGAAATCCCCCGTTTTACTTGAAGAGGAGTAAACTCATAAATTTGGATTCCCTTTTTCTGAAGCGTAAGAAGTATTGCTCCGCGGGCCTGTGCGACATCAATTCCAGTTTTTTGATTATTAAAAAAGAAGAGTTTTTCTATCCCACAAACAGTCGGATGGTAGGTATTTATAAGATCTTCGAGGTCTTTCGTGATATCCTGAAGTTTAAGTGCTATACTGATTTTCGGCGGAGTGGTAATGACTCCATAATTGAGAATAGATACGTTTCTCCCGCTCTTTTCGATAACAGCGAAGCCGACAGTGGTTGTTCCCGGATCGATACCTAAAATAATTGACATATCTTATATTTTATGTTTTAATAGTTTTTGTAGATGCGAATTGAAATTTATTCAACTATTTAAAAAAATCTTCATAATGACTTACAATCTCATAGAAACGGACATCGTCTCCAAAATACGTACATCGGAAAAAATCGGACCAGCAGAAAAAAATAATTTCCTTCATCTTCTTTCATATTTTACACCAGGAGAAATAGATGAGCTCAGACTATTATTGTAATTAATAGAGTATTGCCTGAGATTCAAGTACTTGATAGAGGAGTCAATTCTTATCAGTAAAATCCCCCGTCACCCAAGTGCGGGTTTTTTTTGTATCGGAAAGAGAGATACTTCCTTGATGTCGTTTTCCTCCAAATACATCACTTTCTATAATACGCTCAAAAAGAAGAAAAAATCGGTCAGAAAGGAGTATATTACGAATATCAGGATATTTATCGAGATAATCATGAAATGTCTGTCCGAAATCATAAAGCTTCTCATTATTTCGAATCATTTTAAGGAGTCCGTAGAGACGACCAAGTGAGAAAATGAATTTCTTCGTCACGACCGAATGAAGTGCTTTTTCCATAGGATCATTCACTCGCAAAACAGTTGCTCATTTCTTCTGTGCAAACTTCCGGAACTGATTTATAATCATCTGTTCTACCCATACATCAAGAATCTTATGGTATGAACCGATAACCGAAAACCCATCAAGAGAAGGATTCTTAGAAATATTATAGAAACTTATTTCCGAACTCACAAGATATTCAATCGTCTCTTTCGGAGCATTAAGCAGAAGAATATCTCCAAAGTAATCATGAATACGTTTGAGCATAATAGCCTCTTGATTTTCTCGAAGAAAATCATCTCGTCCTGTTTCGGTCATTTGTGTCACCTTTCGTTTAGATATCTTATGAACAGACTCTTCTACTTCACGACGCATAAAACGAACACAGGTATCAAGTTGACGTTTAAGTAAAGCATTTTCATCTCTTAATTCCTGAAGAGTTTTTTCTGACATAAGAATATTTGAAGACTAAATAAATATATGAAGAAGGATAGGAAAATACTAATATAAGTCAAGAAAAATAATTTACCACTTTATTTCTTTTATTCCCTGTTTTTGAAGATATTCATTCGTCTTCGAAAATGGTCGACTTCCGAAAAACCCTTTATGAGCAGAGAATGGAGATGGATGAGGTGATATTATGATATGATGTTTTGTTTCATCAATGAGTGATTTTTTTGAAATTGCATAATTCCCCCAGAGGATAAATACAAGATGTTCTCGTTTTTCCGATAAAAGCCGAATAATCTCATCGGTAAATATTTCCCATCCCTTTCATTGATGTGATGCTGCCTCATGAGCACGAACAGTAAGAACACTGTTCAATAAAAGAATTCATTGTTCTGCCCAATCAGATAAATCAGTTTGTGTTCTTATAACTCCTATGTCATTTATTAATTCTTTAAAAATATTTTGAAGACTCGGTTGTGTTTTACTTCCATTTGGTACCGAAAAACACATACCCATAGCAGCTCCCGGCGTATGATAGGGATCTTGCCCGAGAATCACTACCTTCACCGAATCAAACGGAGTAAGATCAAAGGCACGAAAGATGTCTGCCCCTTTCGGGAAACAAAGACTTTGAGAATATTCATCTTTCACAAAGGATGTGAGCTCATTCCAATATGGTTTCTCGAACTCATGAGCAAGAGCAACTTGCCAGGAATGATGGATTTTAACAGACATGCTCTTTAATGGATAATTTTAATAGATTCTGGTCATACAATAATTCACTCCACGGCTCCAGTTGTATTCTTGATATGTATCTCCGTTTGTCATAAAAGACGAAAAGCTCTTCCAATGGAATCAAATTCTAAAGGAGAAAATGACACACATCACATAATCTGCTCTGTTTCTGGATTACAAACATATACATCAATCATGAGGAGAAAGATAAAAAATATTAATTTTTGTCAAGAATCGTTTCTTTCTTCTTCACTCGATCGGTAAAAAGTACTCCATTGAGATGATCAACTTCATGTTGCACAATACGTGCTGCAAAACCTGAGAGAAGTATGGATTGAGGACGAAGAGAAGTATCGATATATGAGACTTTGATTCTTTTCCAGCGATCCACATCTCCATGTTCTCATGGAATACTCAAACAGCCTTCATTATCACATTCCATCTCTTCAGTATGTTCACTAATTTCCGGATTAATCATAGCAATCGTCCGATAGTTCTCATCTTCTATACAGTCTCTATCGCGTATAAGACTCACAGCGATAATACGTTTATTTACTCCTACCTGCGGGGCTGCAAGCCCCACTCAGCCATTATCTGGATTTTTTACATATCGAACCATATCTTCCGCGAGTCGGACGTATTTCCGCATCTCAGCAGAAGTTACGATTTCGCTTTTTGCTCGAAGAATTTCATTGGTTTTACCAGTTTGGATGGTGAATTGCATAGGTCTTTGGGGAAATTTAATTAATTTTATTTTATGTGAATATATTTTATTTTATAGAAAATGCAAGAACGGACAGGATTTCTTTTGACTTTTCCCCTTTTTTTTGTAGCATAGCCGTCGATTATTTCATATTTTTAGACTCAAAATTATGACACCTCAACATGCGGATGAAGTACAGACACGTATAACGAAAACAGAGCGAATGAAAGCTCTTGGCATTGTTCCATATGCAAGCTCTTTTGACAAGAAAAACTCTATAAGTTCTCTCGCAAACTTTCCAACAAATGCTTTTCGAGAAATCGAAACTATTATAACTTCGCCAATTAATAATGTAAAAACTGCCGGACGAGTAACTCTCTATCGAAGCTTCGGAAAGATTTCATTCGCAAAAATCCAAGATGCAACAGGAGAAATTCAGATAATGTTTTCTCGCGAAAATTGTTCTATAGTAACTCAAGATGGAGTGAAAAATCAACTCTCTGAGGAAGTATCTGCGTATAAATTTATGGAAAAACTCGTAGATATGGGAGATTTTATCGGAGTAGAAGGAGAACTTTTTCTCACTCATAAAGGAGAACTTACGATATTTGTTTCTAATTTCACTTTCCTCTCAAAGGCCATTCGACCGCTTCCTGAAAAATTCCATGGAATTAAAGATGAAGAAACACTCTACCGACAAAGATATCTTGATCTTATCTCTAATGATGAAACTTATAATCGTTTTCTTCTCCGATCTCGATTTATAAAAGTTATGCGGGATTTTTATGAAGAAGAAGGATTTATAGAACTCGAAACTCCGATTCTTGGAAATGCCGCTTCTGGAGCGGCTGCTGCTCCATTTATCACACATCACAACGACTACGATTTGGACGTATTTCTCCGAATCTCCCCAGAGACCGCCCTCAAGAAAGCGACAGTTGGTCGATTTGAGCGGGTATTTGAGATTGCTCGTGATTTCCGAAACGAAGGATCTGACCCTTCTCATCTTCAGGAGTTTACGATGGTCGAGCACTATGCTGCCTACTGGAACTACGAAGATAATATGCGATTTATCGAAAAGATGATTAATAGTCTCTTCGACCGACTTGGACTCGAAAAAACAGTAAAAATCAAAGATCGAGATGGGGTAATACAAGATGTCAACTTCGGAGCAACATGGGAACGGATTGATTATATGAAACGTATTCAAGAAGTGACTGGAATTGATATTTCTCAATATGGACCAGGAGATGAAGAAATTTTTCGAAAAATTCTCAAGGAACAAAATATCATCATCGAAGGAATGGAAACTATGGGACTTACTACTCTCATCGACTACTTCTACAAAAAACTCGTTCGACCAAAAATCGTCGGACCAGCATTTCTCTATAATTATCCAAAGTATATGCAACCACTTGCACGTGCTTCTGACCAATTTCCAAGTATCGTTGAGCAATTCCAAGTGGTAGTAAACGGATGGGAGATTATTAAGTCCTATAGCGAACTTGTGGATCCTATCGACCAACGAGCTCGATTTGAAGAGCAAGCTCGAGCTGCAGCTGCTGGTGATGAAGAAGCAACTTCTGCAGACTATGATTTCGTTCTCGCGATGGAATATGCTATGCCTCCACAATCCGGACTCGGATTTGGAATCGACCGCTTTTTGACCCTTATTATGGGGCAGGAAAATCTTCGAGATGTTGTACTCTTTCCTCTTGTAAAACCAAAAAGCGAATAGAGATTTCGAAAGTCCCTAACCTCTCTCAATATGGACAAGAAACAATTCTTCGAGAGTTTTATCTCTCTCCTACCAGATAAATCCGGTCAGAAACTCGACTCTCTTCATACAATAGAGAAAGTATTTGCTTCTATAAAATCTGGATTGACCGACATAAAACTCCTCAATGAATTTGAGCAAATCGAAAAGAGAATTCTTTCTCATGTTTGGATGTTTGAACAAATTTGTAACGAAAGAATATCCCATACTCAAGATGATATTCCAGTCATATGACCACTCATTGTCATATCGGTCTCATGAGAGATTATCTTCGTAAACAAAGCATATTGCGAACTCAGTGGACTTTCTCCAACAGAGATACACCATCATGAGAATCTAGGAACTCTCTATAGTCAGGTATATAAATGACGGGATGCCGAACAAGCTCGAAACTCAATTTGACTCCTCCGTTCAGGAAAATGATACCAACAACTCGAGCTCATTATGAAACACTCTGATCGAAAAATTAGTTGGAATTCATATGGAGGAGTCGGGGAATCTGTTGAAATACGATCAGGGAGAGAACTTCATGATAAAAATGATCAAAAAAAAGAACGAGCAAGATTTTTTCGGGGAAAGACTATGAATTCTACAAGACTCATTGGAAATCTCTATCAAGTAGGAGTTCATGGTTTTATTTCAAAGGAAAATATACAAGAATTTCTTTCTATGTTTGATTTTCTCTGGAATCACAGTGAATTTTTCATGGAGACAATAGATATCCCTCTAAAAGAAGAAGGGAAAATCCGTGGGCGATATAATACGGCGTATGCTCAATTTTTTAAATCTTCGTTTGACGAACAAAAACAATTTCAAAATATTATTTCTCTCGCTCATGGAGATGCTTTTGAACAAGTTATTAAAACAAGAAAGTTTCAAAATACCCCATCTATTGGAATATATAAATTTCACCAATATAATAAACGTCCTGTTGCAGAAATATACTGGCAATGCTCTGGTTGTCCATTTGAAGTATTTCCTGGATACAAACGAACTTTTAGTATAGGATTGCTTGTTAAAAAAATACAGAAAAAGAATATTTTTATTCGTATCTTCGAGTATTTTTTCAGAAAATAAATCTCTCCTGTTTAATTATTTTTTAATATATATTCATGAATTTTCTTCGGTCACTCATCGCTCTTGATTCACCTATTCGCATTTTTTACCACTACCTTCGGGGAGTCATCGCTTTCCGAATGTATGATAATCCTGCTCGGGATATGATAGTTATCGGTATCACTGGGAGTAAAGGAAAAACTACTGTCACAAATCTCATTGCCCGAGGACTCGAACATGCTGGAAAAAAAGTCTTTATGTTTTCAACAGCAAATTATAGTATCAATGGGCAATGGTCAGAAAATAATATAAAAATGACTTCCCCATCACCGTTCATTCTCCAGAGACTTTTGAAAGAAGCAAAAGAAGCAGGATGTGAATACGCAGTAATCGAAACCTCCAGTCATTCTATCTTCTATAATCGAAACTATGGAATAGATTACGATGTTGCTGTTCTTACAAATATCTCCCAGGATCACCTCGATCTCCATAGAACTATGGAGAATTATGCCGCAACCAAACTGGAACTCTTCAAGAATCTTGTTTCATACCGTCGAAAACCAGGAGTAAAAAAGATAGCTGCTGTTAATATCGATTCCGATTATGCAAGCATGTTTCTTCAGGAAACCACTCCCGATGTTATGTATACTTATGGAATGGCTCCAAATGCACAGATTCGATCCCAAAATGTACAATATCTCCGAGAAGGAACACAGTTCGAAGTAAAAATGCCTTCCAATACTCTTTCTATCAAAACAAAACTCCGAGGAAGTTTTAATGTGAGTAATATCCTTGCAGCAGTAAGCGTACTCATCTCTCAAAAAATTGATATTCCAACCATTGTAAGTGCTATCGAATCCGTAGATGTGATTCCTGGAAGATTAGAAGAGATAGAAAATACTCGTGGTCTCACTATTTTTGTCGATTATGCTCATACGGAAGATAGTCTCCGAAATGTGCTTGAAACCGTAAAACAAATGGAAGGAATCGGACGAATTATCACAGTTTTTGGTGCAACCGGTGATCGGGATACTAGTAAACGTCCAAAAATGGGACGTATTGTTGATACACTCAGTGATATCGTAATTCTCACAGAAGACGATAACTACACAGAAAATAGTCTGAAGATTATCAAAGAGGTCTCTATGGGAATCAAACGAAAGGAGGGAGAAGGATTTTGGATTGTCCCATCTAGGATGGATGCGATTCGTACCGCACTTTCGATAGCTGAGCGAGATGATGTTGTAATAATCGCTGGAAAATGAGCTGAAACCGTTCAAGTCACCAACACAGGTTCCATTGAATGGGATGATCGTGTTGTGACTCGAAAAATTCTTCGAGAAATCGGTGAGAATGAGATAGTTATGGGATAATAAAAAATATTGGTTTTTCTTTAAGAAAAACCAATATTTTTTTGCAAAGAACTTATTTTATTTCTCCCCCTATATCTTCAAATATTTTATCGATATCTTTCTGAATACTTTCTATTTCAGGATCTTTTGTTACATCATCATCTTCTTTTTCTTCATGTTGAGTTTCTCTACTTTCATTCAGAGTTCCTGATTCACTTTCTTCAGAGATGCTTCCAGTATTCTCTTCATTTTCATTACCAGAACCAGTGATTATTCCAGATTCTGTCAGAGTTTTAAAATCTACATCCTGTATATTAACTTCTTTTGTAGAATCATCATTCAATGGATTTGGAACAGAGCAAGAAGCAAGTCCGAGAAGAAGAAAGGAAAGAATAATATATTTCATAAAAGAAAAGGTTATATAAATATAATACAGTTCAAGTATAGAACTTTTCTTCTATAAATCAAAAAATCTTTTGACTTTCACCTTTTCGTATCTATCCTGTCCATTAAATTACCTCATTTCACATACTTTCATGAAAAATCTCGTCATCGTCGAATCACCTGCCAAAGGAAAAACTATTGAAAAATTTCTCGGAAAAGATTTTATGGTCAAGGCTTCTTTTGGACATATCCGTGATCTTGCCAAGAAGGATCTCGGAATCGATATCGAGAATAACTTCGCTCCGACATATATTATCTCTGATGAGAAAAAGAAAACCGTTACCGAACTTAAGAAACTCGTAAAAGAAGCAGAGAAAGTCTGGATAGCAACCGATGAGGACCGCGAAGGAGAAGCTATTGGATGGCATCTTTGTGAAGCACTCGGAATCGATTCAAAAACAGTTTCACGAATCGTTTTTCATGAGATTACTAAACCAGCGATTGAAGCAGCCATTGCAAGTCCTCGAAACATCGATATGGATCTCGTCAATGCCCAGCAAGCCCGACGAATTCTCGATCGACTTGTGGGGTTCAAAGTTTCTCCAGTTCTCTGGCAGAAAATCCGTACTGGTCTCTCTGCTGGACGTGTGCAATCTGTTGCAGTAAAACTCATCGTCGAGAGAGAACGAGAAATACAGAACTTCAAACCAGAAGAAAGCTGGAAGCTCCGAGTCGAAGCAGAAGCTAAGGGGGTAAAATTCGGAATCGATTTCGCCAAGATTTCTGGAAAAGTAAAGAAGCTCAAGAATACTGAAGATATCCAGAAGATGCTTGCAACTCTCGGTTTCAATGTAGATTCTCTTACAGAAAAAGCTGACAAGAAAGGAAATAAATTCTATGAAGCTACAACTGATATTGAATTTACTCTTTCGGATGCGGATAAAAAGAATACAACTCGTCTTCCTGGAGCTCCATTCACCACTTCTACCCTCCAACAGGAAGCTTCTCGTAAACTCGGTTTCTCGGTTTCTCAGACTATGACCGTAGCACAGAACCTTTATCAGAACGGGTTTATTACCTATATGCGAACGGATTCTGTGAATCTTTCGACACTCGCCATGGATGCGTGTCGAAATTATATCGATGCAACGTTCGGGAAAGAGTATTCCATCAAAGAAGGACGAAAATACAAAACTAAACAAGCGAACGCCCAGGAAGCACATGAAGCGATTCGTCCTGCCTATATAGATAAGACTCCTGATACTATCGGACTTGAGGGTGGAGACCTCCGACTCTACCGACTTATCTGGGAACGAACCGTTGCGTCACAGATGCAAGAAGCAAAAATTGAGACAACTACTTTTGTATTCAATCCTACGGTTGCACCTGACCAAGAATGGATTTCCAAGGGAGAAGTTATTAAATTCCCGGGGTTTATGAAGCTCTATGTCGAAGGGAATGACGATGAAGAAAGTGAAGAGGGTGCCGGACCATCGACTCTCCCGGATCTCAAAGTCGGAGAGACTGCAGAGGCAAAAAAACTTCTCGGTTCTCAGACATTTTCTCGGCCACCTTCTCGATATACCGAAGCTATGCTCGTAAAGAAGCTCGAATCCGAAGGAATTGGTCGACCATCTACCTATGCTCCGACTATCGGAACGATTGTAGAACGTGGATATATCGAGAAGATAGACAAGAAACTCGCACCCACCGATATCGCTTTCACGGTCAATGACTTCCTCGAGGTGAGATTTCCGGAACTCATGGACTACAAGTTCACCGCAAAAGTCGAAGAAGAATTCGATACGGTTGCAACCGGGGAACTTGAGTGGACCAATATGCTCGATGTATTTTACAAAAAATTTAGTACCTACCTCATAGCAGCAATGGAAGAAAAAGGAAAGGTTCAGGAAAAAGTCGGAAAAGAATGTCCAAAATGTGGAGCAGAACTTGTGTATAAATTCTCGAAAAGCGGTCGATTCATCGGATGTTCCAACTATCCAACTTGTGAATATCTGGAAAATATCGTCGTTCCTGGACAAGAGGAACAACTTGCAGAACTTCGAGCAGAATATGAAGGAAAACCATGTCCCGCTGGAGGAACTATTGTTGTAAAAACTGGACGATTCGGACCATTTCTTGCCAGTTCTCTCTACCCAGAAGTAAAATGGATCGGGAAAGTACCAGACAAGAAACTTGCTGGACTTGAAGAGAAACACGGAGGAGGAACCTGCGACAAATGTGGAACTGGAATTATGCACGTCAAGAATTCTCGTCGTGGACCATTTCTCGCTTGTTCAGCCTATCCTGAATGTAAAAATGCAAAGAACCTTCCGAAAGAAGAACCAGGAGAGGAATAAGAATCTTGGAATATTTTAATGAAGTATCTTCGAGATTTTTCCTTCTACTTTCTCAACAAGACGAACAGCATTGTTTACTGTTCAGAGTCGATTTTCCTTGATACGATAGTCCGCTTCTGTAAAACCGAATATTTTTTGAAAATGAGAAACACCCACAGAGATAAATTCTCTTGTCATAGATAAGATATGAAAAATAATAATTTTATGTATAAGACTATACAATTTAAATTTTGTCAAAATATTTTTTAAAAAAGTACTATGTCAAAACGAATCCTCACCGGAGTCAAACCGACCGGCGACCAGATGCACCTCGGGAACCTCCTCGGCGCAGTTCTGCCGTTTAAAAAGCTCGCAGAGAAGAACGATGCGGCGATTTTCATCGCAGATCTTCACGCTCTCACCAGTGTCAAAAATGCTGCGGATTTGAAGCGGAATACCCATGAAATGGCGCTCACGTATTTCTCTATATTCGGCATAGATACTCCTGTCCATATCTTCCGTCAATCCGATATCCCCCTTATCCCGAAACTCAATTGGATATTGAATAATGTGACTCCGTATTCACTGATGCTGAGAGCACATAGTTTTAAGGATTTTAATCAAAAAAGAGATGAAATATTATCTAAATTAGAGCAGAAAAAGTGATATATACAAGCATATTTAGAAATTAAAAAGATATTTGATAAAACTATTCCAAACCAATATTTTTCTGAAAAATTAGATGAAAAAATTGCAGAAGCAAATATTAATATCAAAAATGGACAATCCGAATTGGAAACATTTGTAAAAAACTACGAAAATAATCTCAATATGGGAGTATTTAACTACCCAATCCTCATGGCCGCCGATATTCTCGCCTACGACACGGATGTAGTTCCAGTTTGAGCTGACCAGAAACAGCACCTGGAGATGACCCGCGATATCGCCAAGGCTTTCAACAAGACCTACAAAGCGGATATTTTCAAGCTTCCGAGCGAGTATATAGAACCAAACGTCGCGACGCTTCCTGGAGTTGATGGTCGCAAGATGAGCAAATCCTACAACAACTTTATCGGACTCTTCGACGACCCAAAGACTCTCAAGAAAAAAGTTATGTCGATCATCACTGGTTCTGAGGAGCTCGATGATCCGAAACCGCTCGACAATAACATCTATGCGATTGCCAAAGTTTTTACTACTCCCGAACGTCTCGCATCTATGCGCGAAAAATTCGAACATGGCATCGGCTACGGCTATGGACACGCCAAACTCGAACTTTTGGAAATACTTACCGAATACCTCCAACCCTATCACGATGCTCGTGCCATGCTCGAGAAACATCCTGAACTCATCGAAGCAAAGCTCCAAGAAGGAGCGCGAATTATGAACGCTCGCATCGAAGCAAAGATGCAAGCAGTAAAGGAAGTGGTGGGATTATAATATATTCCGCGATAGCGAGTTAATGAAGCTCTTATTTCGCAGTTCATATAGCTTGATACGTGTGAATTTTTCTTCTGCTTTATATGGACGAGGAATAAGAATTCATCGACGAGTTACATCCATTGTCTTTACTTTTTAGTCATTTTCCATACTATACCATCAACTTAATTCTTACCCTACCAACCCTATGTTTAAACTCGTAGAATTCTTCCAAAAACGTCCAAAAGATACAACTATCCTGTTCGGACGAATCGGTTTTGGACTCCTTATTGGAATTATCCTTGGACTCAATCTCGGAAATATTACACTTCATCTTCCAGAGTCACTCAAGGCTTATGAACAATATATTATTTACGGACTCTTTATTTTCGCCCTTGTTCCGATGATTATGGGAGCAACCGGAATCTGTCTCGCAAAACGAAAATATGTCCGCATTATCCAGATCTGTTTCGGGCTCACTCTCATAACTATAGGGAATTGGCTTGTTGATACAAAAACTCCTATAGTCATACAAGATACTATAACTACTCAAAGCGGTTCACTTGATTACGGAGCTATCACTACTTCAAAGACTCAGAGTCAGCCCATAGATGTAGGATTCTGGCTCGCTCTCCTCGGTATCCTTCCACTCCTTGCAGGAATTACTGGAAAATGTATCACGAGTAAATGTCTAAAATATGGCGAAGTAATTAAAAAAATCCGAGTTTAAATAAAAAATCCTCCGAAATTCGGGGGATTTTTTATTTAAACAATCTCTACGAGAACTCCATCAAAATCTACTTTATCTCCTTTTCGGAGCTTCTTACGGAGCTGGAGTTCTATTGCTCCATTCACGGTTACGAGTCCTTGGGAAATAGCAATTTTTGCCTGTCCTCCAGTTTCTGTGAGATTCAGAAGCTTCATAAGTTTATTCATTTCGATGTATTCGGAGGTGAGAGTGAAGGTTTTCATAAAAAGTTAGTTATTGAGTAATTCCATATATGTTTTAATTGCAGCATTGAGTCCATTAATCAATATATCTCTTTCCGATGGGCTTATATGAATTTCCTCGGCAATTTCACTTACCGCATATAAATCATGTCCAAGTTTGTTAAGATGTTCTTGAAAAGTATTTACTCACTTCGGAGAATCTTTTTGTATTTTATCATCTCTATATATCTTCAGACTTGCATCATTTGGTAGTGTATCTCACATTATAACCGTTATAATATGTTTCACTAGCTTTTCATCAAATTGCATCTGATTTTTTCATTTAATAGCATCCATAATAGATTCCTGATTATTTTTCCTCCAATTGAAATATGCTCTAAATACTTTCAAATCATCATTTTATAATATCCATTCTCATTTCTCTTTCAATCATTTCGTGAGATGAGTCACGATAATTTTTAATCGAGAAATCACATTATCTGGACTCAATGGACGTTTTATATGACCAGAGTTTTTATGGTTAATAATAGAAACAACCATATTCCCAACTCTTGCAAGCTCATTGGAAACTTCTATTCATCAAGAGACTTGGTGCGATTGAGGAAGAATATCTCCTTGTTTTTCTAAAGGCTCCATATGTATTTTTGTATTAAAAATCTATTTATTTGGATTTGTAGTTATAACCTGCTCCTCAAAGTAACTTGCAAGAACCTGTATTCCGACATGCTCGGTTCCAGCAAAGAAGAGACCTTGTCAGACGGCGGAGTTGAGGAGGATATATTTTTCTTGTTCCGTGAGTTTGAAGACATTCTGGAGGACATCAATGGAGGCGGGAGATTGCTTCAAGAGGAGTTGGATGGACGAGTTCGTCACGATAGCTTTTCCTTGAGGACTCTGCATAAAGTCCTCGACATCCTGTGTGATGGTTGTTATTCCGAGACCATACTTACGAGCACGCTTGACGAGACCGAAGAGGAATTTCGCACTATCTTCGTGTTGCATAATATTCCATGCCTCATCCACGACAAGGATACGTTTGCGAAGAGAACTTCGTGTGATATTCCATACGTATCCGAGGAGCATATACATGGCAATCGGGCGGAGAATCTCATCAAGATCACGAACCGAGAAGACTACAAGTCCTTCTCCGAGATTGATATTAGTTGCTTCGGAGAATACTCCAGAGAAAATTCCTGTTACATATTTTTCGAGCCGTTCACAGATTCCTTTTGCTCCATCCATAGTCTCAAGTACTGAGTAAAGATCCTTCATAATCGGAACTTCTTTCCCTGTAACATCATCATCATTCATTGTAATCCCTTTCAGAGAATATGTGGTGATAATAGCTTTCTCGAGAATCGCCGACTCAGATGGAGTACATTTTCCGAGCATGAGGTTCATAAGCCCAAGCAGGTTGATAACTGCACCTCGAAGGAGATCTCCTGGTTTGGATTCTGTATCTTTCAGTGCTCTTGGGAGATCAAACGGATTGATTCGCTCATTAGAGTTAAGGTTGATATTTACATATGTTCCACCGACTGTATCTACAAGTGTCTTGTATTCATTTTCTGGATCGAGGACTATAACATCAGTTCCAAGCATGAGCGAACGGAGAATCTCAAGTTTCACAGCAAATGATTTTCCTCATCCTGATTTTGCAAATACTACCATATTCGCATTTTCTGTACGAAATCGATCAAATATAATGAGGGAATTATTATGAGTATTGATTCCATAAAGAATTCCATCGTCTTGGGAAAGAGAATTAGAGGTGAACGGAAAAGTTGTGGAAAGTCCTTTTGTTGAGATATTACGATATACTCCTACTTCATCACGAGCAAACGGTCCAGTTGCTACAAATCCTTGTTCTGAACGAAGAAAAGCTTGTTTTGTCAAAATATTTCGTCCAGAAAGAAGTGTATCAAGTGTATTGGAAAGTTTCTTAATCTGATCTTCTGAATCAGCATAAATACTAATATAGATAGAGAAGTGAAAATACCGCTCCTGACCTCGAGTCAAGCTTGCACGGAGTTCTTCTACATCTTGTACTTGAGCATCGAGTGCGGGATCATTAATAAGTCCTTTATCCGCATTAATAGAACGCTCTGAATGTAATTCCGTAAGACGTTTACGAAGATACTTCATAATATATGCCGATTCGATTGGATAAATGAACATAGACATATCGAACTTCACATCCCAATTAATAAGTGGTCCGAGCCAGTTCCCTTCCAAGAAATCTGGATATGCATAGGTAAAAAAAGTTCGGATGTACGTATCTCCAATCTGGAGTTTCGTTGCATCAATCTTCATCATAGAAGGAGCAATGGCATCTTTTACAAAAGCGAGTGCTTCATTATATTCTTTTTCTCCTTGTCGAATCTGATCAGCTTCTTCTTTTGTAAGTTTTTTGGGAGAAGTATCTGGTGTTGGAGGAGTTGTTTCACTGGAAACATTAAGTGCCTTATCTGAAGCGTTCTCCACAGAAATATCTGAAGTTATTTCTTGAACAACAGGAGTATCTGATTGTTTCAAAAGATCTTGCTCATATCAAGAAGCATCACCTGTGTAGTTTTTTGCGATAAGATCGAGAAGTATTTGATTTGCCATAAAAAAGAATGTTTCTAAAAATAGATTGCATTATACAGAAAAAAGATTTTTTACAAGCAGGATTACCCTTGCCAATTCCATTCTGTTATAAATTCTGTAGAGATATCTGGGGAAACGTCATTCTCGATAATCTTATCTCCTCTGTAATGCATAGAGATAAGTGTAATATCATCGAATTGTTTATGCCCATATCCCATAAATTTCGAGAGTTCTATTGTAATATTATTGAATATTCCTTGTGCCGTCTTTATAGGGGTGGTTTCAATAATTTCTACGAGTCGATCAATTCCAAGCATCATATCACTTTCATTTTTTCCATTACGAGCTTCGGTAATACCATCCGTATAAAGAACAACGATATCATCTTTTTCTACTGCAATCTGTGTTTCTTTAAGAATTTTTGAGATATTCTTTGTCATACCGAGCGCTACTCCTCCGGATTTAATCTTGAATGCTTTATTCTTTGAGGCTTTATATACGATCAAATATTCATGCCCTGCTCCAGTCATATACATTTTCTTCTCTTTCTCATTCCAACGAATCATGAGAAGAGTCATGAGAATATTAGATTTTACACGAGGCTTTACAATCTCATTCGTTTTTGCGAGAATTTCTGCAGAACTTTCAATAATTTTTGAGAACCCTGAGATGAGAGCATTGACAATCATCATAACAAATCCTGAAGCCACTCCATGTCCTGTTACATCTCCAATATAGATATAATAATTATCTCCTTGTTCAATAATATCATAACTATCTCCTCCTACTTCTGTGGCAGATTTCGTATCCGCGACGATATCAATAGAAGGAATAACTACTGTACGCTTTTTGAGAACATGACGTTGAATTTCTGATGCAAATTCCACCTCAGACTTCAGTATTCGTCCCGCTTTAAATTCCTCTTTGAAGTTCTTGAGAATCTCCAAACTTTTATTGAAAAAATTTGTAACGAATCGTACATCTGGATTCAGATTTTCAACCGCCAAATTTCCTCACTGATGTGCACCTGTAAGAAAGAGAGCAATTTCTTTTTTGAGACTACGAATAGGTTTTATGGAGCTATAGTATGCAAGACTAGAGAGTATACTCACTTCTAAAATAGCAATAACAAAAACATATGGTATATATTTTTCCGTCAGAAAGTCATTACTGAATACAAAAAAAATATCTATTCAAAGAAACAGAATTGCAAAAATAAAGAAAATGTTACGGAGAAGGAAATTCATAAAAAAAAGATAGATATAAGTACTTCTTGAAGAATACCATACATTCTTATAATAAGCAAAAATAAGCACAAAAAAACAGGTTGACAGCAACCTGTTTTCACGTCTCTCATAGAGATTATTTTGCAATAGATTCTGATTTTTTCTGACGAGCGTAGAACTTATCAACAGAACTTGTCTTAAGAATACGTTTTTCTCCAGTATAGAATGGATGACATTTACTGCATGACTCTACTTTAATTTCAGTAGTAATTGTACTTCCAGTAATAAATGTATTTCCACAAGAACAAGCAACTTTTGTTTCAGTAGAAAATTCTGGGTGAATATCTTTCATAGGGACAAAAAAAATAAGTAAAATGTGTATTTGCGCGGTAGTATATAGAGAAGTTCGTTTTTTGCAACTTTTTCCGAGAGATTTTTATATAAGCTTGGAAAGTTCGCCGATATGTCCTACTTCGATAAGCTGTACAGAAGCTCCTTTCTTTACCTTTACTCCTGAGTTCTTTGGAAGGATAATCTCAGAAAATCCGAGCTTAATCGCTTCATCGATACGTTTCTGAAGACCGAAAATATTCTTAACAATCCCAGTAAGAGAGATTTCCCCAAGAAATATCCGTCTCCCCAGAGGTGTATTCTTCTTGGACGAAATAATCGCTGCAACGGTAGCAAGGTCAATTCCAGGCTCAGATATAGAAAGTCCTCTTGCAACATTTACATAGACATCATAACTCTCAAGCTTCGTATCACTCCATTTAGAAAGAACCGCGATAAGAAGATCGACTTTCCCGTTTGGGATACCACGAGCGGAACGCTTCGGATAACCGAATTTTGTATAAGTAGAGAGTGTTTCTATTTCGATAACAATTGGACGATTCCCTTCAAGAGTAATTCCGAGCGCAGAACCGGATAAATGTTCATTTTCCTGATCGACAAATTCCAAACCTGGATTCGGAATATCCACAAGTCCCCCTTCTGTCATTCGAAAAAGCCCAATCTCATCAGTCGGACCAAAACGATTTTTGAGAGCTCGGAGAATACGATAATCTTCATATTTACTTCCCTCGAGAAAGAGGACTGTATCAACCAAATGCTCGAGAATCTTAGGTCCCGATATGGTTCCCTCTTTCGTCACGTGTCCTATAAGAATAATCGAACGTCCAGTACGTTTTGAAAACTCCATAAACACCTCAGTAACATACCGAATCTGGGTAATACTTCCTGACTGTGAAGCAATATCAAGCGATGATATCATACTCACAGAATCTATAATAATAAGACCCGAAGTATCACGTTCGAGCGTTTCGAGAATATCTTCAAGTGTATGTGCAGTAAAAATACGAATATGCTCATTGGCAATACCAAGACGATGTGCCCGATCGGATACTTGATGGATATTTTCCTCGGCAGAAACATATGTTGCAGAATTTTCTTTATTACCATACCAATCAACTATCTGGAGTGCTAAGGTTGATTTTCCTATGCCTGGTTCTCCAGAAAGTAGTATGAGACTCCCAGGAGTAAGCCCATCCCCGAGGACTGTATTCAGCTCATTACTTCGAAGTTGTACTTTTACAATAGATTCTCGCGAAGGAAGAATCCGAAAAACCTCTTGTTCTTTTCCACTTGCCTGTTTTTTACTCTTCGAAAGAGCCACTTCTTCATCGAGAGTACTCCATTCTCCACAAGCAGGACATTTTCCTTGCCATTTCTGGCTCGTAGCTCCACATTCACGACATCGAAACATAGAAATTAACCTTTAAGAACAAAGAAATTAAAGAGTGTATAGCTCGCCACCAAAAGGAAAATACCGATAATTGCATATTTTATGATAGATTTTGCCTTCTTGAGTTTTTCATCATCACCCCCGCCAACAAGAACCAGAAACCCTGCGTAGATAATAAGAATAACAACAATAAGTCCGATGAATCCATTGAAATAATTAATTGCTTTTGTCATAATCTGCACTGTCGCATCCAAATTAGGAGAACTTACCTTACATATACCAAAAAGTCCTGTGGTACATTCTGTTTTTCCATAAATACTCTCAACAAGTACTCGTGGCACTTTGATAAGAAGAAAACCGATAATTGCAAAAATAATTGTCTGTTTTCCCTTTTTTGCTTTATCTTCTGTTCCTCATGCAGTAATAATGAGATAAAAAGCATAAAATGCCATTGCAAGAAATGCAAATGAAGCAAGAAGTTCCAACATTCGAATAAATGGATAGATGATTTTATCAAGGAAATCAGAGGCAGTTATACCATCCACTTTTTTGTCATAAAGCGTTGCTATCAGAATATATGCTATCTGCATAATAATAATACCAATTGAGGTAAATATAATCCCATGTTTCCATTTTTTAACATCTTCTTCGCTTCCATTGGAAAATATAATCTTAATTACCAAGATGAAAAGAAAGACCACTGCCAAGAGTGTTGCCACATTCTTTAAATCCCGTGCAATAGTTATCATAAGATATTTTGCCCCCTTCTCCCCTGTAAGATCCCCCCCAAAAAAATATGTCCCAAATCCTGTAGAAAAATCATTTATATAACCTTCTTTTACAGTACCGTTTCTTGCATCAAAATTCACATTTAAATCCCTCGTTGTTGGTACACTCCGATTCACTGCCGTCGATTCAGCAAAAGTAACACCCAAAAAACTCATAATACTGAGTCCAAGAAAAAACGAAAGAAAAATAATTCGGAGGTTTTTATACATAATCCTGATAAAAAGTAGTATTATTCCCTAGTATATACAAAAATCACCCCCAATCAAGTCGGGGGTGATTTTTTAAATTTTAACTATTTTACAATTCCAAGTCGTGCCTCGATCTCCATGTCGACGTACTCTTTTTTGCGTCCGTACATTTTACGAGAATACTCCTTGATAACCTTTGCAACTTCTGGATTTTTGTAATGATTATCCCAGATAGTCTTCATATCGAACGGACGGGTCGTCGCATTGTCGATGTTGAGTTTACAATAGGTTGTAAAGTTGGCAATACCGATGATATCCTGTTGAGAGAGAAGTGGAGCATATTCTTTTTCAAGATACTCGGCATCCTCAGCACCAACCTTGAAAGACATAATAGTTCCTGCATTCCCGAATACTGCATCCTTAATAGTTGGTTTTCCATCTTTGGATTTAGAACCTCCAATCTGGGCAATAAATTGATGCGCCATAATCAGTGCTAAATGATACTTACGAGCTTCTGACAAGATTTCCCCAAAGGTATCGGTAGCAAAATTCTGAAACTCATCAACATAGAGGAAGAAATCTTTTCGTTCATCCTCTGGAGTGTCGGCACGACTCATGGCCGCCATATTAATCTTTGAAACGAATATAAGACCAAGAAGCTGTGCATTCAAATCTCCAATCATACCTTTAGAAAGATTAACCATAAGGGCTTTTTGATCATCCATAACTCGACGGAGATTGAAAGCGGATTTTGGTTGACCGATAATATTACGAATAGTGGTATTTGTTACAAACGGTCCAAATTTCGAACTGAAATATGGAATCATTTCCTGTTTTTCACGATCTCCCGTATTGGCATATTCATGATCCCAGAATGCTTTTACAACAGGATTCTGAACCTTGGAAGTTTTGTATTTCATAAATGCATCATCAACAAAGAGTCGTGGCACGTCGATAAGCGTTCCACCCTCATCTTCATCATCCATAAGAGTTAGACATCCATTTCGGAAATAGTGTTGGATTCGCGGTCCAAAGATTTCTTCATTAAATATCTTAATAAAAATTGAAGTGGCATCAAGAGCAGCACGATCTTTCTCAATCGCTCGAAGTGCTGGATCTGTTGCAATAATCTCAAGCATATTAAGCCCCATTGGACGTTCATGGTCAGCTGGATTAAATATGATAACATCTTTTGCTCGTTCCTTCGGAGTAAACGCAATAATATCTTCCACCAGATCTCCATGAGGATCAATAACACAAAGTCCGTCTCCATTCCAGAGATCCTGACGTGCCAAATATCCAACAAATACCGATTTACCTCATCCCGATTTACCGATAATATAATGGTGTCGTCCTCGATCTTTTCGTGTAAAATATACTGGTTGTTTATTGTTACGATATTCATTCCATCCCATAAGAACTCCGTCTGTATAAACTGGAAACCCTGCGATATGACGTTGTTGAAGTTCCTGAATAGGAGTTTTTCCTTCGTCCACTGGTTTTCCTTTATTATCTCCATCTGCAAAAACTGCGACAACTTCGCCAGTTGTTGTCATAAAATTACGTGCCTCATCACGAATAAGATTCCAGTTTCCATCTACTTTAAGATAACTTCCGTCGTTCGTCAAAACATTTCCTTTTTTGTCTCGCTTATAATCCATGAGCATCGTCGGTTTTGTAGGAGTTTTGAGATTGTTTGGCGGAGCGAGCATTTTATAATCAAGCCATTTAATAATGGGAGATTTATTGTAATTAATATCGGGAAAATGATACAATGTCGAAAGTTCATCAGTTGAGAGAATACTTTTTACCTGAAGAAAACCAACAAGTCGGAGTTTAAAAGCGATATATCGGATGGGTGTAAAGAAGAATCGAAACATATCTTCTATAACCTGTGGATTATCGAGTTTATTATTATATTCATCGGTGAAAATATTCATCGATGAAAGAAGATTATACAGTCCTGATTCTGCACTTTGTGGAGTATCTGATGCAACTAATACACGAATAGATGCCTCGAATCCTGGCTGTCCTGCAGATTCTCCGACCATTTTCTGTGCTTCTTGTTCTGCTTGATTGAATATCTTATAGGAATCTCATGATGAAGCTCCTGGTGCTCCTGATTCTCCTCCAGATGGTTCATTGACAACGAGACGTTGCATAACCCAATAAATTGGTGAAAAAATGGATTGAATAATAGTAACAACCATTCCTCATTTAAAACCTTTTTTATACATTCCTTTTGCTACTTCACCAGCAGCTTTCTTTGCTCTTTTATTCCAAGAAGAGCCAAGTGGCTTTATAACTACTTGAAAAACTGCACGATCTGTCTTCTTGAGATTACCAATATTATTAGTAATACTCGATAATGGATCGTCTTCGAAATATTTATAGGTTTTAAACGGATAAATATCATCATTTTCCTTATATACCGAAGCGGTCCTGAGTGTATATCCTGCTGGTTTTATATCACCATATTCTTCTTTTGAGATTATTTTTACTTCTGCATCTGGATAATTGGAGGTAATCTGCTGAGAGATAAGTGGAACATATTCCTTGTATGTTACCGCGTAAAAAGATACTTGACCCTTATCATAAAGGATCTCCAAAGAGATTTTTGCATGATTGAATATCATATCAAGAATAGTATCTTTCAAGGTTGCCTGTGATATTTTATGAATTCCTTTATAAAAGATGGACATAATACCCGTCTTTTCTTTGAAATCTTTTTTGGTCTCCTTTTCCTTATCAAGCTTAGAATCGGCACGAGGAAGTGTTATTCTCATATATACGAGATTTCGTGCTGCGTATACTTCATATATCAATCGGATAAGTTTCAGAAAAAGAAAAAATACGATAACAAAGAGAAGAAAATCTCCTATATATGAAAAAAACATACCAAACCCTCCCGAAGCACCTGAACTAGCTGCTACTGGTTCTGGATTTTGCGTAGAAACAGACCCTATTGCAATTTTTGCAAATACTGTTGGAATGAGAGAAAAATCAAGATTCATAAAAAGATGAATAAGAAAAAATACTATTGCCTTTATAGTATAATAGTATCCGATTTCTCTAGAAAACGCAAACTGGAAAGGTTTTTCCTGTTTACAAGTGATAGAAATATGGGAGAATAAAGAAATGAAATTATGATCAAAATTATCCCGTACTTTATAATAAAAAGACTATTCGTTATTCTTTGTTCCAAAATCTACAGAAAATACACTTCCTTTTCCTGCTTCACTTTCAACTCGTATACTATATCCGAGTTTCTCTACTACTGTTTTTACGAGAAAAAGTCCAAGCCCATGCCCATTTTGAACACTCCAAGAAGAATTTACACGATATAGTCGATCCCATATTTTATCGATATTCTCTTTTACAATACCTATTCCAGTATCTCTTACTGAAAATCCATGAGTATCGAGAGTAATTTCAATCTCTCCATCATTTGTATAATTGAAAGCATTGCTCAAGAGATTTGAAAGAATAATCTGAAGCATGGATTGATTTGATTCTAATATTATATCTTTTTCTATATTCTTCAGTACGCGAAGTCATTTTTCACGAAAAATATATGCGGTTTCAAATGTGATTTCCTCCAGCAATACCGAAATATTTACTTCTTCCTTCTTGATTTCCTCTTTTTCAAGACGAGCGATAGTAAGAAGTGTACTGATCATCGTATCAAGAAAATATATCTGACTTCTAATATTATCCATTCCTGTTTGATAATCACCACTCTTGATAGCACAATCAATTTCTGAGTGGATAATCATCAAAGGAGTTTTAAATTCATGTGCTGCGTCAATACTAAACTGTCGCAATGTTTCTGTTTGAGATTGTATCTTTCTAAATGCATCGGAAAGTGCTTTTGCAACAATCATAAACTCATCATTCTTTGGACCAGAAAGAGGAAAATCTGCTATTGGTTCATCAACCCGGAAAGAATGAATATATCGAACTATCTTGGAGAGTGGACGAAGGGAATAACTCGCAAAGAAAAGAGAGATAAGTCCTATGGTTATAAGAAAAAAGAGAGTCAAAAAGAGAGAAACTCCCAAAAGGGATGCTTGTCCGTTAATATGCTCCGTAACATTATAAGGAAGCTTAATAGTACCTATATCTCGAAAAGAAAATGTATAATACATATACCAATTCGAACCACTCTGATAGAGTCAAAGAATATTTGATTTGTATTTATCCCATTGAGGAGACGAAAGAGTCCCACTTCCATATATTTCAATCACACCTCATTGTTCTACAATCTTATTGAAAAATTGATTTGTTTTATCCATCATAGTCATTCCACTTTCGTCTTGAGTATTCATGATACGCATGGCTGTTTGTTCTGTTTTATCGGCAATTTCCCCCTTTTCATCAAAATTCCACGTATAAAAATAATAAACATTAATCATTACAACAAAAAGCACTAAAAGCACGCTCGTAAAAAAAGTGAATATAAGTGCTGTTGCGGTAGATGATTTTAGTCGAGAAAATAACATAAATTATATTTTTGATAAAGAAAAAATATACCCATATCCTTTGATGGTTTGAATAATATCAGGGGAGAGTTTCTTTCGAAGATTGGAAATATAAACATCCAATTTATCACTTTCAAACAGAGATTCTCCTCCCCATACATATTCAATAATATCTCCTCTAGAAACAGCTGCTCCTTCGTTGGTTATAAGATATTCAAGAATGAGAAATTCTTTTAATGGAATATGAACTATTTCCCCGTCTTTCAAAACACTTCTTTTTTGAAGGTTGATGACAATATTTTCATAAATGATTTCCTTGAATGCTTCTTTTTTTGACCGACGAAGCACTGCAAACATACGAGTTTCAAGCTCTTTCAAATCGAATGGCTTTACCAAATAATCATCTGCTCCACCTTCCAGTCCTGTAATCCTATTGGAAACCTCATCTCGAGCGGTTATCATAATAATAGGAGTATCTTTCTCATTATGAATTTTCTTACATACCTCAAAACCATCAAGCACAGGAAGCATACCATCCAAGAGAATAATATCATAATTCTCTGTAAGTCCCATGTCCAGACCTGTTTGCCCATCAAAAGCAATATCCACAGTCCACGCATCAAGCTCCAAATATCGTTTAATATTCTTGGAGATTTCACGATTGTCTTCTATAAGGAGAACTTTCATTATTGTTTTTCTATAACGATATAAGCACTTCCAACATTTCCAGCCTCATCTGTCGCGGTTACTACAATGGGGTTAAATCCATTTACCAATCTTTGTCGCCCTGCTCAATCTATAGTAATCTTATCTGGAGAAGATTGATCATCGGTTACTTTTACGAGAATATTAACAAGAGGAAGAGTAACAACATCCCCATCTTTATAATTCAAGAATTCGATCATCGGTGGAGTAGTATCTGTGGTTTCTGGGGCAGGAATGTCTGTTATTGACTCAACCACTTCGGGTATATTCTGAGGGATAATTTTTGTTTCTACTTTCGATTTTGTATATTTCCGTACAGAAGTATACTGATTATCATTAGAAATTCCAATCAATGCCCAAAAACAAAGTCCTGTGACAATGAAAACTGATAAAAATATATTGAGTTTTTTCATAATTTAGAAAATTTCATGATAAATCTTATCAAATCCCTGCATTTTCAAATCAGAAATGGTTTTTTCAATCATCTCAGGATTTCCACATAGATAAAACTCTGTTCCTTTCGGAAAATCAAATTTCATACAATCGACACGACCATAGTGATATCCTATAACTTCTTCTCGTGAAAGAAATATATGTGTTGTGAGTTTTGGAATACTCTTGAGAAGTTCAGTGTAAAATAAACTCTTAGAATCTTGAACTCAAAAGAGAAGAGTTTTTTCCTCGTCGGGAATTTGACGCATCATATTTATAAGAGGAGAAAGACCCGTACCTGTTGCTATAAATACTTTTGGATTTGCATTCTTCTCAAGAACAAAAGATCCATATATCCCTTCTAACGCTATATTTTCTCCTATTTTCAGATTCTTAAGAGCATATCCTCATCTTCCAGATGTCAGTTTTATACAAAAAGTCAGCCTCTTTTCATTTGATTCCACTATAGAATATGAACGATAGAAAATACCATCTCGATCTTTAAATACTATACGTCCAAATTGTCCTGGGATTACTTCCAATAATTCTGCTGTCTCAATAATAAGTTCTAAAGTAGTAGGATTAAGGAGATTCTTTTCTACTACTCGAGCAGGAATATCATCTTTCTCATGCAATTCTTCACAGGGAACAAAATCTTTTTTCCCAACTCCACAAACTGGACAAACCCAGTTATCAGGGATATCTTCAAAACGGGTTCCTGGAGCTATTCCACTATCAGGATCGCCGTATTTTTCATCATATATCCACCCACAAGGCACACAACGATAACGTGTTGCTTTTGTGGAAATACTTCCGGATGATGTATTTTTTTCTCGGAGATATGCAAAAGTTCGGAGAAATATAAGTATCCCTATAGCAATCATGTAAAATGAATCGAATCGAGAAGCAAATGCTACATGAAAAACAGCAAGAAGAAAAAGTGGATAGGTGAAGGATTGAAGTTTTTTCCATGATCCTTTTAGAAGTCGAACAGCAAAATTATTGGAAGTAATGGCAAGTACCGCCATAATAAGAAAAGCTACAACTCCAGAGAAAACATCGAGCTCTCGAAAATGAGCAGGAACAAAAAATGTTTTCTGGTAGATGTATTCCATATAAAAATACACCATTCAGTGAGCAACTGCAAAAAGAAATGCCAATATGCCAAATACTCGTCTATAGGGAGCAATCGAATCTTTTTTCGTAAGCGTAATAATAGGAGTGATAACGAGAGCGAATGTGAGATACAAGAATGAGATTCTTCCAAAATCCCGGAGCAAGAAATTTCCTTCTTCTAATTTTATAACATAAAATACAAAGAAAAGGATAACTCCAGGAATGAGGGAAAGAAGATATCGGAGCATGAAGAGTACTTTATGGAATAGAAATCATCAAGAAAAATTCCGTAAAAGAAACATGTGTGGTTTATCCACTGAGGAGAAAGAAATTACCCAAAAGGGAGTATCTTTTTCTTACATATATCCTACGGAATTTTTTGAGAAAAGCAATTTTATTACTGTGTCTCTTAACTGACTGTCGTAGTAGTATTTACTTTTGGGGCTGGTGTAGCGGCTGCGGCTTTTGCAGCAGCGGCTGCGGCTGCAGCTTTTGCAGCTGCGGCGGCTTGTGCTTGAGCTGCGGCTTTTGCAGCAGCAGTAGCTGCAGATGAAGAAGCAGTAGATGTTCTTGGTGCTACTACTGATGTAGTTCTTTTTATTGGAGTTGGAGTTCTTTTAATTTGCGCTATCACAGGTGCCACAGCAATAGGATTATTATCACGAATATATGCTATCATGGCATCTTTTGTAGGAAATTCTCGAGATGATATAGTTCCATCTGCACGTTTGAACATATAAACATTCGAAGTAGTATTGTGTATAATTTTATATGTTTTTCCATTTGGAGCAGTATACTTAGTTGGAGTATTATTTACTGAAAGTGTACTATTCTGACTTGGTGTTGGGGTTAGAGTAATAGGTGTTGATGATGTTCCTATGGAAGCATTTCTTGCTTTTGCAAGAGCATTGTTGATTGCATCTTGAACAGCATTAGATGTTCAAGTTGCTCCACTTATTGTATCAACAGTAGTTATAGAACTATTAATCAATTTTTGAAGATTTGCATCTGCCATAGCACGAGTATAATTTCCATTTCCTGATGGAAAAAATTGTTTCCATTGTGCTGCTGTGATTTTACCATTAGTAACAGTGAGTTCCACTATAGAAGTCAATGATCCTCCTGGGTAAGAATAAGTTCATTCTCCTGTGAAAACATTACTAGCTGGAGCTACTGGTTTTGGCGTAGGTGTTGGAGTAGGATTAGGATTTGGTGTTGGTACTGGCGCTGGCGTACTTGTAGAACAAGAACTTGCCTGAGAAATAGAATCCTGTATAGCATTTGCTATAGCAGTTCCTGATGCTCCAGAAACAGTACTTACTTTTTGTGTAGCAATAACGTTTGCAACAATAGTATCTTCAACATTCGTAAGATTTGCATGGGTGAATTGTGTGGAAACAGAGATGGTTGATATTTTTCCACCTACAATCTTTGTAGTTACAGTAACGGGGTTGGCCATACCACCAAGTCGTGACTCTGAATATGATCCATTTCCTGTATAAATTCCATCTGCCAAAGAACAATTCGTTCCTGGATTTGGAACAGGTGTTGGAGCTGGCGTAGGATTGAGTGCTGGGTTTGTTGTGAAGATAAGTTTTGTTACGGATCCTGCAGGAGTATTTCCTGTTGCAGCTATACGTACGAGAAGTGTGTGATTTCCAGCAAAATTAAGAGATTTAAAAATGTTTGGATTATAAAGTACATATCCAGTATTATCAAGATTATATTCCATTCCGGATGCCATTCCTGTGACAGTATTTGTTGTATCATTAACTGTTACCATAGGAGCTGCTGGTGTTGTCGGAACTGGAGTTGGCGTAGGTGTTGGAGTAGGGTTAGTAGTACAAGTCCCTGCTGAACTTATTGCTGATTGAATCGCATTTGCTATAGCAGTTCCTGATGCTCCAGAAACAGTACTTACTTTTTGTGTAGCGATAACGTTTGCAACAATAGTATTGCTTACTCTCGTAAGATTGCTATGTGTAAATTGCGTAGTTACATTGATAGCAGAAATCTTTCCGCCACTTACTGTGACATCTGCAGTAACAGGGTTGGCCATACCACCAACTCGTGACTCTGAATATGACGCAGTACCCGTATAATTTGCATCCTGATAAGTACAAGTTGTTGGACTTGGCGTTGGATTAACAGGAGTAGGCGTTGGATTTGGAGTCACAGGTGTCGGGGTCGGCTGATAGTAATCGTCATCATGACTATCTCTATCATCACCTCAATGTTTCTCATCGTCATGAGAACTTTCATGTGACCGACTGTGATGATTATCATCCTCGTCATCATCTGCATAGGTAGGCGTAATCATAATCTGACGAATATTCCAAAATCCTGAAGGAATATTTTCATTATTTACTGATACAATACCAAAAAAGGAAGCTCCACAAAAAAGAAATATACTTCCTATTGTGATGATTTGTAGCGTTTTTTTCATAAAAAAATTAGATAAATAAATATTTATATACTGTCAATATAAAAAGTAACCTTAAATGAAACTTAATTATGAATAATTAGTTTGTTTCTCCGAAATCAAGCTCGTATTTTTCCTGAAGTCCCTTGCTGTAAAGAAGCTGTCCAGATGATGTAAATATAAGACCTTCCATGTCGTTCTGTTCAATAAGACGAAGTCCATCTGAAACTGGAGCATTAAAGATACTCTTGGTAAATCCATCTGTTTTCGCACATTCAGAAGCTATAAGAGTAACACTCACAATAGCATTTTCATTTCCAGAAGTTATTGGGTTAATGAGATGATGATATTTTTTCTCATTTATATCCCATTTTCTTTTATAACTTCCAGAGGTAGCAATTGCAGAATTTTTGAGAACAAGTGAGGCAATAACATCCTCAGTAAAGGGATTTTCTACACCAATAACCCATCCGATTTTTCCAACTTCTCTATTTCCACTCGCATAAATATCTCCTCAGGCATTAATAAAGAAATTTTCATATCCAAAAAGACGAAGAAGAGAAGATCCTTTATCAACTGCCCATCACTTTCCGATACCTCCGAAATCAAGAGACTGTCCAGGTTCGAGAGTTATAACATCTCCTTCGATCTGAATCTTATCAAAATTTGTATCAACTGTTCATTCTACTGGTTCAAATTTTCCCTGTTCAAAAGAGTTTTGATACCCGAGTTTTGCTACAGATACGAGGGGATTAAAAAAACCATTAGTTTCTCTGTACATTTTTTTAGAAATTTCCATGAGTTCCAAAAAACGTTTTGAGACACTCATTTTTTTGTATTTATTAAGGAGGCTCAGGCTTGAATCTGGCAAAAATCGTGAAAATTCTTGTTCGATAGAATAAAAATAATCAAATACATATCCGATGCGTTCTGGAGTTTTTGGATCTTCAGAAACAACGGTTATTTCTATGGAGGTACCGAGAAGTTTTCTCGTTTCAGAATACTGCATAAGGATGAAGAAAAAAAATATTTTAAAGTACTGTATATAAAAACCTTAAGTGAATCTTAATAGTAACATTACAATATAAACTATTTGCCTTTTTGTCAAAAACAAATAATAGTTTTCTCATTTTTTAAAACTATTTACAAAATTTAAAAAAGACTATACTTTGTTTCTATTTACTTAATTTAAAGTTCTATGTCTCCATCTCCAAAGAATTACTTCGAAGAAAGTCTCGCTTTTCATCTCAAACATCATGGAAAACTTGAGACTATTTCTAAAACCCCTCTTAATACTCGTGAAGATTTAAGTCTCGCTTATACCCCATGAGTAGCAGCTCCTTGTCTCGCGATTGAAAAAAACCCAGAAGATGCATATCTCTATACTCTCAAGTCCAATACTGTCGCAGTTATCTCCGATGGTTCTGCAGTTCTCGGACTTGGAAACATCGGTGCTCTGGCAGGACTTCCTGTTATGGAAGGAAAATGTGTTCTATTTAAAGAATTTGCAGGAGTAAATGCTTTTCCGATAATTCTCGCAACACAAGACACTGAAGAAATTATTCAAACCATCAAAAATATCGCTCCAACTTTCGGAGGAATCAATCTCGAAGATTTTTCCGCACCACGATGCTTTGAAATAGAAGAACGACTCAAGGCGGAACTCGATATTCCAGTTATGCATGATGATCAGCATGGAACAGCAATTGTCGCACTTGCTGGACTTATAAATAGTATGAAAATTACTGGAAAAAAGAAAGAAGAGATTCGGGTGGTTATTAACGGGATTGGTGCTGCTGGAACCGCTATATTAAAGCTCTTTCAACTCTATGGAATACGAGATATTATTGCTTGTGACAGTAAAGGGATTCTTTCAGATTCTCGGACAGATCTTAATTCTGAAAAGAAGAAACTTATAAATATCACCAATCCGCGAAATATTTCTGGAAATCTTCAGGATGCTATCCGTGGAGCTGATGTATTTGTCGGGGTAAGTGCTCCGAATATTCTTAATCGCGAGGATATTCATAGCATGAATACCGATGCTATTATATTTGCTATGGCAAATCCCATTCCTGAAATTATGCCAGACGAAGCTCGTGCAGGAGGAGCTCGTATTATCGCAACCGGACGATCCGATTTTCCAAATCAGCTCAATAATGTACTCGTTTTCCCTGGTATTTTCAAATGAGCTCTGGCATACAGAATTCGAGCGATTACCGATGAGATGAAACTTGCTGCAGCCGAAGCACTTGCTGCTTATGTAGTGAATCCAACGGAAGAAATGATTATCCCAAATCCTCTTGATAAAAATGTAGCAAATGTTATCGCAGAAAGCATTGGAAAATTTCGATAAGCATTATTTATTAGACAGGAAAACAAATACTTGACATCTTGTCATATATTTCTATAATCAAGAATATTTCTAAAAATATTCTATAATTTCCTGCTATGCTTTCTCTTCTTTCCCATAGAAACACGGAAAATATTTCCGAAAAAAAATGATCTCTTGTAAAAGACTGTATAGGTTGTATAAAGAGATTCTCTGGACGAGTATCTTTGGTACTTGGTCTCACTATGGCGAGTAATCCAGGACTTGCAAACACTTTCCTGCCTGATTCACTTCAATATAATCAAGAAGCCTCTACTTCAAAAAGTTCTCGAAAGAATCATATTCCTTGAAAAGTTGTAAATCTTCCAAAAAAATCCCCTATTCTTTCCAAAAAAAATACAACAAAAATTTCGTCTATATTAGAAAATATATCGCCAAAGCCACATATTGCAAAAGCAAAAAAATGAGATTCCGTTGGATCTTTTATGCTTAAAAATTTTGGAACAAAAGACGGTTGGGAAGGAAGACTAGTAAATATTGAAACGGGTGATATAGTTTTGAATTCCTACAAAGATCTCAAAGCAGGTGCAACGTATGCATGGGCTCAAAATATAGACGAAGCAATTACTTTTACTTCATTTTTTAAAGAACAAAAAACAACCATTTCCAAGAAACCAGAAACCTTAAAATCCTCTCAAATACCGAAATCTGTAAAAACTGTAAAAACAAAGAAATCATCAAAACATCCGAACTTTACTCATAGTTCTTTTGTTGCCTCTGAAGAAACTTTCTTTTCTATTGCTCGAAGCAGGAGAATTCCAGAATCACAGATACCAAATGTTATTGCTCTTACGGCTACTCTTGGACACCAAGAAAGTAGAACTAACTATAATGCAAAATGACAAATCATTACAAGTAAGAGTTCTAGACACTATGGCACACGTGCCAATGGAAGATACCAGATAATGGAAAAGAATTGGGAGAAATGGTCTACTGCCTATTTTGGTAAAAAACTCCCTCCTACTCCGGAAAATCAAGATAAAGTAGCATTCTCCGAAATATCGAATCGTTATCAATACTATTACAATAAAGGATTAGATGTTTCTGCAATTGTCGAAGAAGTAGGAAAAGATTGGTACGGACGCTGACGACCAGATAAGAAATGACATCCCACCACTACTCAGTATGCGACTGCTATTGCACAAACATTTGATAAATTCTCTAAGGATTTTCCTCCAAAATTTTCAGTAGTAGCAAGCAATGTTGTAGATACTCCCAATGTTGTAAACAATAAAATTTCTTCCATAAAAAAAGTTTCTTCTCAAAACAATACTCCTAAACCAACGATAGTAGCCGCGAACGAACCACGTTTTGATAAACAAGACAAAAATGAGTATGCAACGGATTTCATTTTTGATGGAAAACAGATGGTATCACTGAAAAAAGGAAGTCGTGAAGATAGACTCATAGGAAAAATCTATAAAGAAAAGATGTTAAAAAATATGAGAAATAATCCAAATATTACCAGTATTTCCCGTAAATTCGAAAAATTTACCCAAGCGTCTGATTTTATTGAATACTATAGAGGAAACATACGACACTTCGAAGAAAGAAAATTAGATACAACGAACCTTCAAAAGCTCTTATCTGGACTTAAAAAAGATATTATCAACATAACACAGCAAGCAAGAATTGATTCTGGAAATGAATTACAAAAAGCAGCATAATTAAAAAACCCTCATCGATTTGATGAGGGTTTTTATAATAAGGGATTTTCTATTTTACAAAGACAGAAAAATAATTATCATTTCCAAATAAGGTCCTCTAACCCGGCTCATATACTATGTTCTCAAAAGTTTTTTCTGTTTCAGTCAATGGACTCTCCGGAAATAAGATAGATGTTGAACTTGATGTAAGCAATGGAATGCCTGCATTCAATATCGTCGGACTTCCCGATGCAGCAATTCAAGAAAGCAAAGAGCGAGTACGAAGTGCTCTCAAAAACTCTGGTTTTACTTTCCCATCAACCCGTATCACCGTTAATCTTGCTCCTGCAGATGTGAGAAAAAAGGGACCAAGTTTCGACCTTCCGATTGCCATTGGAATCCTCTGTAAAGAGTATGAATTTATCGAAGATTACATAAAAAATGGACTCTTTGTCGGAGAACTCGCCCTTGATGGGAAACTTCGGAGTGTTAGTGCTATCCTCCCATCAGTCATATTCGCCAAAGAACAAGGAATTAAGTATATATTCCTTCCATGGGAAAACCTCGAAGAAGCATCACTCATACCATGAGTACACCTCATAGGAATCGAAAATCTCGCATCGCTTGTAGAAATACTTACGGGGACTAAATCTCTTCCAGAACATACACCAGTAGATCCGAAAGTATTTATCGAGAAATATAAATCCAGCACGAAAATCACTGGATTCGAGCACATCATCGGGCAAGAGCACGCCAAGCGAGCACTTACTATTGCTGCAGCATGAGGACATAATATCCTAATGTTATGTTCATAAAAATTATTTTGGGAAATTGATATTTTCTATATAATGAAGTTAAATTACTTTCATTATATAGACTATGGATAAACTAAAAGTAGTGTGATATGTTCGTGTATCAACAAACAAACAAGATTTTGAAAGTCAAAAAAGTGAAATAAGATTTTATGCGGAAAAGGAGGGATTTGATCTAATACAAATATTCGAGGACAAAGTAACTGGAAGCTCTGCCAATCTTGAAAGATTGGGTTTTTCTATGATGATGGAGTTTCTTGAAAAGAATACTGATATTAATTCAATTATTTTTGATGAGCTTTCAAGAATGTGAAGGAATAACGGAGAACAATATTTCACATATAGATTATTAAAACAGAAAGGAATAACTATTTATACGAAAGGTAAAGGGAAATTTAGGAGCGGAAGTAAGGAGGACGATCTTCATTTTAATATGCTTTCGACAATTGCTGAATTTGAAAAAGCAACTATTCTTGATAGGTTTTGAAGAGGAAAAAGGAATGTTTTAAACAAAAAAGCAACACAATTATCAAGAAATATATACTGATATACTATTAACTTTACAGAAAGAGAAAGTGGAAAAGAAATAAAAAGACAAAGTCTTTCAATAAATGAAACGGAAGCTACTGTTGTAAAAAAAATATTTGAATTAGTAGCAGAAGGAAGAACATTAACAAATGTTAGGAGTTATTTGAAGAAAAAAAATATTTTAACTATAAATTGACGAGAGATATGGGGGAAAAGCACATTACAAAAAATTCTTCATTCTAGAACTTATATTTGAGAATGGGAATGGGGAAAGAAATACAAGTGAATGGAGGATTGAAGATATATAATTGTGCCAGTTCCTGTAATCGTAGACAAGGAGGTTTTTGATAAAGTTCAAAAGCAACTCATACTCAATAAGACTGTCTATAATCGAAAAAAGGGACATAAGAATATGTTTTTATTGAAGGGTATTTTATTTAATCAAAAAGGTCTTCGTTTTCAGACTAATATTGAAAATGGAAAAAGGCAATATAGAGACCCTGAAAGAAATATTTATTCCTCGGAAGAGGAAGGAATATTGATTGAAAAAAAGAATACACAAATCACCTGTATAGATGCGGATTATCTTGAAGATATAATTATATATTGCTTACTATTTATCCTAAATGAAACGGATTTCTTTGATACAGAGAAGGAAAAAATTTTAAGCGGGTTAAAAGAAAAAAATGTTTTAACAATACTAGAAAATGAGGAGAGTAAAATTTTGAAACAAATAGAAAATAATAACAAGGAAAGAGAAAGACATATACGGAAAATTGATGAACTCGAAGAAATCCTAAATTCTTCCGAGGAAGATAAATGAGAAGTAAGGGCTGATATGGAAAGTCGTATGGAGAGTAAAAGTAAACTTTATAAGGAAAAAACGAATTTAATAGAGAGACTTACACTAATATCAGAAGAAAAAAAAGAGGCAAAAGAAAAACAGAAAGAATTATCATTCCTAGATAATTTAAAAGAATGACTTAGTTATGTTGTAGAAAATGAAGGAAAAATTTTAACTGATCTTCTGGATATTGAAAATCAAAGAGTTAAATTATTGACTTACATTAAAGAAATTCATATAAGTGAAAGGTTGGACATATCAGAAGTATATAACCCTATAATTAAAGAACTTAAAGCTGACTGATTTTATTCATCAAAAACAGATCCTTTAATTCAAAATATATATTTTAGTGTCTTCGGTAAAGAAGGGGGAATAAAAAAACTATGAACAAAATTTCTTGAAATCAATATAAATTTTTCAAAAAATATATCAAAAAAAATTGTATTAAAATACTATCATAAAAATCCATTCTTTTATCACCCGCGAAATTATAGTAAGGCTATTGAGAAGAGCTTGGAAAAAGATAAAGCGGAGCTCCTTACCCTTTTAAAGTTATGACAAGGTTTTTAAAATAAAGAGATTGAAAAGCACTTATCTTTTGCTATTAAATATTTTTTCTATAAATTCTTTAAAGAATTTATAGATTAATTTAAATATTAATACTTATTAATTATGAAAACCTTATTGAAACTTCTTTTTCTATCCATATTTATTTTTACAACAGCACTTGCTTATACTCCAAACGAAAATGATGTTAAGATTATAGAGACTGCGTGATCTAAGGTTGTTAAATTGGTTGATTGAAAATCCGAATTATATAAAAGCAAGGTTATCATCCAATTAGAGAAACTGAAATCCAAATATTCTACAAATGAAAGGATTTCTTATATATTAGATGCTGTCATTGATAAAATTAGCTACAAGCAAGAATCTTGAACTTGAATTCTTTATGATGTTATAAGTGTTGTCGATGGGGATACAATAAAGATTGATATAAATTGAAAAACAGAGACTATCCGAATTCTATGAATAGATACACCGGAAAAATTCGCTACTAGAACCTGATATAAAGAATGTTATGGAGAAGAGGCGAGTGATTATGCTAAAAAACTTTTAACTTGAAAAAAGGTTAGAATTGAATTTGATGATACACAAGATAAGAATGATAAATATTGAAGGGTATTGGCTCACATATTTTTAGAAGATGGATCTTATTACGA
>JAQTWX010000024.1 GCA_028689065.1 Candidatus Altimarinota bacterium | reverse complement strand
CGAGTATGGAGAAAGCAAATCCATAAAGAACAGTCTTTATGTAGGGGAGAACTTTTTTTGAGCGGAGTATAAGTAATATATGCTCGAGAAAAATACAGTCCAACAATAACACTACAGATTATATGGGTCATAAGAGAAAAAATAGAGCGAAATGTTCAGGTTGTGAAAACCTCAGAGCTCCAAAAACCATACTGATCAGCCACATTCTTGATATAAAGAATATTTTCTATGAAACCGAATCCAAGTGCGATGAATATAGAAAAAAGCACTCATTTTTTTACAGAATCAATAGAAGGAAGAGAACTGGTAAGAACACAAAAATGTTTACTTGTTTCTTCTATAATGGCTATTATTACATAATAAAAAAGCACGAGCTTAAGAGTTCCAAATACTGTTCCAGAAATAGTAACTCCTCCGTTTGCAAGAGTGTTATCAAATATATTGAGCTTTAATAAAAGGAAGTGAAATAGAGAAAAGAATATTCCTATAGAGAGTACTATAAGGGTATTTTTCAGAAAAATCCCCCAGATTTTTCCTATATTGAGAGAAAATATTCCGAGAGAAAATATGAGAACAGAGGATATAATAAGCCCAATGGTAATGAGTACCGAGAATAGAAGTCACATCTCATTATCTGAACTTACAAGCAGAGGAAATATATTCCAAGAAGTGAGATTGCTGAATATCATTATGTCACTCATAAATAAAACAGGAATCACTGATAGACATCCAGCGATTATACCGATTCCAAATCTACGAGATCCAAGAGGAGAATTATCAAGGTATGAAAAAATATACCCCCAAATAAGAATAGGAAGAAATGTGAATATTATTATGGGGATAAGAGAGAATAGCTCCATATTTATTTGATTTGAGTAAAAGCGTATTTGTTACTTTTTGTTTGCTCTAAAATTTACTTTTTTCGAAAAATTTCATATTTCCCAAATTGAATACTTTCCCGTTTCCCATTTTTAAAAAGAGTAGAAGCAAGAAGAATATTTGTTCCAATAAGGATGAGAAATATTCCGATTATATAGGCTATAAGAGCAGGAGCAAGTATAACGAGTATTCCAAAGAGTACAAAAGTAAGACCGACAAGATTCATGGGATATTTTTTATGAGATAAATTATTATCACTCTATAGCAAAAACCGAAAAAATCAACTTTTCGAATTGATTTCCGAAAATATTGTTGTACTATACCTGTGATGTTTTTATTTTTTCGTGAAAATATGCATAAAATATATTTTTCTCTATTTTTTCTCTTTATTCCAACCAGTGTTTTTGCTGAAAAATTGGATGTTATTGCAACGCCTCAATCTGGAACGTACCATACCCCCTTTTATATCACTCTCACTCCGACGGAGTCTGGGGCCAAGACATTTTATAGTTTCAAACCGGACGGATATCCGCAAGATGCATTTTTATACGAGAATCCTATTCTTTTGAAACATTCCTCTCCATTTATCTATTTTTCCATTATAAACACAGCAAATGAATCGAAAATTAAACAAAATAATTATGTTCTAGAATATTCCTCAGATATTCATCTTGAATCTGCTAATATCTTTGGTTCCTGACAAGCGGAAGTAGTGCTTGTAAATAGTGGTTCAGAGAGTGTAAATATGGGATTCTGGCATATACAATCTGAATTTGAGGATTTGGAGATTCCTGAAGGAATGATTTTATCGTCTTTTTCGAGACAGAAATTTTATTTGAAGTATACAGGAAATAGTTCTGTTGTACTTCGAAGTCCCGATAATGAAGAGAAGGATATTATTATCCCACAAGGTTTTGTAAAAGAAGTTTCTCGTACACTTTCAAAAAAACCAATTGTGAGTACGTCGATTGTTCCGAGAAAGACTCTTTCCATCGAAGAGATTCCGACAAAGACAGAGGTATCTTCAGTTCTTTCTGAGATAAAATCTCCAGAAGATTCTTTTTCTCTAGAACAAAAAACAGAAGATATTACTCCAGTCTCATTTGATATCAATCAGGTTGCCAAAGCATCGGTCTCTGAATCTGGGGAATTACACATCCATCCAGTTTATCTTGTACTCTTCTGAGCTCTTTCTCTCGGGGCAGGAGTGGTTCAGTGGTACATACGAAGGAGACAGAAATAAAAAAGATTTCAAAAAAATATCGAACGCAAGTGTTCGATATTTTTTGTTGGATTTTTCTTTCCTTCTCTATATACTCACTCGTATATATTTCATTTCCTTTTTTAGTAGGAAATTACTAGAATCAGTAAAAATACCTATGAACCATATCATTATCGACATCCAAAAGTACGAAGTTCGAGGGAAGGAAATCCTCTCGGATATTTCGTGTACTATTAATGCAACGGATCGTATCGCGATTGTCGGAGGAAATGGAGTGGGGAAAACGACATTTATGAAGATTTTAACTGGAGAACTTGGAGAATTTGATGGTTCTATCAATAATATCGGAAGCATTTCGCTTGGGTATCTTTCTCAGATTCACTTCGATGCTGAAGATCGAAGTGTTCGAGATGATTTAAGGCTCGCGTTTCGAGAAATTCGTGAGGCAGAGAAATCTCTCATAGAAGCTGAGAAATATATGGCGGAGCATCCGGAGGATATGGATGCCATCGGTCGGTATACTGAGGAACTCGATCGTTTTCAAATGCTTGGTGGGTACGAAGTGGAAAATCGACTGGAGCGTGTTGCTCGGGGGATTGGGATATTTGAACTTCTCGAAAAATCTATCAGGGAAGTAAGTGGTGGACAGAGAACCAAGATTGCACTTGCAAAAGTTTTGCTTTCTGCACCAGAATTTCTCCTGCTTGATGAACCGACAAATTTTATTGATCTTCAGAGTGTTGAGTGGCTTGAAAAATATCTCATCGATAACTGGAAATGAGGATATATGATTATCTCCCATGACCGAGAGTTTCTC
>JAQTWX010000005.1 GCA_028689065.1 Candidatus Altimarinota bacterium | reverse complement strand
CTCCGTCCGTCCTGTTCATGACAAGTATTTCGAAAATGACCAACCATTTGTTGTTTGTAACGCCCAGGTACAGAAATGAGATGTTGTATTTGCGAAATACGGAAAGGAAAATAAAATGATGGGCTCGGAAAAGAAAAATATGACTCATAAATACTTATAATCCCACATGGAGAGATTTATCCGATTCGCTATAAAAAGATTGACAGTGGTAGATCCTTCGTTACACTCAGGATGATTTTTTATAATAATTTGTCATTCTGGGGCTCTGCCGAACAATTTACCATTGTAAATCTCTCATAAAATAATATCTAATCCTCTACTATGCAAAAAAAACTCATTCTCAAGATTTCTCATATCTTTTTTCAGATTTTGAATTTCCTTTTCGGAGCTTTGGTATTTGCACTTGTAGCTATTGCATTATTTAAGCCTTCCTGGATTGAGCTTTTTATCTCTTGGATGGAAAAGCAGATTCATCTTCTCGGAAGCTGGAACTATCTGATAGCATTTATATCGAGCATTATTGAATCATTTCCTGTTATCGGAGTACTTGTTCCCGGGCAACAGATTATGCTCCTCGTTGGTGGATTTTTTGGAAAACTTGGACATCTCCAACTGGGGTATATGATTATCTTCGCTATCATCGGGGCACTTATCGGGAATGCTATAGGATATTTTCTCGGGAAGTGGTATGGAATAGACTTTCTTGAAAGATACGGAGACTGGTTCGGACTTGGTAGAACCGAGCTCAAATACCTTCGAAAACAAATTGAAAAAAACGGTGCATGGTTTGTGATTCTCGGAAAGTTTCATAACTTTACTCGTGCTTTCATTCCGTTTATTGCTGGTTCCATGGGTATGCACACAGGAAAATTCTGGATATATAATATCATAGGGTCTATTCTTTGGGCGGGAACTATTATTACTCTTGGGGTAGTATTCGTAACATATTACAAGACTATTCTCTCTTATTTCTCCTATGTTCTTGCAGGTCTTATGATAGGACTAATAGTATATGTTTATTTCTTTAAACGGGAAGCTTTCATGGCATATATGAAAGAAAAGGAACAGGAAATTGAAGATAAAGCGAGAGAAGCAAAGGAACGGAAATAGTTTTGACAAATAGTGATTTTTTATTATAAAAATAACATTTATCAGTATTTTTGTAAATCTATGTTGGAACGAGAAGAATTATGAGGAGATATGCATGCTTCCTGGGTTCAGGAGGATGTTTCTAATATCACTCAAGATACGAGAGATTTAACAGAAGAAGTCCTAGCGGTGAATGATGAAAATATTTCTCATGAATCTGAACAAATTTCTAATTCCGATCTTTTTATTTTTTTTGAAATTATTCGAGGTAAGACGAGCGAAGATATACTTCATCGCCTTGATTTTATTTATGAGTCCAACAATACGAGTGATACATGGAAACAATTATCAGAAATGAGCAGAGAGGAACTTGAGGAAATATGTAGTTGTTTTTTTTCTGAGGATGAAGAAAGAGAATCTTTATTCAATCAGTGGATGGATAAAAAATTGGAAAATATTCTTGCTCATCTTCAAGATAATTAGGATTCCTAGAAGAAAAAGGTGACAGAATAAAACTTTTGCCTATACTCTCCGGGTATAAAAATAATCTCAAAAGTTATGAATTTTCTTGCATCTCTTCCCTTTTTTACACAATTCGGACTCTTTTTTTGAGTCTCCCTCATCTCCTCTTTTGTTATTTTTCATATAGGAAAATACCTCTTTGAACATTTTGGATTTCTCGATAACCCTGCTCCTTATGGACACAAGAGAAAACCAGTTCCGCTCGGTATTGGGAGTATTTTCTATATTAATTTTCTTCTTCTCTCGCTCTTTCTTCATCCGCTCCTTTCAGATATAAATCAACACCGACTTTTTATTATTCTCGTGTTGGGTGCTGTGGTAACTCTTATAAGTTTTGTGGATGATCTCGATACGATTTATAAATTTGATCGTGAAAGTAAAAGCGATGTGAAAAAAACAGCAGAAGAGCTTGGGAAAATGCGTCGAGACACACCATTTATTGTTCCCGCAAAAGTACGACTTGCTATGCAAATCGGGATAGGAGCTATTATCGGAATCACCAGTATTAAGATTAGTTATATCTCCAATATATTTGGAGGAGTTCTCTATCTCGATCAGTATTATATCGTTCTTGGTTCGTTGCAGATTTACCTTATTCCACTCATTTTCACTATTATCTGGTATGTGATTGTGTTTAATTCTGTGAATTGGTCAGATGGAGTCCCGGGTCTTACTTCTGGTCTCTCGTTTGTAACGCTTCTTGTGATGACGATTCTCACTATTAAGCTCTATCTTATTGACTCTTCCTCTCTTTCTCAAGCCAATTCTACTTTTGTACTTTTTTGTCTTGCCATATTTATCCCCTCGGTTCTTATTGGATGGCTTTATAATATAAAACCTCAGGTGCTTCTCGGAGAATCTGGAACTATGTTTATTGCTTTTATGATTGCGACTCTTGCGATAATCGCAGGAGGGAAGATAGCTACAGTTGCGACGGTTCTCGGAGTATATTTGATCGATGCTTTTTATGTCATACTCATGCGTCTTTATAATAAAAAAAATCCACTCGCAGGGGATCGTATTCATCATCTTCATTATCGACTACTCAATATGGGTATGTCAGAGAACTTCGTTCGATACTTTGTTTATTCTCTTGCATTTCTCTTTGGTATGGCAGCAATATTCCTCGATAAAGTCGGAAAGGTTATACTTTTCTTTGTTCTCATTATTATCGTTGTATTTATTACCAAGATTCTCTCGCTCAAGAAATAATATTTCACCATAAAAAATAAAAAAGTCCTACTTTTCTATTTACATTTTAAAAAACATTGCATATAATACTTCTCGCTACTTATTAACTTTCTTTTTATACTATGTTTACACTAAAAAACAGTACTCGAGGTTTTACCCTCATAGAGCTCCTTGTAGTTATTACTATTATCGGTATTCTCGCGACTGGAGCAACTGCTACATATACGAGTCAGATCCAGAAAGCTCGTGATACAACACGTATCAATGATGTTAAGGCACTTCAAGGAGGAATTGAACAATCGTATCAAGATATATCTGAATACCCAAGAGGAAGTACTCTCCAGGTGGAATTAGCAAAATATCTTGGAAAGATTCCAACAGACTCAAAATATGCACAACCTTGTAATGATGGTGGTACAGCAGAGAATGGTACGGATTGTGCGTACGCATATATTGCATGACCAGATAATAATGGTATTCTTTATGGAGAATATGAAGTTTCTACAGCATTTGAAAACCTTGGAAATGTACAAAATAAAGCTGCCACTGATTGAGGAGGTGCAACACTCTCAGCACTTGTACGTCTTGAATCTGGTCTCGATGTAGCAAATAATTCTACTTTGGTGGCTAAAGATTCTATCACTGGAACTACTAAGTGAGTTGTAAATGCGGCTGGTACCGCTCTAGCTGCAGCTGCTGATGATACATCTGTTGTAATTATAAATGGACAATAATTATTTTTAATTTTAGTAAAATCCCACTTCTGAGTGGGATTTTATTTTTGCCAAAATCTTCATTCCGACTATACTGCCTCCATATCTTCATTACTTCATTATTTCTATGTTCTCTCATCTCTCTGGAACTATTATTACCATCGAAGATGGAAAAGTAGATCTCGTTGTTACTGGAACAGGTCTCGGCTTCGAGATTCTCGTTCCTGTCCGTACTCTTTCGAATGTTACAGTTGGAGAAGTAAAAGACCTCCATATCCACCATCACATCACTGACGTTTCCGAAGTCCTTTTCGGATTTGAAACCCGAGAAGAAAAATCCCTTTTTCGCAAGCTTTTAAAAGTGAGTGGAGTCGGTGGGAAAACTGCTCTTGCTATGCTTTCGCTTGGAACAAACCTTCTCATACAAGCTATCGATGAGTGAGATGAGAAATTTCTCTCATCACTTCCTGGAATCGGAAAGAAAATGGCTCTCAAAATTATCGTCGAACTCAAACATAAGGTCAGCATCGATGACATCACAGAACAAGTTCCGCAGGCTCCGCTTCGCAAGCCAGGAAATGTTGAGATTACTGATTCTCTCCTCTCTATGGGATATGACAGAAAATCGGTTGACCGAATCGTAGATTCCATTCCAGATACACTTATAGGACTTCAAGATAGGATGGTGTATTGTATAAAAAACCTTGCAAAATAATTATGCATTTCTCTCTATTTACTGCTACTGGTGCCTATAATCTCGGAGATGAACTTATCCTTCTCCAAGAATATACTTACCTCAAGAATCGCTATCCAAAAGCGACTTTTTCGGTTTTTACGTATGATGAGAAGAGTTCTCTCCTTCCAGAAGATTTTCGAGTTCGATATCTTCCATATTTTCCTCATCATTTTAGAACTCGACCACTCCGAAATATTTGGTACTTTATAAAAACCATTCTTACGATTCGTAAATCTGACGTGGTTGTTATAGGAGGTGGTGGACTTCTCTATGATGATGAGAAATGACAGGATTTCGATAAACTTCTCACTCAATGGAAGTTTCGGGTATGGATTGTAAAATTCTTTAAAAAACCACTTGTTTATTGGTCACTCGGGATTCATCTGAAAAAAGAGAATGAAAAAAAGATACTTCCACTTTTCTCTGGAGAAAATACTTATATCTCCGTTCGTGATAGTGAAAGTAAGAAAACACTCGAATCTATAGGAATCAAAGCGCTTCTTCTTCGGGATCCAGTGATTTCTTACGACCCAGAGATTCCGAAGCTCCTCATAAAACAGCGACCGAAAATCGGACTTTCGTTTCGTTCTGGATTTTTACAGGACGAGCTCGAAAATATTGAGAAAATTATCAGTTTTCTCATGGCTCACGGATATGAACCTATTCTTATCAATCATTCATTTCATTCAGAAAATATTTCTGCAAACGATGACGTATTTCTCGCAGGTCTCCAAGAGAAATACCATATTCATTCCACACAAAATCTTGAGGAAACACTCGCGATGTACAAGGAACTGGAATTTGTTGTCGGTATGCGTCTTCATAGTCTTATTCTTTCATTCGTTCATGCGATTCCATTTTTTGCTATAAGTTATGGAAAAAAGACCGATGAATTTATCCGGGGGATTAATTATGAATATTCTCTCGCAGCACGAGTGTTTGATATAGAAATTTTTAAAAAACGATTTCTTCAGCTCGAAAAAGAGAAAAACGAGCAGAAATTTGCTTTGAGCACAAAAAATGATACAATAAAGCGAGAAATATATATTACTACTAATAATTTTTTTGATGGATTGGCAAAAAATTAAAGACATGGCAAAGAAAGGATTTGAGACAAGTAAAGAGTTTGCCGAGAAGACTGGGGCACAGAGTTATGAAAAACTCAAAGAAAGTAAATTGACTCTCAAAGATAACGCTTCTTATGAGGAACTTTTGAAGGAAAAAAGGTTTGCTATCTTCGCACTTAGAGATGGAGATGTTTTTACAAAGTTTTTTCTTCCTATTCTTCCAGTACTTATCACCAAGGCATGGGTAGAGTCTGGTTCGGTTCGTATTATTATCGAAGAGGGGAGTGAAGAACTCAGAAAAACTATTGGAATTGAGGCAGTTCCTTCAGTCGTAGTAAAGATGAATGACGGGGAAATTAAGAAAATAACTACCGATTCTGAAATTCGTGCTTTCATTAAAAGCTTCTCATTTTATGAAAAAACTGAAGAAGAAAAATAAAATAATTCTTAACTTTTTTCACTATGGATACTCAACTTATTCTTGATAGTATTTTGATATTTTTCTCTGTTATTATTGGAACATTGCTTTCCCTCGTACTTTATCGAGCTTTTATTATCCTTGGAAAAGTAGAAAAAATTATGGAATTTATCGATCAGATTCGTGAAATGCTCGAGATGTGGGAACGGATTCCTTTCGAGCTTTTAAAGAAAATTACAAATTTCTTATCAAAATAAATAAAAACCCGACTCTGTCGGGTTTTTATTTATTTTTATTCTTCATATTTACGAAACCAGGTGAGTTGTCGCTTAGCATAATTTCGGTTTCCTTGTTGTATTTTTGATTTACATTCTTCAAGAGTATATTTCCCATTTAGATATTCTATCACTTCCTTGTATCCGATAGTACCAAGTCATTTACAATCAGGGCTATATCCTTTCTCGAGGATATTTTTTACTTCATCTATGAGCCCGAGAGCGAACATCTCCTCGATACGAGCATTGATTCTCTTATAGAGTTTCTCACGATCCCCATCGTACGGAGTCAGGAATAATACATCAAAAAGTGGGTCTTTTTTTTGCTTGAGTTCCGACTTAGATTTACCAGTTTCTTTCCATACTTCAAGACCTCGAATTACTGCATGGTGGCTGTTTGGATGAATTGTTTGTGCATATTTTGAATCGAGAGAGGCGAGCATATCCCAGAGGTATTGATTTCATTTTTCCTGACGAAGGAGCTCCAGTGAATTACGGTATTCCCAATCAGGTTCTCTGGGTGGAATATCGAAATGAAAGGCAATGGAATCGAGATAGAGTCCAGTTCCTCCACAGAGAATTGGAATCTTTCCGCGATTCTGAATATCTCGAATAATTTCAAATACTTCTTTCTGATACGCTCCAACTGAGTATTCTTCATCAGGGTTTCGAATATCGAGCATATAGTGTTTGATTCACTGCATCTCCTTCTTTGTTACTTTTCCAGTTCCTATATCCATGTGTCGGTAAATCTGTCTGGAATCTGCACTAACAATCTCAGTATCAAGATATTTTGCAAGTTCTATAGAAAGGGTCGTTTTTCCGCAAGCGGTTGGACCATAAATTATGATGATTTTTGGCAGTAGGGAAGAGTTTTTGAGAAACCTTTGAACTTTCTCTAAGTGTATTTGCATTTTTACGCTTTTTTCATATAGTACAGTCGTTTTCTTGGGGTAATAGTATAGATTTTTAAGAGAAAAGCAATAGTACATTTGTCCCCGTAGTTCAGTGGATAGAACAAGGCACTCCTAAGGCTTAGACACAGGTTCGATTCCTGTCGAGGACACCATCTAAAAAATCTTATTTTAAAGTTCTAATTTTCAATCAATGAACACTCGTCTCCTAAATTTTCTCCTTGTATTTTTCATTACTCTTATTGTATTAAACTGGATTCTCCCGAAACCGGTGCAGAATATTATTCCGAGCAATGAAATAGTTCTTCATATCGGAGCAACTTCTTATGTGAGTCCCACTATCCCAGTAGTTGAAGTGGAGAATGCTACCTCTTCAGGTGTTGTTCTTGATACTTGTCGCGATTTTAGTATCAAAAAAAATCATAATCTCCTGACAAATCCACCAAAAGAATTTTGTACAACACTCACTCTTGCAGCGGGTGCAAAAGAAAAACTCGATATTTCTCCGCTCTATAAACTCTTTCAGACACCAGGAAAATACGAGTTTGCACTTACTGTTAATGGAAATACCTCGTATGGTGACACTATCGGAGAAACTCCAGGTTTTTTCCGTTCACTTTTTCGAAATCTTTTTTATGCTCCTATCTATAATCTCTTTGCGTTTCTTATTTCTACACTTCCAGGATATAGCTTCGGTCTTGCAATCATTCTCGTAACAATCCTTATACGAATTATCCTTCTTGTTCCACAACATCATATCCTTGCAAATAGCAAGAAGATGCAGGCTATTCAACCAAAGATCAAAGAGCTACAAGAAAAATACAAAGGTGACCAAGCAAAAATCGGTATGGAACTCATGAATCTCTACAAAGAGGAACAAGTAAATCCACTTGGTTCTTGCCTTCCTCTCCTCATTCAGATGCCTCTTCTCATCGTCCTTTATTGGGTGGTATTGGAAATTACCGATTTCTCGAACTACTACTATCTCTACTCTCCTCTTCAGGGTTTCGATATCTCTCGAATCGATACGGTATTTTTTGGAATCCACCTTCTTTCCATTGGAGGTATTACAGGTATGTTTCTTGCCCTTGCAGTTGGTATAGCTCAGTGGTTTCAGATTAAGCTTTCTCTTCCGAAAGATGCGGATGTAAAAAAACTCGAAAAACTCGAGAAAAAAATTATCGAGAAGAAAGATGGGAAATATACTGAAACAGAACCATCTCTCATGCCAGATCCGAGTGTGATGAATAAATTTATGCTCTGGGGAATGCCAGCTATGATTGCAGTTTCTACATTCTTTTTTCCAGCTGGAGTTGGAATCTATTGGCTTATAGGAACGCTTTTTATGCTCGGACAACAGATAGTAGTCAATAAAATGAGTGCGAAGAAATAAAAATATCTTAATTTCTCAGGCGATTATTCGAAAGGATAGTCGCTTTTTTAGAATGAAACTTGAAATTCCGAAAAATTATAGAATAATGCAAGTAACTTAATTTTTTATTTCTCTTTTGTATGAAACAGTTTCTATCTTGGTTTGGAAATAAGGCAGCAAACGGAGTTGTTACTGGATTATTCCTGATGCTAACTATCGCGAGCGTCACGTATGCACTTAATTATAACTGGTCAGATCCAACGAGTATACGAAATCAAATTTCTGGTAATCCACTTACTGCCGCTGGATGGAATCTTTTAGTCTGAAATGTCGATAATCTCAATGAACGACTCTTGAGCGTGGAGGGGAGTGGTGGAATCGTACCTACAGGAGCAATTATGGCATTTAACCTTACTACTTGTCCAAGTGGCTGGAGTGAAGCAGATGGTATAAGTGGAAGACCAGACCTTCGAGGAGAATTTATCCGAGGATGGAATCGAAATACTACGGGAACTGATGGGGGACGAGTATTTGGAAGTATACAAGATGGTACACGACTTCATATATCTCAAAATGGTGTATTAAATCCTTCTACTTCATTAATGACAGATACTGATTTCTATAATGCAAATAGTACACTGTGAGGAATATCTGGAACACCTGATGTTAGAACACCATCTTATGAATGAACAGTCCGTCCTCGTAATGTCGCATTTCTCTACTGTATTAAAAACTAGGAATCAAATTCAAATACCTTTCTGAGCATCTCAATCGCCCGATTCTGGTCTATGAAAAAGGGACTCGTTGCTACTGTGATGATCTTTGCTTGACGGGCAAAATGGAGGATAATCCGCTTCTTATCCTCAAAAGAGATATAATCGAGTTCTGGAGCAAAGAAATCGAGGTCGAGATTCAAGATGAGGGATTCGTTCTCTCATTTTTGGTATGAGCCATATTTCTCCATTCCAATCGTGTCCTCTATTCGGAGGACTTTTTCTATAATTCCACTTCGAAGAGCTGGTTGAATATAGTTTCCGACATTACATTCTGAGTTTGTGAAATGAAAAACTTCTTCAAGACTTGGATTTTTTGAGAGATTATTAGTATTTTCCCAGAGATCCGAGTGTTCGTCGATATGCACGAGCGTATTTTTTGACCCAATAAGCTCTTGGGAAAGAGCTTCGTACCAGAAATAGAGTGCATGATTATGATTATCGAAAATAATCATAGAAATTCCATTCCATTTCATGCGAACAAAATTCCGAAGTCCCGTACAGGATTGGAGCATTCCTTGCTCATCTATATCTTGAAAAACCACTTCAATCCCTTGTTTTATATCATGAATAGTTCCATCAATAAGAGAGGGGATATAAAGTGTTTTCTGGGTCCTATTTTCATAGGAAAATGTATTATTTCCGACAGGTTCTGTAAGATAAAAAGGAGTTTTATACATAAATATGCGTTTTATATAAAAAAAGTCAATACCTGTTCTTTTGCCAGATGAATTGATTGTATGATACAATGAAACGGTCATTTACCAAATAAAAATAAAAACCTGTGAAAAATATCAGCATAAGTCTTATTCTTCTTCAGTTTCTTTCCATTCTTTCTCCAGTGTTTGCAAGTGAGACTTCTTTATCAGAAACAAGAAAGTTCATTGTTACTGCCTACTATTCACCACTTCCGAATCAGAGTTTTTATCTCAAAGGAAGTTATGAGGCAGATATACGACTCAACGGAAATGGTACTCATGGAGCGAGCGGAAAATGAGTATACGAAGGAATGCTTGCAGCTCCGAAAACCTATCCTTTTGGTACCAAAATATACCTCCAATGACTTGGAGTTGGAACGGTCGATGATCGTGGTGGAGCAATTGTATCTGCTGGATCCCGAGGATACGATGCCGATAGGCTCGATATCTGGATGGGGGAATGAGAAGAAGGGCTTAAAAGGGCTCTCTCCTGGGGGAAACGAAGCGTCATGGGAAAAATTCTTACTTCTGCTGCGGCAGTAGATGAAAAAACTATCGATATTTCTAAAGTGCAGATAGCAAAAATAAATACAAAAAAATATATAAAAGAGGAGGATATTTTCAGTAAAGCTATCGGAAAAAATACCGATTCTGAAAAAATCAAGGAAGTGCAAACTATACTCGCAAATCTTTCCTACTATCGAGGAGAAATAGACGGAGAATATTCCAAAGCATTGATAGATGCTATCTATGACTTTCAATTCGCAAACAAACTCATAACTGCTCCGACAAATCTCGGAGCAGGATACTTCGGAGTGCAAACGCGTGCAAAGCTCAAGAAAGTTTACATAGCATATCAGGAAACTGAGAAAGAACGTATCGCCGAGGAAGCTCGTCTTGCAGAGGAGAGAGCAGCAGAAGAAGCTCGCATTGCTCTTCTCAAAGCAGAACAAGAGAAACAAAGACTTGCTGAACAAAAAGAAGTGGCACTTTTTGTACAAAGCTTCGGCACTCCGAAGATGAATGAAATCGGAGTCCATGTACGATACCTTCAACAAGCTCTTCAGACTCTCGGATACTTTGAAGGGAAAGACACTGCTATATTCGGACCAAAAACAAATTCTGCACTTATATCCTATCAAACAGACAAAGGAATAGATAGAGGAGAACTTGGGGAACTCGGAAAGGCAACAAAGGAAGCACTTTTTCAAGATCTACTCTCCCTCAAGGAAAAACAAGGAAATAAACTTGCTATGAATAATTAATACCCATAAATTTATCTAAAATACTCCCGAAGATTCGGGAGTATTTTTTTACCTCAGTTTGAATAATCCCTCTTTTTCCCTATACTTCAAGGAAATTATTTTTCATTCTCAAATATGACTCCACTCGAACAAGCTTGCTCCGATATTATCCACAAAAATCTCGATTATACGAACGAGAAAATATATTTTCTCTACGATCGAGAATCTCCGCTCGCGGTTCTGCTTTCAGATGCATATAAAGCAGTTCTTCCCAAAGAGGCTGTTGCAAGGGAATTCAAAAATCCACCCCAACCACTGTATCGCGGAGGTTTTCTCAACCCGGAAAATCCGCATATCGCGGAACAGACTCGGGTTATCACGTCGCATAATCTCGCGGAAAACATCCGCGTGGGACTCAATCATCACGAAGTTATCGAGACGAAGCAAGCCGAGGAAGTGGATCCTCAGATAGAATCCATCAAATCGGAACTTCTCGGGCTTCCCGAAGGTTCCATTGTCATCCTCGTGCAGTCCGCGAACTTTCGACTCTCAACTTTCCGTATACGGCTTGAGCTCTTCAATATCGGCGTACACGTCATAGAACACAACCATCTTGCCTACATCAAAAAAGAGGAATTCGATACTTTTATCGATTGTCTCCAGTATCGCACGCCCGAATACGTCCGTTCGCTGGAAGTTTTTACGAAACTTTTTGCCGAGGCAAAAGAGACGAAACTCATTTCCATCGATGGATCGGAACTTATTTTCGGCAAGACCGACCGAGTTCTCGGGAATACGGGCGATTACTCTCAAGCAGAACACAAATGAGGAACGCTCCCCGTTGGGGAAGTACTCACCGAAGCACTCGAACTCTCCAGTGTCCATGGAAAATGTCTCATAGATACCTATCCCGGGGACGATTTCGGTATCCGCATCTGCGAACCGTTTGAGCTCACGATTGAGAACGGGCGAGTTCTCCCATCGGATCAGTTTCCTCCCGAGTTCCAGAAGCTCTACAATATGATTCGCGATAATGAAAATGGCGAAGTGCTCGTACGCGAGCTCGGACTCGGACTCAACCCTGCTCCATCGACCGCAACTCCTCTCTCGGACATCAATTTCCACGAACGAAAAGTTGGAATCCATCTCTCCCTCGGGAAAAAGCACGGACTCTACGGAAAGAAGCTCCCAAAAACCGAAGTTCAGAGATTTCATATTGATATTTTCCTCGCCCTTCGGAGCATGTATATTGGTGATGTGAAAGTGTTTGAGAATGGAGGGTGGGTAGTGTAATTCAAACTCTTAATAAATATGTCTAAGTATGAAATTGATATTATTTGAGAAAGATATAGTCATCAACTATATTTATTTTCGTGTCAAAATTCGAACCTAGCACGATTATTAGAAAAAACATGCACTGAGTCATTAAATTACGCACCAAAATATCAAGAAATTAACTCACAAATATGAATTTTTTTTGAGGAGGATCGAAAAAAATCTATAAAAAATACATATGATAAAAACATAATTAATTATGCCTTCTTATTATATTCATATGAAATTTTTGATGATTTTATGGATGAAATGTTAAAAATAACCTGAATAAGGTATGATAAGAAGAATAAAGAAAAAAGAACAAAAATTGATTTCTTACAAGAAATATTAAATTATGAAAATGATAAACTTTTAGAGATAAGTAATTATATAGTTGGTTTTAGGGCTATAAGAAATAGTATTACACACCAATTCTGAATTTTATCATTAGGAGATATTAATGATTTAATGATGAGTGATTATTTTAAAAAATTAAGTATTTCAGAAGATATTTATCTTAAAGAATGAGAAAAGATTAGGTTTGGCACACGTGACTATAAAGAAGATATTGCAGATGGTTTAATCTGGATATTAGAATCTTATATTAAAACTATAAGTAATGATTTATTTTTAAAAAACGATAATAGTATTTTATACAAAAAAATATTTAAAGACTTAGATACTTTAGACATTAATTTCTTAAAACTCGTATCAAATTGAAAAAACATAGATTCAAACCAAATTAAATCTTTTTTTAAAGATGAAAATATTAAGGTCACAATATTAAGATTATCAAGATATAGCAAGTGGTTTTTGATATCTACTACAAATGCCGATTATTGACTTTGAACATTAAATTCAACTATAATCAATAGTCTAACAACTAGATGAATGGCTTTTTTGGAATATAACCAAGTAAACATTAAAGAGCCCTCTCGGGCTCTTTAATTATTCTACTCATAAATCTTCTCTTCAATCTCTTCTTTGAATCGGATGTAGAGTTTCGGGGAGATAATCTCTTTCTGGAAGAGATCTTCTACGATGACTTCTTGTTGTTTGAGGAGCGACTTGTTTGCGAGGTGGGAGTCGAACTCGACGAGGAGGTCTTTGTTTGAGGCAAAAAGTTCGGCATGTTCTTTGCGGGCATTTTCGCGGAAGCTCGTGTAGAGCTCTTGAATTTCACGGAACTCTTTGCGTCCCGCGATGAAATCTACCCCTTCAAAGACGATGAGTCCTTTGAGGGCACTATCGGCGATAATGAGTCTGGCTCTGGCTCGCATAAATCGAGAAAGAGTTGGGTTTACATCGTTGTGAAGCCAACTTGATATCATTTCAGTGAATCGTTCAAAAAGATTGGCATTTCTTTCCTCTCCTTCTGTTTTGATTTGAGGGAGACCCATCTCGACACGATGAATCTGGGACTCATTCTTGCGTAGAAGAATCTTGAACTCATGTTCCGATATTTCATTGTACATATAGAGTTTCTTGAGAGAGAATTTCTCTATTCCGAGGGCATGGAGAGTAATGACACGACTGATAAGACCAGGAATCGCATCTCATTTTTGTTTCATGAGCCCATCAAGCTCTTTCCGTACTATTTCGAGTTCTTGTGTATATTTTTCATAAAGAAGTGTGTATTCCTCATCCATTATAAACCCTCGCTCTTTGAGACTTCCTATTTTTGCAAGTACTTCGAGGAGCATAATCATTTTTCCCTCTACGTGTTCCACTTCCTCTATTTCGTGAAGTTTATCGATATGAAAGTGTTTCATAAGAGGAATAATGGTTGTCGCTTTAATGAAAGTCGTAAACACGATACATCCGACCGTGAGCGCGAGTATAAAGTCTCGAATAGAGAATGAAAAATCCCATCCCGCAATGGTGAGTGATTCAGGAATAAGAAGTACCATGATGATAGCAAGTGCCCCACGAAGACTTCCCCACGAGAGCATATGAAGCCAAGAGAGAGGAATTTGTTCCTCTTTTCGAGTCCAGTTAAGTGGAATAATTATTCCATATATACTCACTGCACGAGCGATAACAACCGCGATAATCGCGATAGCAACAGGAATTATCATAACTTTCCAATCAATTCCGAGAGAAACAATCATAATACCGACGAGGATAAATACGAGCGAATTGGAGATAAAAGCAAAAAATCCCCAGAAGCGTTCCATAGTTTCCTCCACTTTTGGACTGATTTTATAACGTCCATAGTTTCCGACTACGAGGGCTGCAAGAGTGGTTGCGATTACTCCAGAAACTGGCAAGAGGAAGTGATTGAGTACTTCCGCGAGAATAAACGTCGTATGAGCAAGAATGAGTGTGAGTGTAATTTCGAGAAATTCATTATTTTTAATTTTCTCGATAATTTTTGAAAACACAATCCCGATGAATGAACCGAAAAGCATTCCCACAAGAATCATGAGAAGAAAAGAAATAATACCTGTTACGATAAGTCCCATCGTATCAGTTCAGAAAAAATGGTTCGCAAATATACCATAAAGATTTTCATGTCCATCTGAATGAAATCCTGCTACCGACTGGATGTAGGTAAGTATGACGAGAAAAAGTGCAAATGCGGTTCCATCATTGAAGAGTGATTCCCCCTCAAATATAAGCGTCAAACGACGAGGTGCTCCGAGTTCCTTAAAAAGTGCGAGAACTGCTACTGGATCGGTTGCGGAAATAAGTGTCCCGAAAAGAAGTGCTATGAGAAATGGTATATGATACCCGAAAAGAAGTGCTCCATAATGGATAAATGTTGCTATGAGAAATGCGGAAACAATAAGGGAAACAACCGCGAGGAGAGAGATAGATCTCGCAGAACGAAGCATTTCTTTATACTTTATGTTGTATGCAGATTCGAAAAGAAGTATCGGAAGGAAAATATAGAGGAGAATTTCCGGAGTGAGATGAAAATCATCGAGAAATGAGAAAACTGGAAACTGCGAAAGAAGAGCAATAAGAATACCAACTCCCACAAGCGAGACGGTATATGGGAAATTAAACCGCTTTGAGAGGAGAAATACTCCCGTTGAAATCATGAGGAGTGTAATAAATGAAAGCGCAACAAGCAGAAAAGTATTCATATGGTTTTATAAGAAGTAAGCGAGCATAGTATTCTTTTTTATAAAAAATCAAGTTTAAATGATTGTTTATTTTACAGTTAGATGAAAAGTTATCTTTCCAATCAAAAAAAACTTCTCCCTAAAATTTGGGAAAAGTTTAATTCAGAATAATTATTTTACCACTTCAAAATCCAATCGTCGGAGTGTCTTGTCCGCTTGAGTAACCCGCACTCGAATCGGATCGCCGAGACGGTAAGTTTTTCCTCCAGAGAGACTTTTGAGGGTTCCGGCTCGCTCATCGAAATGGTGAGTAGCCCGCATATCCTTCATATAGATGAGCCCCTCGATACCATTCGGAAGTTCCACGTAGATTCCATGATCCCCAATGGATGAAATTATTCCATCAAAAATCTTTCCGATTTTATCCTGCATATAGTCGATAATCTTAATATCTCGAATCATATACTCGATATTCTCCGCTTTTCGCTCGGTCGTGGAAGTATGGGTCGCTACTTTTGGCAAGAGTTTTGTATATCGAGAAAGCTCTTTTTTATCGAGTTCTTTATGGAGCCAAGCCTTGATGATTCGGTGAATCTGGAGGTCGGGATACCGTCTGATAGGGGAAGTGAAATGTGAATAGTACGTAAGTGCGAGTCCAAAATGCCCGAGCATTTCCTCGGAATAAATCGCCTTAGACATACTACACAAAATCTGCTTGGAAAGTACGAAATAATAGTCCTTCTCATGGAGTGTATCCATAATCTCACGGAGCGACCGAGGAGAGAGGGTTTCACGAGAAATATGATATCCGTAGTGATCCAAAAGCTCTATAAGATTGTCGGTTTTTTCTTCGCTCGGTTTCTCATGGACTCGGTAGAGAAATGGTATTTTTTTGAGACTAAAGAATTTGGAAATCTCCTCGTTTGCGAGAATCATAAATTCTTCGATAACTTTATGAGATTCGGATCGGTCCCGTTTGGATATGTTCACCACTTTCCCAGTAGAATCGGTTGTAATCTTCACTTCCTTGAGGTCGAAATCAATCTTTCATTCTCTTGCACGACGCTTGTCGAGAATACGCTTGAGTTCAAGCCCATTTCAAATAAGAGAGATAATTTCTGTTGGATATTTTTCGAGAATTTCTTGTCCTGTTTTCTTTTTGTCTAGTACATCAATAATATCCTGTACTTCATCATACGTAAATCGCTGTTTTGATTCAATAAGTGTTTCGTCGATTCGAGAGCGAAGTACTTTTCCTGTTTTATCAAGCTCCATAATAATGCTCAGTGTTGCCTTTGGACTTCCCGGATGAAGAGAACAGAGATTATTGGAGAGGTGCTCCGGAAGCATAGGAATCACCTCATCGGGAGTATAGATGCTCGTCCCGCGCTTGAGTGCCTCACGGTCGAGGAGAGAATTCTCTGATACATATTCGGCAACATCTGCGATATAGACTCCGAGTTCGAAAGTCCCATTTGAAAGTTTCTTTACTGAAATCGCATCATCAAGGTCTTTTGCATCAGCCCCGTCGATGGTTACTATCCACTCATTTCTCATATCAATCCGCCCAGAAGTGAGAGTTTTTGCCCCGAGCTTCTCCGCTTCCATTATCACGTTTTTTGGGAATTCCTTCACGATTCCATTCTCGTGGAATACTATTCGTTCCGCCATCCCAGGACTGTCTTTGTGACCGAGCACGGACACAACTTTTCCGTGTGGTTTATTCTTGTCGCCAAATACCCGAATTGTTACTATCTCATCATTTTTCGCACCAAGAGCATCACGGTCAGAGATAAATATATCTTTCCCCATAAAACCTTCAACTACTTGTACGAATCCGTAGGTGCTTTTCGGACGTTTCATATATTTCCCAACCAATACCTTTTCTGTTCGTTTTATGAGAGTTATTACTTTTGCTTCCGCTTTTTTACCATCTGCTCCTTGTTTTGTAATTTGTACTTTCACTGTATCACCATCAAGAGCCCCATTTCGTTCACGTTTTCCGATGAAAAATACCTCACCTTCAGAAGTTTCGACAAATCCGAAGTGAGGTTGAATCTGAGAGTATATTCCGGTAAAGTATTGGGATTTCATAGTTTTTTGATAAATATGCTTGGAAGTATATGGGTAATTAAGAAAAATGCGAGTTTTTCTTTTATAAGTTGGTCTGAGGAGAATCAATTTTGTAAATACAAAAAAATAGATATTATACTTTTAATATTTTACACTTTCCCCCTTCTTTATTATTGTATGCGTATCGGAATAGACTGTCGCACTTATGGCTCATTACACGGATATATAGGAAAATACATGGAACATTTTGTCTCATATCTCATGGAAAATGAAGACGAAAATGAATATGTGCTTTTTTTTCATGATCGAGAAGCAGGGGAGTGTACTATTCCGAAATCTTCCCGTTTCCACATTATTAAAACTTCTACGCAAACAGGAAGTGTGTGTGAGCAGATATGCTTCTTGTACGAGCTTTCCAAAGAAAAACTTGATGTTGTATTTTTCTCACATCCCAATATTCCATTATTTTATCGAGGAAAAACCATCGTTCTTCTCCCAGATCTTGTACCATATTTCTATCCAAGAAAGTACTCAGGATGAACATTATTGCGTTATTGGAATAATTTTCTTTTACGGAATAGTATAAAAAAAGCTCATGCGATTATTGTACTGAGTGAGATACTGAAACGAGATATCATTGAAATATTTGATGTTCATGAAGAAAACATCCATATTATCCCACCTATGTATTTAGGGATGGAAAAATGAAAAATATTTGAACAAAATGAAATTCAGAAATTTCTCACAAAAGAAGGAATTGGAGAAAAATATATTCTTTCAGTAGGACATTTAACAGAACATAAAAACATACCAAGATTTCTTCAGGCATACCATCTCTTTTTGAAAGATATCAAAGAATCCATCGATCTTGTCCTTGTTTGAAAAGAAGATCCTTCCTATCATGAGATACGTTCTACACTAATACAACTCGAACTTCAGGGGCGAGTGCATATCTATAATATAATAGATGAGGAAAAAATGGAGTTACTTTATCAGGGTGCATCTCTCTATGCTCTTCCATCTTTGTATGAATGATCGGAAGAATCTCTTTTGACACCCCTTGTACATAACACCCCTCTTATAGTCTCCTCACTTCCAAGTATTACATCTTTTCTCAAAAAAGATGATGCGGTATTTTTTCGTCCGATGAGTATTATAGAGATGCAGGAAGCTTTGAAGAAAGTTTTCTCAAATCCTCTTTTAAACAAAATAGAAAGGGATATGTCGGCTTTTTCATCTATTTCTGTGAGCACTAAAATAATGAATATTCTTTCTTTTTTTAGAAAGGATTTATCTTCTTCGTCAGTTGTATGAGAGAAGAATGAATAAATATTTAAAAAAATTTTGCATTTAGGAGTTTTTTCCATATACTGCATCGGCTTTCTCTGGAAAGAGAATGATTTGCACTCATAGCTCAACTGGATAGAGTAGCGGTCTTCGAAGCCGTTGGTTGTAGGTTCGACTCCTACTGAGTGCACCATAATAATTTGTACATTGTACGAGAAATTCTCATCTGAACTTGATTTCTACATCACCTGTAGGAGTCGAATAGGAGGGTAAAATCGTGAAACGATTTTAAGAAGACAATGATTTGTCTTCTGACCCGTAGCCGTCTCTGGCGACTGAAGAACGACTCCTGTTCTAGTGTACCATGTTTCTTAGTAAGACCTCAAAGAGAAGAAAATTTTACATCCTGCCCGGATGGTGGAATGGTAGACACGTACGCTTGAGGTGCGTATGCCGAAAGGTGTGGAGGTTCAAGTCCTCTTCCGGGCACCAGATAAATCCAAAAACTACTCCAACAAAAGTTGGGGTAGTTTTTTTTAGTTTATCTTACGATTAAATAAGAGGACTTGAAGCCGTAGCGACACTGATGAGGAACGAGTCAGGAAAAAAGCCAGTTGAAGCTGGCTTTTCGTCGCAAGGAGTTTTTCTGGAATGCAATAAAAGAAAAACAAGTCCTCTTCCGGGCACCAGATAAATCCAAAGGCTACTCCAACAAAAGTCGGGGTAGTTTTTTGTTTTATTATATTTACAGTAACTGGGTAATTTTCAACTCCTTATCCGAAAATTCATAGAGCTTCGCAGGACGATTTGAACTTTCTCGATCGAGTTCGTCGGTTTCGTGGAGCATCCCGGTGGAGAGGAATTTCTTCCGAAAATTTCGTTTATCGAAAGCGTGTCCGAAGATAATCTCGTACACCTCCTGAAGACGGGAAAGAGTAAAACGAGCAGGGAGAATATTCTGGGATATATTCGTATATTCCATCTTCCATTCAAGACGCTGTCGGGCATATTTGACTATATCTGCATGATCATAGGCCATAATATCCGAAGAAAGCACATCTCCGATAGAGACAAGATGGGCACGAGTCAGATCAAGAGAGGCAAGAAGTATCTGAGAGTCAACAAGAGCATAATATACGATAGATACAACATGTCCACGAGAGTCACGTTCAGGAGTTCCGATAGTAATAAGTTGCTCCTTATAGATATTCGAAAGTCCGGTCTTAGTGAGAAGTATACGGTCGAATGCTACATCGAGTCATTCTCCCGATCGGAGAATCCCTCCAGGGAGTCGCATCAGATGATCATTTGTCACACCGGGAGTAGTATTGATGGTTACGATGCAGAGTTCTCCTTTATAGATAGTGAATATCACTACATCGAGAGCAAGAACAGGAATGGAAAGTTCCCAGATATTCTTCGTGAATTCTTTTTGAGGGTTTTCTGTTGGCATAGGAAAGTGTAAGAAATACAATCGTCATTGTACGAAAGAGAGAAGAAAAAGCAAAAGCTTTTTTTAGAGAGTCTTAAATATAATCTCGCAATCTCGCATAATTCATTGCCTGTGCAATTTTTGCGTCGATTACAAAAAGTTCAGTAAGATTCATAACTTTTTTTATAAGCATATCGACTTCATTCATGGGAACTTTGAGAACTTCAATTATTTCGGATGGTTCAAGTTTTTGTCACTCTGGGCTCGGAACTACATCGGGCATATAATATTGAGAGATAATTTCATTGCTTCCTCCTGGACTCGGTGCGGTATTTATAAGAAATTGCGTTTGTTCACCCATATATCCTGTCTCTTCCAACAGTTCTTTTCGACAGGTTTCTTCTCGGTTATATCCAGGATCGACCAAGCCTGCAGGCAGAGAGATATTCCAATATGGAGCGATGAGTGGACGATATTCTGCGATAAGTATTAATACATCCTCTCGGGTTTTTGCGAGAACAGAAATGATTTCTTTCGTCTCTATCCGAGAAGTTCCCTCATAGTGACGAGTCATTCCATTTGGATACTCTATGATCTTTTCAGAAAGTTCTAAGAATTTCCCTTTGTTAAGCGGTTTTGAATCAATAATTCTTGGAACTGGGATATCCGGTATCCTTTCAATGGTTTGTTGCCATGTTGCTGTATTTTTCATATGCGTATCCGATTAACGATAAAGTCTGTTTTTTTGAATATACTCCGCAATTCTCGGAGCGAGTCCGTGGAACACATTCTTTTTTACATTTTCACGGATTTCAGTACTGGAGAGTGCTCTAATATCCGAAGGAAGTTCTGGAGTGATGATGTGATGGTTGTCTACACGAGAGAAATCAGGAGTAGGAGCACCGGAGCGACATACGAAAATCTTTGGAATTTCTCGCTCTACCCGTCCGCTCGGATCCCAGAGCTTCATATTTGGGATAACATCTGTTCCAAATACCTGAGTCGGAGAATGTCCATATCGTTCTTGCATAACTCGATCTACTCCGAGAGTTGTACCGTCAGTGACACGTCCGACCATGAAATCATCGACTAATTCTGCACCGATATCTGCGAGATCCTCAGCGAATATGGAAAGTATCTGCACTCGATGTTCCAATGCTACTTTGTACGATTTATCAGAACGTTGACCGCTCGGAATAATGAGGATTCTCTCAGGTTGGTACTGCTCCGCGATACTTCGGACGATATGTTCATGTGCCAAATGTGGAGGGTCGAATGCCCCGCCATAGATAAGAGTTTTCATAGTTTTTATAGTTGAGAAATATAAGATTGCACAATTCTTTCTTCCTAGGGATTTTACTTTTGACAAATATATTTTTACAGATATAAATATTTAGTATTTCACATGCCAATAAGATGTGATTTCTAAAATGAAATTCCTAATTTTAGGAGGCAATAATGAATAATATATGGTCACATAAGGGTTTCAAAGCATTTTTCCTTCATTTGATATGTGGTTTGTTCTGGATTCTTCTTGTAGGTGGAATTTCTTCCTATATATCCAAAACTCAGATATATATGTCTATACCAATAAGGCATTTGATTATTTTTATCGCATATATTACAACGGGTTGGATGTTATATGAATTATTCCTCAAAAATCGAGAAAATTGTAAATGGATTCAAGTCATTTTATGGCCCATTTCTACATCCCCATTCATATATTTTCCATGGAAATACGATATTAAATGGATTGCAAAACTTCGTATTTTTTAACACCTCTTCGGAGGTGTTTTTTATTTTTCAAGCAATTCCCCTTTCTTTTCCTCATACTTCTTCAAAAAGTACGGACTCATCTCGCTTCGTCTGAGATCGTACCCGAGGGCTCGACGACTCAGGGAGATGATGGTTGGTATGTATTTTCCTTTGATAGTCGATGCTCCGCGGAAGAGTTTCCAGATGCGTTCGACATCGGCAACCCAAGCTCCGATGGTTGGGAAATATCCGTCTGCTCCGATAATCGGCTTCTTGAGAGCATATTCTGTTCCAACATCGTACGTCCATGAGTTGAGGAGTTCTTCGAGTTTCCCATCCTGATAGGAGGTGAGGATTTGAGCTGGATCTCGACGCATCTCGAGGAACTGGTACATGAGCCGGTCGTGGTACTCGAAGAAGAACGGATCTCCTTTTCCTTCCTCGATTGCTTGATCTTTTGAAAGCTCGGCAGATGGCGGAATATCACAGATTTTCGCGAGAGTCGGGATACTGTATTTCTGGCTCATCATTCTTGAAAGTGCAAAAATCTGAGTCTTGTAGAGGTCTGCAATCGGTGCGATGGCTCCATTGAGGTCTCCTGCGATGCTTGCGAATCCGGTTGCTATCTCGAGCTTATTTCCGTTATTGGTCATGATACATCCAGATTGTGCAGCAATTGCCATGAGAACTCTCGAACCACGATCTCGAGCTTGGATATTTTCCTCCATAAGCCCCTCGACTTTGATTCCGAGAATATCGCCAATCTGAGCCTTGGTAAAATCAACACTTTCCTGAATCGGAACGACATGGTACTCGATTCCAAGTTCCCTCGCGAGATCCCTCGCTAAGTCTTTGGTCATATCGGAGTTATACACCGATGGCATATTGACCGTGATGACATTTTCAGCACCGATTGCTTGGACCGCGAGTGCTGCCACGAGAGCGGAATCGATTCCTCCAGAGAGCCCGATGACGAGCTTTTTTTGTCCGGAACTTCTCATATATTCACGTATTCCGTAGATGAGAGCATTTTCGATTTTCCTCATCTCCTTTTCTTCGTTTTTTATCTTTTTTTCCTGAACCTCAAATACTCCTTCCTGAAACGATGGTACCTGAAATATCTTTTTTCCGTCGCGAAATACGACACTCGCTCCGTCGTAGACGTATTCATTTTTACTGTTATTCTCAGCTCCGACTCGATTCGTGTAGACAATATCAATACCTTTGCTCTGTCTCGCGAGGAGTCGGTCACGTTTTCCTTGTTTTCCGATTCCGAAGGGTGAAGCGGAGAGATTTACGATTATATTAACACCCTTCTTCTTGAGTATGTCAACTACTTTGATTACATAATCATCATCCCACATATCTTCACAGATAATCACCCCTACATTTCGTTTCACTCCATCAATTGTCATATCGATTACACGGTAATACTGGTCAATAGTATCGATGCTCGCACCCTCTTCAAAAGCAAGATCTTTGAGAGAGGTTATGTGTCGCTCATCGTCAAAGTATCGGTATTTCGGCATATTGGTCTTGAGAGCGAATGCACCATCACCGAGTGCTTTGTTCGGGATGAGGACTCCATTTCGAGCGACAAATGCTGCGTTGTACTTTCGGATACGACCATCCTCATTGACTTTCACAGGGTCACTGAGGATATTTCCCCAGATAACGGACATTACTGAATCCCTTGTGGCATTGATGATTTCCTGGTTCATATCTTCACATTCGCGAACAAATGCTTCATTTTCCCATTCATCCCCGATCATGTATCCAGAGATTGCAAGCTCGGTTGCAACATGAAGATCAGAACCCTTATCCTCTGCGATACAGATATCACGAATCAAGTTTCGAGTATTGATATCCGGTCGCCCGGCGACGATGTTTGTTTGAGAGAGAGTAATCATAGTATTTTTTATTAAGTGTTATATATACACTTATATTCCGATTCATTTTAAAGTCAAATTTATTTGTGTAAATTTTACACTTACTAGAAAATAAAAGAAAAAGAAGAGTAGAAGAAGTTCTTATTTTATTGTGTTCTTTTTAATCTCTGTATCTCCCAACTTAGATTCTTTTGTGCATTTTCAGCGAATTTCTCATTTCCTATCTCCGTTTTATAGAGTTTTTTATCTCTCCGAAATTTTGTAAGAAGCTTGATTCGTTTTGCTTGATTTTCTTTACTTGTACCGATTCCGAGTTCATCCATAATATCGGTTACATAGAGTTGATATCGTTCTTTGGTAGCACCGAGTATTGCAAGATCAGAATCACGAAGAAGGAGTGCGAGCGGATCATTTTCGGTAAATACTCCATTTCCATGAGCGGTTGAGTAGATAAGTTGATATATAGCATCGACAAAATTCTTTTTTACAAGGTGTTTCTCCAAGAATTCTTTTGCGAAATTTGCACTACGTACCTCGTTATCTCGATAGTATACTGGATCGATACTATAAACACTGTCATGAAAAAGTATAGCACCACCAAGAGTTGCGATTTCATCATCGGACATGTTTGTCGCTGCCGCATGTTCGAAGAGAAAATCGAGCATCTCAATGATATGTTCCCAGGTATGATACCTTCTATGAGATTCTTCATGTTTTCTTTTGAGAGTTGTTACACACTGTTCTCGTTCAAATCCGCTCACTCCCAAAAGATGGAAGATAATCCCAGTACGGAGTTCTCCTGATATATCGATATTTCGGAGCATACCAAAAAATGTTTTTCGAGCGTCGATAGAAGTATTTTTACTATTGTCTATTTCTGTAATACTTCCGTTATTTTCCTTTTCTATAGTATGTCCGAGTATTGATTTTTTCTGACTAGTATCCATTTGTGATGTAAACATTTTCTCAACAGCAGACGTGGATATATTTCTTCCTCTTTCTTTATATCGTGCTTTCACCCGACTCATACGAGTCTTTGGGTCTGCAGTTACAACGAGACTATGATGATTTGCTAAATACCCGAGTTCAAATTCCGCCAAGAGAGCATTGTCGACGATGATAATACCTTCTTTTCAGAGAGTCATCTTCGTGTACCGATGGAGAACTGGTTCCCTCATAATACTATTGAGTTGAGCTTTTTTCTCACCAGTTACATCCTTTCTAAATATCTCTGCAAGTTTCGTTCGATCGATATATCCGTCAGATAATCGAATGCTCGCTCAAAAGGCTTCGACGAGTTTTTGACGGCATTCCTGATAGATAGGTTCGTTGAATGTACTATAGATATCATGTGCGATAGTATCCATATCGATATGGATACAGGATACACCATAGGAATCGCTTATCTTTTTTATCTCGCGTGCGATATAGGATTTTCCAGAACCCATTTCTCCAGTTATCGCCACAGGGTACTGACGAATGATACGAGATTCAAGGGCTTGCTTGACTCGGGAGGTTACGAATCCAGATATATTATGTCCGACTCTGAGCACATCTTTCACTCCCGAAGAACTAATCTCTGCTACTCGGGAATTCGGCTCTGCATCTATAGTTTCGAATGTTACTTCGGGAAATTCACTCTTGTAGAAAAATCGAAGTGTTGTTTCTTCGGCGGCATCGATAAAGTTTCGACAACCACGCACCAGCGTTGGAATACGATTCTCTTTCATATAGAGCGCTCCAGATCCAGAGATAATCTTGATATGGGACGGATATATATCTCTCATGGCGTGCTGTGCGAGACGAAGTCGTTCCCACATAGCAAACGAATAGGTTTTCTTTGGATTATTAGCAATCCCGACAAGGGTTCCTGGACCTGCTCGTTTACGAACATCATCATGACCATGTGTCCAAGGATCTCAGGAAACCGCGAGAAGCTTAGAAAAAGTATTCATAGTTCCTAAATTTAATGAGTGAAATAATATATTTATAGCTAAATATATTATTTAGTCAAATATAAATCTGTGATGATTTTTTTGAATGATATAAAGGAAATATTATTGCTCGGTTATATAGTTTTAAGATACCATTTTTGCTCCGTTTAATAACATCTCCCGTATGGATCGTTCACCATCTCATTCTTTGAGATCAACGGCTCGGATTCCTTCTTCATAGACGATAGTCTGAAAGTCCTTTACTGCATTGAGCACTGTTGCCTTCACACAGAAATCAGTGGCAAGTCCGACGATTTTCACGATTTTAACGTTATTTTCGATGAGCACTTCATGGAGAGTTTTTGCTCCCGGTGCCACACCAAATCCATCGTCTGGATTTCCAAGAAGTTTTGTCACTCCTTCGAATCCAGAATATCCGTCATCACTGTTCTTGTACCCCTTGAATATCTCGACATCGACCAAACTTCGGTCGAATCCTTCAACATAGTCAGCACCTTCAGTGTCTGCTATACAGTGACGTGGCCAAGCATCGAAGTGAACACTCTTGTCTGGGTGCCAATCTCGAGTCGCGATAACGAGTCCAGATTGTGTTTTTACGTTTCTCATAAGACTGTTAATGAGTGGGGAAAGAGTTTCTCCTCCTTTTACATAGAGGGGAGCTCCTGGTTTTCCGAAATCATTCTGATAATCTACGACGATAACCGCCTGTCTTCCTTGTTCGATAGTTTTCATATACATAAAAGTTAATGGATAATTATTTTAATTTGTACACTTATTTTTTGGGAAAATATATTTGTGTTTTTATTATACGCTTACTTCTTGTGCTTCCATTCCTTCTACTCCAAATGTCTTCTTAAAGAGATTTACTCTTTCATCACTTCCTGTTGCTTTTGTTGGATTATCGGAAAGCTTAACAGTACTTACCCATCCGCGACCAGGTCTATACACTGCTTCTGGTTTTATAACTACCGAGAATGATCAGAAAGGACCAAAAATTTCCTTGTTAATCGGCATAGTACCTTTCGTATTATTGGTGAGGTTTGTTCCCCAGCCACCAGTGAGTATTCCAACCTGTGAAGAACATTTCTGAGTAATATCTACCAAACTTTGCGCATCTAGTCCATCTGATGGAATCACGAGTTTTGTTTTGGGATCTTGCCCGTGACCTATAAGCCAATTAACGTATTCTGGAACAGCGATAAGTGGATTTTTGGAATCTATACGCATTCCTATATGTCATTGGATAATATCGTCTGGCGCATGTTGAAGATAAAAACTTGTTCCGAAAGTGTCTGGTAAAAGAATAGCAAGTTCCGGATTGTGTTTCATCCATTCTCGGTCGATACGGTACATCGTATCGATAATCTCCTGAGGTTCATCCACCATGGCAGTTGGAATCATACGAAGTTCATGAGCATTGGTTCCACGTGGATTGTTCTGTCAAAATTCTTTGGCGAGCATAACATTGGAGGTTCCGATGCATTGTTCAGGAAGTTCGCTATTCAGGATTTCCAACACCATTCTATGGATATCAGTACTCGCTGATCTTCTGGTTCCAAACTCAGAGAAAGTAACATTTTGATGGGATTTAACAACATCTATATCATCGTAAAGTCGACCAAAAACTTTTGTCATAATCCCATTAAATTCACTCGGAGTAAGTTTCGCTTTCTTTGTATAATGGTAGAGATACAGGGTGTTTATAATCTTGAGTCCGAGAATCTCCCACATAATAGAAGTTTCCCATGGTCCAGTGAATGTAAGGTCATATCCATCTTTGTTATCTGCTTCTAAGTGATAATCAGGGAGATGAAAATCCTTAAGAAACATAAGCGTCTGTTCGTTAAGTAAGGGTTTTCCTGTATTAGTAACCATCCCTCGAAGATAGGAAATATCCGCTTGGCTCAATCCGGGGAGTGCTTTTGCAGCATCGAGTTGTTCTCGTAGAGCACTTTCTGGAATTACATTGGCGAGATGAATATCCTTATTTCGTACCTTCATTTTCCACTTTACTTCAATCTTTCTGTACTCAGGATGGGCGAGAATAAAGTCGAGCATAAGGAACTTATAGATGTCGTTATTGAGAAGAGACTGTATCTCTGCTTCATCACGAGCAACTGCAAAGCAGTTATGTAGAGTAAATGGAAGAGTGGAGCGCATATAAGTAAAAGTTACAGGAAATAATTATTAATTGTAATTGTTACACTTACTTAAAGAGAAAAAATTTAAGCCGTGGCTTTTCTGTATTTTAAATCCTGCTTTCTTATTAAGTGTAGTTATTACACTTACAAGATATTCAGAAAATATGATATGTCAAAAGTTTTTTATAAAAAACTTTTGACAATCAAATAAACGTAGATACATTACCCGTGCTGTTTGGTAACAAATTGGCCCAGATTTATCTGGATTTTTGAAACTTTCAAGGAGAGCGTTTTGAAAAAATTCGCATTCGCAATCGCTCTGGCATAAACATTCCACCGCCATTTCGACCCACAAGGTCGAGAGCAATCGCCCCACTCATGCTCGCAAAATTACGCATGATGTGGATTTCCTTATTGATGAATACTATTGTCGAACTGGACGCACAGTTTAGCGTTCCATCTCGATGTAACCAAGCGGATTCAGCGCTGTCCCCCGAAGTACTGGGGGATTTTTTTATTTCCCTTTTCCCTATTTTTCTATATAATCCTCCCGATTCTTTTTTATTGTTAGAATAAGGGATGTGGGATAGGGCTTGAAAATATTTTCCGGTCGTATCTCTCCACTCTTTCTATCAGAGAGAAAAGAAGATTTATCTTTTTATTTTCATTTTTATGATAGCAGGACTCTCTGATCAGAATGCCTTTTCCAAGGCAATGGTCACCAAGACATACGACATCGGCGGAAAGAAGATTACTTTTGAATCTGGAAGACTTGCACTTCTTGCGGATGGTTCGGTAGTAATTCGTGACGAGGAAGGGAATTATCTTCTAACCACTGCGGGGATTAAAGAGGAAGTAAATGAAAGTGCGAGCTTTTTCCCACTCTCTGTAGAATTTCAAGAGAAATACTATGCAACCGGGAAAATCGGTGGAAATCGCTTTATGAAACGAGAAGGACGCCCATCAGAAGCAGCTATTCTCAACAGTCGTCTTATAGATCGTCCGATACGTCCTATGTTCCCGAAAGGAACTATCAATGATATCCAAATTATCTCGACTATTATGTCCTCTTCTGGGACTTCCGATTATGGATTTTATGGAATCACAGGAGCTTCACTTGCGCTCAAGCTTGCAGGTATCTCGGAATTTGAAGGACCAGTTGCAGGAGTTCGTATTGCACTTCTCACTGATGGTACGACCTTTAAGTTCGACCCATCAATCGATGATCTTTCAAGTGCTCTTCTCGACCTTACGGTTGCAGGAACTGATGACGCAATTACCATGGTAGAGTCACAAGGAAAAGAAGTAGATGAATCAGTAATGATTCGGGCTTTTGAATTCGCTCATGGACTCGTTCGTGATCTTATTGCAGCACAAAAGGATTTTATCGCTTTTTATAGCAGTACACATCCTATTACTGAAAAGAAACTTTTTGCAGTTGCTGACAAAACAGAACTCAAAGACAAAATTGACACACTTATTACCGATGAACGAATCACAAAACTTTATCATCTCGGAAAGACCGATTTTCATCATGCTCTTGTGGCTCTTGAAGAGGAGATGAAGCTTGCTCTCGCTCCAACTGATGATTCTGAACCGTATGCGGATAATGATATAGAAAGTGCTGTATACTCCATCGTAAAAAAACACATGCGAAAGAATATTCTCGAAAAAGGACTCCGTCTTGATGGTCGAAAATTCGATGAAGTTCGTCCAGTTCGTGGAAGTTTCGGAATCCTCCCACGAGTTCATGGTTCCGCACTTTTCCAGCGTGGTATTACTCAGGCACTTACTATAGCGACACTCGGAGGTCCTGGTGATATCCAGATCATCGACGATATGTTTGAAGAAAATACAAAACGATATATTCATCACTATAATTTTCCTCCATTCTCTGTTGGAGAAGTTCGTCCGCTTCGTGGAGTGGGACGTCGTGAGGTTGGACACGGACGGCTCGCAGAAAAAGCACTTGAGCCAGTTCTTCCTTCGCTCGAAAAGTTCCCGTATTTTATCCGAATGGTTTCAGAAATCACGACTTGTAACGGGTCGTCTTCTATGGCATCGGTGTGTGGATCGACTATGGCGATGATGGATGCTGGAGTGCCGATTACTGCACTCGTTTCCGGAGTGGCGATGGGGATGATCTACGATGATGAAACAGGAAAATATGTGGTACTTTCTGATATTCAAGCTCAAGAAGATTTCCTCGGAGATCTTGATTTCAAGGTAGCACGAACGGACAAGGGTATTACTGCTCTTCAGATGGATTGTAAAATCGCAGGACTTTCTATGGAAGTTGTTGCGAAAGTATTTGCTCAGGCAAAATGATCGCTTGATCATATCCGAACCGAGATGAGTCGAGAGCTTTCGGCTCCACGTCCAAAACTTTCACCGTATGCACCATTTATTCTTTCTATTCTTGTTCCACAAGAGAAAATGCGTGAAGTAATTGGAAAGGGAGGGGAAACTATTCAGGGGATCGAGAAAGAATTCGGTGTTGAAGTAAGCCTTGCAGATAATGGACAGTGTTCTATTACTGCTAAGAATCAGGCATCTGGGGAATGAGCCATTGCTTTTATAAAGAACATACTCAAGGACGACGAAGTAGGAGATGTTATGGAAGGGAAAGTTGTGAAGATTCTCGAAGGGGTCGGAGCAATTGTCGAATGGGCAAAAGGAAAATCTGGGATGATTCATATTTCCAAAATCGCCAAAGAACGTGTAACGAACATCGAGGACTTCCTTAAAATGGGTGATGTTGTACAAGTGAAGATTATTGCAGTAGATAAAGAGAAAGGGCGTGTTGGACTTGAGAGAATTATCGCAGAATAAGACAAAATAAAAAGGGCGTATGTAACGCCCTTTTATCCCTTTATTTGAGTGCCCTCTTACCATACAATTCTATTGCACTGGGATTAGCCAGACAGGGGCAGGAGCACGAGCTCACCCTGCGAATCGAGATAGGTTGATCACCCCCTTCAGAAGTTGAGATAGAAGCACTGCACACCGTAAGCAGTACTGGTTTTCATAATCATCTCCTTGATGAAGTTTTTGGCGAATTTGCCGTATCTTGTATAATCATATTTTCTTTTTAGTCAATTATTTTTTCAAAAAATGTTTGTATTTATTCTCGGTCGGGAGTTCCGGCTTTCACTTGCAGAAATCTATAGTCTTTTCCCGACGGCGGTTTTTGAATTTGCTTCTGAGCAAATAGCTCTCGTTTCCTGAGTTTCTGAAACAGAAGTCTGTGCTCGTTTCGCTCATATGGGTGGAGTTATCAAGGTGGTAAAAATACTCGAGGAAGTCAAGGATATTCCTGATTTTATGACCGCTACCAAGAAATATTTAGAACAAGTCGATCGCACGAATAAAGTTCCTTTTGCTGTTGCGGGGTATGGGGAGAAAATCGATAATTTTGCTACAGGACTCCGTATTAAAAAATTTCTCAAATCCTGTGAAGATAAGTCTTTCAGACTCGTAAACAAAGAACCGAAGAATATTAATTCTGCGGTGTATAAAAAAGAGCATCTTGCGGAATCTCGAACTGAGATGAATTATGTAAAAGTAGGAAAGAATTCATATATGGGAATCACGATTGCTTATCAGGATGTTGATGCGTATGCGGCTCGGGATATGGACAAAACCCGAGATATGGGAGTCGGGATGTTGCCACCGAAGCTCGCTCAGATAATGATAAATCTCGCTGGAGTTCAGTCTATAGAACGTTCGGCTGTTTATGACCCGTTCTGTGGACTCGGGACAGTATTGATTGAAGCGGCTCATATGGGGTATGATACAGTGTACGGAAGTGATCTTTCTTCTGCAATGGTTACCGCAGCAAATAAGAGTATGGGAGAATTTGCTCATAAAAATGAAATTGATATTGATGGGCTAGTTTTTGAAGCTGATGCCTCAAAAATCGCAGCAACCATTCCAGAAAGTATGGATACTAAAACTACTTCCATTGTTTCTGAAGGATATCTCGGGGATGTAATGGGAACAAAAACAGTTACTCCTGATAAGATTGCGGAACAATGCCGAAAACTTACCCGCATTTATGATGGAATGTTCCGGGATCTCCGAACCGTCGGATTTCGTGGTACTATTATCATCTGTTTTCCATTCTGGGATAATCGGGGAAAAGATATTTTTTTTGAGGATATACTTCCGATTATCGAACGATACGGATTTGAACGAAAAGAGCTCCTCGGCCCAGATATTCCATTCCGAACCACTACTCATAAAAGTCTTCTCTACCGTCGTCCTGGACAGACCGTCGGACGAGAGATTTATAAACTTGAACTCCTTCCGAAAGAAAAACTCGGACTCAAGCTCTAATAATAAAATTCCCCGAATATTCGGGGAATTTTATTGCTTATTTTCAATCTCTATATCAGAAATATAAAATCTTTTTTTATTTTTCTTTCCAAAAACCCTTATTCAAGAGATGTTTTCATCTTTAAAGTCTTTGGCGGAATGTCTAATATAATCAATAGAAGTATATTCTTGAATTAGTTCAAGTACTGCTTCATTTTCTGTATTTAATTCAATGAATATTTGAAAACTTAGCTTATTTTTAAAATCTGGATTTTTTATAAAAATAGAATCTAGAATTTTATTTTCAATTTCAAAATATTTATGCAATCTTTCTATATTATGACATGTATTGAGCTTCTCGAGTTCCATGGTTGAGATGAATCTTGTATATCTCAATTTTTCATGCAAATCTATAACAAGTTCGCAAGTCATTGGACTTAAAGACTCTTGAGAATATGCATTCTCAAGAGTTTGTGAATTGTTATTTTTTCCCATTTCTGACATAGATATTAATTTAATGGCAATTCTTTTGCTCTAGCAGGAGCAGCATCAGAGGCATCCATTCATGCATAACCTCTTAGGGCAGAAGCTACTCATTTTCATTGTTCAACAAAGAGAGATTTGTCAGAGAAATATGTAGAGATATCTGTTTTTATCTCTGTTTGTTTTTCTTTTGTTTGGCCTATATAGTCTTCTTCTATTTGAGCGATAAGTGTATTGAATCATTTGATGATATCTTTCAATTGAGCAGTTAGTCTTGCTTTCTCAGCATCTCAGATATTTTCATCTCAATTATCCATTACGGATGTATCATATTTGTTATCTAATTTAGTATTTAAGTCATTTACTTTATCTTGAACTATTTTTTGTAGATTACTGTCTAATATATTACCGTTAATTGTTAATTCAAGAGTTTTATTTTTTCAAAACTCTTTTTCATTTACTGAAATGTATTCTTTTACTTCTGACATAATGATAAATATTAAAAAATAAGATTTTCCATTTGGGATTTTTCAATAGTTGATTCTATTGATTCGTCTACTTGATTATTTATTCTATCAAGTTTTCTTATAAATTCTTTATCAATGAGATTTTGATCTGTGTAATATTTTTCTAATTTAGTGAGCATCTTATTAATATCGCTTTCATCTTTTTTCATTAATTCTCCTTGTATATAGAGTATTTTCTCTTTTATTAATCAGAGTCAGATGAGAAGTTCGATAGTGTATTCTATCTTTTTTTCTTTGTTCATAAGATATGAATTATTAATATCCATACGAGGATACCTTATAATAACTATTTTGTCAAAAAAATCACCTACTTTTCCTAAAACCCTCGTAAAAATCCATTCATTAGCACCACTATATAAAATGTGCTAAAAAAGTTTTGACAGGATAAAAAATATCTATATCATAAGGGGCAAGAGTTTTTGTAACTCATTTTATTATTTATCTATTACACCTATGTCAAAGATTATCGGAATCGACCTTGGAACCACGAACTCATGTGTGGCTTTTATGGAAGGAGGTCAAGCAAAAGTAGTTCCAAACTCCGAAGGAGGACGAACAACTCCATCTATCGTAGCAAACAAGAAAGGGGAGACTATCGTTGGGATGCCTGCAAAACGACAGGCAGTAGTAAATCCTGCTCAGACTATTTACTCTGCGAAGCGTTTTATCGGACGTAAATTCTCGGAAGTTACGGAAGAACTCAAGAATATTTCCTTCAAAGTAACAGAAGGTCCAGATGGAGGATGTCTTATTGAATGGGATGGAAAGGGAGTTCGACCAGAGGAAATCTCTGCGAAAGTACTTGAGAAACTTAAAGGTGATGCTGAGAAATTTCTCGGAACGACTGTTACAGAAGCGGTTATTACTGTTCCTGCATACTTCAATGACTCAGAGCGTCAGGCGACTATCAATGCCGGAAAGATTGCCGGACTCGATGTAAAGCGAATCGTGAATGAACCGACGGCCGCGGCTCTTGCGTACGGTATTGAAAAATCCCACGATCACAAGATTGCGGTATATGATTTCGGGGGAGGAACCTTCGATATTTCTATTCTCGATATCGGATCAGAAGGAACATTCGAAGTTCTCGCAACAAATGGAGATACACATCTCGGAGGAGACGACTTTGATCAGCGTATTTTTGAATGGATTATGTCTGAATTCCAAGCAAAAGAAGGAATCGATCTTCGTAAGGATGCAAGTGCCGTACAACGAGTACGAAGTGCTGCAGAACAGGCGAAAATTGAGCTTTCAAGTGCGACTTCTACAGAAATCAATCAACCGTTTATCGCGATGAATGACGGAGTTCCAAGTAACCTTAATATGACGCTTACTCGTCAAAAATTTGAGGAACTTATCGCGGATCTCGTAGAACGTTCTATCGAACCATGTCGAAAAGTATTGAAGGATGCAGGAGTAAATGTTGGACAGATTGATGAGGTTATCCTCGTCGGAGGTTCGACTCGTGTTCCTCTCGTACTTCAGAAAGTAGAAGCATTCTTCGGAAAGAAACCAAATGCATCCGTAAATCCAGATGAAGCAGTTGCTCTTGGAGCAGCCATCCAAGCTGGTATCATCCAAGGGGATGTCAAAGACGTTCTTCTTCTCGATGTTACTCCGCTCTCTCTCGGAATCGAGACGCTCGGGGGAGTGATGACTCGCATGATCGAGCGAAATACGACTATCCCAACCAGTAAATCGCAAGTATACTCTACTGCTATGGACAATCAGGATAGCGTAGAAATCCATGTTCTCCAAGGAGAGCGTGAGATGGCAAGCGACAACAAAGATCTCGGACGATTCGTTCTCTCTGGAATCGCTCCGGCTCCACGAGGAGTTCCACAAATCGAGGTTACTTTCGATATCGATGCATCTGGAGTTCTCCATGTTACTGCGAAAGATAAAGGAACTGGAAAAGAACAGAAGATTACGATTCAAGGTTCTACCGGAATGGATGACAAGGAAGTCGATCGACTCGTAAAAGAAGCGGAAGCGAATCGAGAAGCTGACAAGAAAAAGAAAGAATCCATAGAAGCTCGTAACCATGCAGACTCTGCGGTGTACCAAGCTGAGAAGACCCTCAAGGACAACGAAGGAAAATACGATGCTGCTCTCGGAACCGAAGCAACTACCAAGATTGAAGAACTCAAGAAAGTTCTCGCTGAAGCCGACGCTTCCAAGGAGGCTATCGACGGTGCTATGAATCCTCTCAACGAAGTTATGATGAAAATCGGTCAGGAAATCTACGCCAAAGGCGGAACTCCTGAAGGAGAAGAAGGAGTGAACGTAAAAGACAACAACAAGAAAGAAGATGATGGAACGGTAGATGCTGAAGTGGAAGAGAAATAGTATTTTAAAGGTCCCCATTCGAAAGAGTGGGGACCTTGTTTAAAGAAGACTTTAATTCTAATATCAAATTCTTTATGGTAACAAAAGTTGAAAAGCTTGAATGACAAATTATTGAACAAAAGTCCCAAATTGAGACTCTTGAGGAGCAAATACGCGGTTCAAGTGAAACAATCTCTAATTTATCCAAGGATATTTTGTGACACACGCAAAGTATTGAAAAGCTAACAGAATCGAATTTGGTATATCAGACTGGTATTGAGGAGAAGGACGCAAATATAAAGAAACTCGAAGACGAAGTATTTCACTTTAAAAATCTTATCGAAAGCAAGCAGGAAGAAATCAACTCGCTCGAAATTAAAAAGATGGCGAGAGCCTTCGAAAACCAAGAAGATTCTTACCGAACATCAATGATATGATGGCTTTGTGCGGTTATATTAGTTTGGGGTACTTTCATAGAAGGACATATAGTATTAATTAGTGAACATTTGAACTGGATGGATCATATAATTCAGGGTGGTACGCTTACTCTTTTGGGTATATGAGTTTTGTGGTTTGTTTCATCTCAATATTGATACTATTCTCGACTTAGAAATGATTATGCAAACAGAAAAGTTATAGCACAATCATACCATAATATATTATTAAGCATGAGTGATGAGAATTTAACTGACGAAGAGAAAATTATTAATAAAGCGACCAAAACGGAGTTTATTAATAAATCACTTTCTGTTTTGTGTGCAGGAAATATTCAGGATGACAAGGATGTATTTTTTACAAAACATTCAATTAAATCAATTGCTGAACTTTTAAAACAAGTCAATTCTCTTAAAAGTTTAGGGGAATAATTTACAGTCATATATTTTCCACTTTTCTAAGGAATCTGTGCCCGAAAAATTCTGGAATGACAGGATTTAGTAATAATCCCCCGAAATTCGGGGGATTATTATTTATTTAATTATTTTCGTCTCTCCCAAATCGTCTTTTCCATACGGGGATTCCACCAAATTGTAGGTGTATTATATTTCTGATTTCAGTTCGTTCTTTTTCCATCTTAACGGTCATACCTGCGTATCGTTTTAGGACATCCTCACTTATTGCAAGTGCTGGAACCTCTATATGAAAATGAGAGAGAGTTATCCCGGTACTATCATCTATTTCCGTCCCAGTATATACGTATTTCCCGATTTCTATTCCAGGTATAGTCTGAAATGGCAATAGTTTTTCTGGTTCGCATTCAGGGGTAACAAGAGTATATTCAATCTTCCCCGATGGATTGGTATGTTTAACAATATTTGTATCTGGAAGACGTAAAATTGGAAGAAAATCTGGATTATTGGAAAAGAGTCAGAGCATACTCTGCCATACATTGGGAGGGATTCCTAGTTCTGCTGCTATAATTCAATCCTGATCGTTAGGAGGAAGCTTGTTTGCTAGAGTATCAGCTACAATTCCTTTTATAATCATTCTTCTTAAAAAAGATTGTTCTTCATAATACTGAATCAATTCTCAGGTAGTTGCACGTAATATATCTTTCCTGGTTCGTGCCTTTATTTGATTCACTTCATAATCTTGATCTATCGCAAGAAGCTCTTCATATTCATCTTTTGCCACTCGTTGTATCCATGTTTCTGCAAGTGCTGTAGGAGATTTCCATATAGTCTCATCTAGAAGAGAGTAGAGGGTATGAAATCAACCTGTATTTTCATTGAGGCGTGAGAGAATTTTTATTTGAGCTTCCATTGTAGGACGATGCTCTTTCGTTATGTTGGCAATATCAGAAGGACTATTCATAGAGTAAAAAACTATTTTTATAAAAGTCAATATTTGAATAATACAATTTATTCACGAAAGTCAAATTAAATAGTTTTTTTATGCGAAATTTTCGGAGTATTTTTCTTCTCTTTTTCCCTCGAAAATGTTTTGCAAAAATACCCAAATATGATACTATAGAACAGAATTACCATAGTATCAAAACTTATTCAAATCTATGAACTACTCTCGCATTCAAAAATGGCTCTCTTCCTTTTTGATTTTTTCTCTGCTTTTTCTCCAGACTTTTCAGCTTCCAATGCTTGATTCTACGCGTGCAGAAGCTAAAGTGAATGCGGATGTTATATCTTTCATTGTAGATGATGCTATCTATACGGGAGCGGTAAAATCCAAGATTTTTCAGTACGCACAGGATGTTCAGTCGTATCTTCCAAATACACGAGTTGTTATATTTCCAGTTCAAAAGACCACAAATCCTTATAATATTGCTTCTATCAATGAGAAACTTTTTTATGAAGGGGATGGAGTTGGACTTTCTCGTCTCGTTGGGACAGTACTTATTGGAGAAGTACCACTTCCTGTTGTGCATAAGGATGGAAAAGCATTTATGAGTGTCTATCCTTATGTGGATTTTGACATGAAGAGTTTCATATATAATCAAACAAAAAAATATTATGAATATACTACAAAAACTCTTACCGAAGAGAAACCAGAAATTTGGCATTCTGTTATTCGTCCCAATACAGGTGATGTAACTAAGAATAATAGTGAACTTGTTGCTTTTTTTAACAAAACTCATGATTTTTACAATAAACAGGGACTTTTTTCTACAGAGAATACTCCTACTGAGCCACGAGTTTTTTACATGGATGCACTTCATGATCAGGAAACAGCAAGTGCAGATTCTTGGAAATCCTATCTTCTCTATCTGGAAAATATTGAAGATATTGCATATCATCGATTCAATAAATATCTTGCACAAAAAATATATAATGCTACACAAAGTGCTGCAGAAGGAATAACAGTACCAGGCATTCAGGCTCTTATTGATGCCAATTCTAGTACTACCATGGATATATCCAAAACTCCGGATATTACAACTAAAGATATTATCGAAAAGTCAGTAAAACAGTTTTTTGAAGTATTTAATGCGAAATATATGGGAGATGTTCTCCGATATATTCATAATACCGGTCGATATGGTGATACGACCGTACGAGTGGATAGTACTCCAGTAGTGATTGCAAAAAGAGATCTTTTCATGAGAACAACTCTCAAAGATACCAATACATTGTTTGAATCAGCAATTGATAATCTTTTAAAAACGCAACTTGCAGAACCACTCAAGATTGCTACGGGTTTTACTTTTGATACAAAAATAAATAAAGGTTCACTGAATGTTAATAGTAAAAATGTTACACTTGTTTATAAAAATTATTTTTTCGGACAAGAGGCGAGTACTATTACTGATGCAAAACAATGTAGTATCGTTCGTGGAAATACAACAAATTCATGAGTTATCGTAGAGGCAAATCGAGGATATAACATAAATAATCTTCAACCAGATGTAAACTTTCTCAGTAATAATCCCAATGCTCAGACATGTCTCTCTAAGACAAGCTCCAAAACTCTTTCTTATTGGTGAGGAAATTCACCGTTAAATCTGAATAAAACAAAGATACAGACAGGTGAAATGACCCTTGATGCTCATATATATAAAAATTTTGTAAGCCCTATTTTTGATATAGGAGGATCGAAAGAGCTTGCTACAGATTCTTCTCTCCATGTAGCAACCGCAGAGGATTGTCTTGTAAATAATATGCTTCTCCAGCCATATACCGAAATGGTTCATGATTCTTATGGTGGCGGAGATGGTGGTTTTTGGAACATGGTTCCAAAATACTGGCCAAAAGAAACCAATAATGGAACTAGTTTTGATTGTCGCACAGTACATATACCTCTTGATACTCCATTTTCTGACTACGTCACTTATAAAAATAATCTTCCCGTTGAAGATTGTACGAAGCAGAGACTAGAACTCGATGGAGTAATAGTAAAAGAATCAGGAGAATTTTGTAAAGATGATGGAGGAGATAATGGAACTGCCTCAACTATTGCTTATACAAAAACATATAGTTTCAAAACGCTTTCTAATTCTATTGTGGAACATAAATCTCCGACAGATGAAGAATATGCTATAGAGCTTAAAGATATGATAACCCCATCTCTTCCTTCCGATAAAGAAAGATATGTGGACTTTTTCGATAAAAATCTCATACATCATAGTATCGTATATCCGAATCTTTTTCGGATCGTTCTGAATGGTTCCGAATTAAATTATCCGAGTGCACAGAAGAAAATTAAAGAGTTTCTCGATGCAAAAACTGCAGAGATTACATCACTTGGAGGGAATATTGATCTCTATCAAATTCTCAGTAGCCAGCCTGCAGCACTTAATGCTGCGACAGAGTCAGTGATTTGGAATAATATGAAAAATGCGACTCTCAAATACAGTAATACTTTGGAACGTAGTCTGAATATTGACGGAGAGAGTAATATCAGTGCAAATGGAAAGAAAAATGATTATGAGATTGCTTATATCGGAGCGGTTGGTGACGCAAAAAATATGTATCTAAAAGTGGATCCAGGAGCAAAAGCTTCGCTTCCCGCAAATATAACAGGAATTATAGATCGCGTAAATAGTTATCAGGGACTTATTGATGGAACAAATATCGCGAGTGCGAGTAATGGAACGACTACTCCTTCTACTCCCGCTTGTGGTCCACCATGAGGAGTTCCTATTTCAGAGTGGCTATGAGCAATATCTTGTTGGCTTGGAACTATCCTTCCTCCAACTATCAGTCCTGGAAGTTGTGGAGGGTCGAGTAGTGAGAAGGGAGGTCAAGTAGCTAGTTCTTCATTTGCAACTCCTGAAAATTCACAAGATCTCAATAAAAATGGTATCCTTGATGGATATGAACTTATTGGTAGTGGAGAACTCAAATTTAATGATCCATGAAAAATTTTTGGATACGGACAATCAGTACCACTTACAGTTGAACTTACAAAGAACGGAAGAATTATCGATATCGATAGTTTTAATATGGTTTCATTTGATATCAAGAAACTTACAGTAGTTTCTACAGATGGAACTGCTACTCGAAATGTTGTATATGATCGAGCAGGACAAGGAGCAATTGCAAACATCGCAAATATTGATTCATATGTAAACTTTAGTCCGATGCAGATTCGTGCAAAAAACGGTATCGCAAGCTATAGTTTTACAAGCAAGAATACTGATTTTGATATAGTTCTCGACGCACATATTCTTACAAAAGATACGAATGGTAATGTTGTTGTAGATAAAACATCACAATCAGTAACTATTTCTGTTCGTTATGAACGTATCTCTGTACAAAGTCAGATAAAAACAGGAGCTACTGATTTTATCTCTAGTTCTGTTATTACAGCCGGAAATCCAAATGGAATTCTTTTTAATCTCCGAAAAATCAACAAAGCTAATATCGCTCTTTCAGGAAACGTTCCCTATATACTTCGGGTGTATGATGATATAAGCAACGTTCTTCTTAAAGGTCCTATTAATATACCTGATAATAATTATATTTTCAATGATGCATCACTTCTGAATAAATCAGGAGTATATCGTTTTGAGTTTACTGATTCTAAAGGGATTAGTGGATCTATTGTTATGACCGTTATTCCTGCTCTTCCTACAAATATAGAAGTATCTCCATCTTCCAATATCTTTATTGCTGGACAAAAAAATACTATTCTTGTTCGTGTTCTTGATTCTTTTGGAAATCTCGCACAAGGAGAGATGTATAAGCTGAGTGGATCTATATCATGAGGTGCAGAATTTATAGGTGATGGTGGTGAGAAACTTGGAGTGACAACATTCAAGAATATCACGGATGGATATACGAGTTTTACTGTAACAAATGCATCAGTAAGTGCTGGAATGAATCTTTCTTTCCGTATCGACAGAGTTAATATTGCTTCAAATACTATTACACTTCGTTCGATAGATTATGCGAAAGTTCAGGTAGAAGTAGATAATAAAGATCAGATTGTCGCATGAAAAGAATGACATACTCTCCGTGTTCGTGTGCTCGATAAAAACAATCAAATAATTAGTGGATATAACGGAATTCTTTCTCTTGATTTTCCAAAACTTTCAGGAACTCTTAGTGCTCCATTTGTTAAAATCGTGAACGGAGTTTCTGAAGCAGATATTATTTTGACTCCAGGTACTATTGCAGCAAAAGATATCCAAATGAGTGTTCAAGTTCCTGGAATCAATACTGTCGAAGGGAATATTATTACCGTTCTTCCGGACGTTCCTATGAGCTTTACTTTTGCGAAGAAATATGATCGTATAGAAGCTCGTGATGGAAACCTTGATGCAACTCGAGCAACACTCTATGACCGATATGGAAATATTGCTTATCTCGCGACTGGATATAATCTCACACTTGAAATTCCACAAGATTATCAGAAATATACTACCATTCCAAATACCGTACATACTTTTACAAATGGTATCGTTGATTTTAATATAGGAGCCACCGCTCTTCCATGAAAGGCATATATTATCGGAACTGTGAGCCCAAGTCTAGAATCTAATGGTTTTGTTATTACTGATAAATCCGGAGCTTCCGTTTCGGTAAATGGGATTTCACAAAATATTACTACTCTCGATACGTATTATATCTTTAATAAATCGAGACTTGATACTCTCCGTTACGATGCTCAGTATAGCGTACTTCTCGGAGGAGAATACGGTGATATAACTCAGAAGGAATATCTCGGAGGAGAGATTCTTTTTAATCATAATTCTAAATCATTAGCTGTCACTACTCTTCTCAATAATCCATGGAAAGAGCAGGAATTGTTTGGATTTACTCCAGCAGGAAAATATACATATGTACAAGCAACAGATAATACATCAGCACTCCAAGCTACTGTTACAAATAATACCTCTACAAGTTATATTTCTTTCTATGATACATACAGAAAAGAAAATATAGCTAATGCTTGGCTGAATATAGATCCGAATGTTACTACTTTTCTCCCTTGTACGGGTTCTGGTACAGATATAACAAACTGTGAGATATCTTCCGAGACCACAGTATTTATGAAAGGATTCAATGGAAATACAAGTGTTGCAGAAAACGGATGACTTACACTCTTTTCTTCGAATGGAACTCGACTTCTTCAGATGGATCAGAATGGAAGAATAGAAAAAACTTTTGGCATAGATCTCGAGCTTGATCAGGCAACAATTTCCAATCTTCTCGGTATTAAGATAGTTTCTGCAGGAGTACAAATGGGATATTTTGGTATAAAATTTTCGAGTGACACTATCGAAATGGTTTCTTCTTCGGAACTTAATGTGGGTCTTGCGACTTATAAAAATAAGCTCGTATTTGAAACTATTTCCAATAAATATGTTTCTCATAAAACACATCTCGGAGTATCTTCTCAGGGGTCAGAGGGGATAATGTTTGCTTTTAGAGATATGACCGCAGGTGCTATTGGCGATCTGGATAATGTTTATATGATGAAAGCAGCTCATCCAGATAGTCTTGAGAATTATCCAAAAAAAGCAGGTATCGGATGGGAAGGAACGAACCGAATGTTTTTGGAAGTGGCTGCAGGAACTACCATTGGTAATGCAACTAAATTTTATCAAACCTTTTCAACTATTACTCTTTGAGATGCTGTTTCACATCTTCCGAACATTGTTCCATCAACTTCTCATTTTGATAGAACTATCGGAACTCAGCTTACGGTTGGGAATGGTGAACAGATAGAATCCTATAAAAAAATCGATGCTAATGGTGATGGAGTATCTGATATTGTTATTTTCTATGAAAGTGGAAAAATACAACTTCTTATGAATTATGCAGGTTCTTTTAAAGATATGGGATATCTTGCATATGTTGCTGATGCTTGAAAACTACGTAAATGAGTAGGTGATTTCTTTGGTGATGGACATGACGATATTGCTCTTACAGATTCAAAGGGGAGACTCCTCATTTTAGATAATGTCGCAGGAAAATTCACTCGCACATATCCTCTTATTATTAATACATCAGGAATTACTGAGGACCTCCATGGGCAGATACGACAACTTGAAATATTTGATATGGATGCAGATGGGAAGATAGATATTATCACCACTGATGATAGTGGAGAGATAAATATACTCTATGGAAGTACACGAGTAGTCTCAGGGAAAACCGAACATTTTTTCACTAAGAAACTTATAGAAAATGGACTTGGGATGATTCTTTCAAAGGAGGTACGTAATGACGGAGGAGCTTTTTCTTATACTGGATTAGTACTTCCAAGTACTATTAATTCAGGGAATGTAGATCAGGGGCTGATTAATAATGTAATTTATTATTCACTCAATTATGTGAGTGAATCTGGAAATGGAACAGTTTCTGGTACGGGAAGTAATAGAGTTTTTATTTACTCACCTTTTGCTGAAGGGAAAGGATTGAAAGTAGAGAAGACATATAGAATTATGGATAGTGCTACGAGAGATACTATGCAAACAGGCGATAAAATTCGAGTAGAGATTAAACTTACCAATACTTCTTCTCGTACATTTCGAGATGCAGTATATCTCGATTCTAATGAGGCGAAGATATTTCAAGAAGATTCAAAAGGTACATTTACACTTATTCGAAATGGAAAACAAGAACAGCATCCTCTCAAATCTCTTACAACAGGAAATTTTAGTTATGGATTTGATTTTGCAAGTATTGCACCAAGTGAAACTATTACGATACAGTATCTTGTGACAGCAACTCCTGTGACATTTGGAAAGATACAAGTAGGATTACTTGAAGGAGGTGAATCAGGAAATGATACATATGGTGATATCTCTCTTTCTCCGAACAATATGTGCGGGGCAAACCTCATTATATGGAGATCTATTCAGCCATATTCTCGAACATATGAAAAAGGAACAAAAGTATTTGTTGATAATTCTGTGCTTCCGGAAGAGCTTCAGAAAAATGCGATTGATCTTAATAATAATGGCATTCCTGATTATATTGATGAGCTTAATGCAAGTGCTGAAGCATTAAAGAATGGTGGGGAATCGACTGTATTATCAAACTATGCATCAGAAGCTCTTGCTAATTTTAATACGAATCGTACTCCTCAGACAAATACTCCTGTGGTTTCCTATGATGCAGCAACGGGAAATGTACAGATAGGGGGATTAAGTTCTGGGAAAATCGATGCGATAAATAATGGAATTGATGAGATTGTAACAGGTCTCTGATGTGGATTTTGAGGAGGTTCATGTATTACTTCCCCACTTAATTATGCACCGCTAGCTCCATGATCTTCTCCGACTATCATGGGAATGCCACTCATGTCTCTTACTCCTGATTCAGGAATACCGGTATTTTCAGCATTGACAGGGCTTCCAATTTATGGACCATGGGGATGTATGCCTATACCAATGGTATGGCCTATATCCCCAATTGGACTCGATTCTACTTGTTCGTCAAATAGTCTAGGAGCTGGTTGATGGCTTGGTACAAATAGTTCGTCTAATTTCTTTCGTCTTTTTATTACTCCGACCATTACAGGAGCGGTAGGTACAGCGATGTGTTTTTGACCTGCTGGAGCTACAGGAAACCTTCCTCCTCAGGGTGTTTCTCCATTGGTCCCATGAGGGAATTGTATTGTGGTTGCTAAGCCATTAAATTCTTGTGCTGGTGATGGTTCGAGTGGAGATGTTGCTTCGCAAGGATTGTTGGTGGATAACGGAAACGGTGATACTCCTTCTTTTAATGCGAATTCTTGTATAGCAGGTACATCAGCTTGATCAAATCAAACTCTTCTCCCAAGAGATAGAGCAAATATTATTCAATATGTTTCAGGAAATAATGCATATCTCCCAGAAATTAATGCAAGCCTGGCACAATGAAATCTTTTAAGTATTTCTTCCGGACCACTTATTGGAATCGGACTCAATGGAGAAGGATCGGATTTTGAAACTTCTCTTGATCTCGCAGGTCTTGCAAATCTTGATTCTGGAAATATTGTCAAAATTAAAAATAAACGAGTTGCTGCAGAACCATGATTTCTCATGGATTGGGTAAATAATCAATTAGAAGAGATTATTAATAAAATCACAAGTCTTCCGACACTCTATATTATACTGCCGGATTTTTCCGGACTCGATTTTTCCGGATACGCAGATATTGCGAGTAAATTCATGGAATGAAAAAAAGCTGATACTACGAGTGGAGATTTAGGGAAAAATATTTCTGGTATAAAAGCGGCATATGATTTTATGTCACATCTTCCTCTTATTAAACTTGAGACAGAGATGATAGATATTGATGTGCCTACACTTTCTCCCGAGGAGTTTGATAAATGGCTTGCAGACGCGAATTTAACTATCAAACAATGGCAGTATGAACTTGCTGATAAAAAAGAAAAATGGTCTCGTCTTGGAAGTGTAAATGGAGTAGATAAACAAATTATACTTGATACAGAATGATTTATTTCTTCTCTTCAAGAGAATATAAATATAGTGGAAGATTATAAGAAATTTCCAGAAAAATTCCTCAAATATCTCACTTGGAAAGAACGATACATAGCTCAGATTCTTTGTAATGTTGAATCCATTGAGTTTATGATGGGATGATGGATAGCAGACAATGGGCAACGCTTTAAGACTTGGGTGGAACTATATATCCTTATAAAGGCTATTCTTAAATCCTGGCAACTTATCGTAGATCTTTTTTATTGATATGAAAAAGAGTGTGCAACTTGTGCGAATGAACGACAAGATCTTAAACATTTTATGTTTAAGCTTATTTCTGGACTTATTCCAAATATCCCGATTATTACATTCCCAAAACTTCCAGATATCTGGCTCGATCTTCATAACATTCGTGCGGGACTAACTATATTATTGCCAGAATATCATTCCAATTATGTACCGATGATACTTCCAACACTTCCACGACTCTCTTTGCCAGATGTTCCAACGGTACAAATAGGAATCCCAACTCTTCCTTTGTTACCAAGACTTCCTGCTTTACCAGATCTCCCAGATCTTCCAAGTCTTCCAGATATTAAACTTCCAGATCTTCCACCACCACCAACTATACCGAAACTCCCAACAAGCATTGCTTGAGTGTTGGAAATATTCAAGCTTATTGCAAAGGTACTTTGTGTTATGAAAACTAATCCATTCGTTCCAGAATGGAGAGCTGGTGATCAAATTGCTCAGATAACAGAACGAAATGGAACACTTCCAACCGATTTCATTAAAATAGAATTTCCACAATTCTCCTATTCTTATGTTGATGCTATTAAAGTAACAACTTTTATAAATCTCGAGTTGGAAACCGCCTTTATTATTGAGATGTCAAAGGCTGCACTCAGTCCATTAAATCAATTCACTAATGATCTTTCCAATATCGGATCTATCGTGATTCCAGATGTAAAACTCCCAAGTATTTCCAATACAAACATCCAATGATATACTCAGCCAAAATCTGACAAAACAACCACAAAAGATGTGCTTGTTTCTCTCCTCGGTAAGCTTTCTTTTGATGTGCTTCATAATTTCGTAGCACTGAATCATTATATGGAGAAACATTCGAAGGAAGAAGTAACTGTGCAGGAACTAAGACAATTATTGACAGAAAATATACAGACTATTCGTGATATGCATGATCCTGAAGCTCTCACTGTTGCTGATACACTTCAAAAAGCAATAAGTTATCAAGGAAAAACAGAAGATGTATTTATCCAAAGTCTTTTGAATCAAAATACGGAAAAATTTCATCTCCTTAAAGATTATCTCCATGGTGAGAAAAGAGAAGTTATACGACTCAAAACAGAGATGGATACATTACTCAGAACTGATGCTCCGAAGAAAAATATTATTCTTCCTTCTTTCTTGTCTTTTAAGGGAGATGTTATAAAAGCAAGTCATCTTTCTCTCGAAACTGCGCGACAAGATGATGTAAAACAAAAGATATCTGACATCAACAATCGTATCCTTCCAAGTCTCGAACAGATAAAAAAATGAGGAGCAGACACGGAAGTTCAGGAGATTCAAGATATGGGAAATACTCTTGTTTCATGAGTTCGAGAAAGTCTCTCTTCTTTTATTCAAGATACAAAAAAGAACGATACTATTCATAGGCTTGCTTATATTGATAGTACCAATAAACTTCTCTGACTCAGTAGTGAAAGTAAATCGTATTCATATACTACTGCTGCCACAACAAGTTCTTCATCACCAGTTTCTACTGTATCCTCGACTGCTTCTTCATATTCATATGCAGGTATATACATTCTTGATAAAAATGGTAAGCAAGTTCGATTGTTTGATTATATCGATGCAGTAGATGGGACAGAAGAAGTGATAAATATTGATGTTGATAAAGATGGGGATAGCGATATCGTGTATCGAATGAGTAATAGCCTCTATTTAAAACAAAACTTCTTAAATGAACCAAATCTTGGTCATTTCTCCGATTCGCCAAAGGTATGGAATTGGCAAAACTTTCTTCATATGACATCAGATAATAATTCTCCGATAGCTCTTTCTGCACCAAATCATTTTACGGAAACTTTCGTTACTTCTAATGAAATCAATTTCTCATTTCAGCCAGCAAATTCTCTCGAAGATAATCTTTTCCGATTGGAATACTATGATTATATAGACCGATTCGATAGAATTGATTCAGGGGAACTTCCTACCTCCATTCAGCCACAAGCAACTATTCATAAGGTAGATTTGATACCGAATCTTCCAAATGAGACAGTTTTTGATACTACCCATGCTGGATTTATTTGAAGAAATAATACTGTTTCATTTTGACGCGGAGCATGAGAAGCGACAGTAACTATGAATACATACCAACAAGTGACACCAGAAACACATGGCATAACTCCTATTATTATTTCTCAAGGACGTAGTATATATGCAGGCGCATGAGGTGCTACTATAGAATATCTCCGTGATGGTGATATGCAAAATAATACTCTTACTTTTGCAGCAAATACAAATTATGAATTTCTTACGAATACCAAGGTTTGGATAAAGAGCTGAAAACTGTATTTATTTAGTGAAACTCCTGAACAAAAAACAATCAGTGCTAATGATCTAATAGGAATACCAGTTCTTCCAGGTACGATAGTTGAAGTGGGAAGAAATAGTTCTGTCTCTCTTTCTTATTATGATGGAAGTTCTCTTTATATTGATGGTCCAGGAACATACCAATCTTATGCTCTTTGAAATAAGTTCCAGGAATACAATGTATCACTTCCAACAACAAATGATTGGTATTATACGAAGCTTTATTCTGTTAAAAAAAATATAAATAGTACCATAACTTCTCTTCATCTTCTCTCTCCTCAACAAGCAGCTGATAAAGAAGGACCACTTATTAATTATGGAGAAATGATTCGAGTGCCAGTATATCAGGCACAGAAACTTAATCTTGTTCCTTATGTAGTAGATATATCTGGAGTCAATAATATCTGGATTGATGCTGATTTAACTCATGATACAAATGGGGATGGGGATATGAAAAATGATACAGATAGTCTTGACCCAAATACGATATATGGAATTAAGAAATGAAATACTATTTATGACCTTGATATAGGACCATTTGATACGCTCTCAAAAAAGAAGATACGACTTTATGCGGAAGATAATAATAAAAATATTTCTTTCGGAGATATAACAATGGAAATATACGCTCCAGTTCCAGAGATACAAACTATTTCTGGTACTATGGTATCAGGAATATTAAATGAAAGTCTTACAAATGAACCTATTGATATATTTCGACTCAGAAATAATATTATGACTCGTATACAACCGACTACATCAGGTGGTATTCGTACAGAAAATGATGGACGATTTGCTCTTCTTTCCAATAATACAAGTGATATTATTCTTACACGATCCGGAAATAATATCGCAACAATCAATGAAAAAACTGGAAAAATCTCTCTTGAAGATACCTCATTTCATATTGCTGTTATTCCAGCAAGTACAACATCACCACTTCAGATTCAGATTCTTACTACCAATAATACGGTTATATTCTCCGAAAAAATAGATATATCTACAGCATCGAATATAGAACAGGTTTCAAGTTTTGATCAACTTACAGGAAATGGTATATTTATTTCCCCAACCACTGGTTTCTCTTTTGTAAAAAACACCCTCTCTAGTCCAAGTCTTCCAGAGTGAGGATATGTAATTGATGCAAATAGTAAGGCGATTGCTGGTATATCAAAATGAGGAGATATTTATATTCTTGATTCGAAATACTCTCTTTCTTATACAACCAAGGATTCTTATATAGTACTCAAACTTCAAGATGCAGGACAAAATATCATCGCAAATATTTTGTATAAAATTAATGCAGAATATATATTAAAATAATCTCTTACTAGAAATAACTCCATGTATCTTCTCATAGACACTATCTCTACTCCTGCGACCTATATCCTTTTCGATTCTGGAAAGGATATAGTATCGCAAGAAAGTTTGGAACTCAAAGGACGGGAATCAGAACATTTTCTCATTTCTCTTTCTGAATTTCTTCTGAATAATAAACTGGAATATCAAGACTTGGATGGAGTGATAGTGGTGAATGGACCAGGGAGTTTCACTGCTATGCGTATTATTACACTCACGATAAATACACTTTCATTTGTACATCCCATTCCTTTATATAGTATAAATTATTTTATGCTTGGAGAATTATCTGGATGGAATTTTCCTATACTTATTCGGGCAAATAGGGGAGAATACTTGATACAACAATCCAAAAATAGTTCCCCTGAACTTATTTCTATTTCAGAGATTCCAGAGAGAGATTACTTTTGAATAGGGGATGTAAATGATTTTACAAATAAAGGTATTTCTATACAATCAGAACTCTCTTATGAGAAAATCTGTAAAAATCTCCAAATAATAAATCCTGTTCAAAGAATAGAACCGTTCTATATTAAGAAGCCAAATATCACCTAATTTTCTTTATAATATGTCTCTCGATATTCAAGGGATTGATATAACTAGTCTCAAGAATACTTTTCGACCTGGTGAACAATTGAAACTTGTATTTAAACGTCACTGGATAGTATATGCCCATCTGGCTTTCTATGTTTTTATATTGATTGTTTCTTCCCTATTGTTCGTTGTATATAGTACTTCGATATTTTCTTTTACACAGGGAAGTATTTTTTCCATATTTTTGATACTTTATTGGTCGATATATCTTCTCTTTCTCTATGTAACTTGGATAAATAATGAGCTTGACCTCTTTATTATAACAGATCAACGAATACGAGGAATAGAGCAGATTTCTTTTTTAAATCGAACTATTTCTGAATGTTCACTTGATGATATAAAGGAGGTAAATGCTCAAACAAAGGGACTTTTGGAAAATCTCTTTAATTTTGGCACCGTTTCTATACATACAGCATCTGATAATTCTCATTTTATTATGCATTTCGCTCCAGAACCTATTGATAGCGCGAGTGTTATTCGAAATATTATTCAGGAAAATAAAACAAAAAGAGTGGTAAAAAATCAGATATCTGAGGATAATATTTCAGATTCAAGCAACTAATTTCTAATAATTAACAACTATATTATGTACGATCTTATTACTATTGGAGCTGGATCCGCGGGACTTCCTGCTGGAATGTACGCTTCTCGTTACAAGCTCAAGAACTGTATCATCGGAGCTATGCCTGGTGGAGCACTTGCAACTTCTCATAAAGTCGAAAATTATCCGGGGACTCTATCAGCTTCTGGACGAGAGATTATGGATCGATTCACAGAGCATGCGGTTTCTGCTGGAACAGAACTTATTCAAGATGAAGTAATGAGTGTTACGAAAGATAAATCTACTTTTATTGTGAAGACAGCAAGCGGGAAAACACTCGAGTCTCGGTATGTACTTCTTGCAATTGGGAATAGGTACCGACATCTCGGAGTTCCAGGCGAAGAGAAATTTCTCGGAGCTGGGGTATCCTACTGTGCTACCTGTGATGGAAATTTCTTTCGAAATCGTACGGTTGCGCTTGTTGGTGGAGGGAATACTGCTATTACCGAAGCTCTCTATCTTGCGGAAATATGTAAAGAAGTTCATATTCTTGTACGAGGAAAACAGTTTCGAGCAGAGACGGTTTGGGTTGATCAGATTGGGAAACATACAAATATTCACGTGCATTTTGAGACAAGTATTGCTTCCATAGAAGGGGGATTTGGTGTGGAAAAATGTATTATGACCGATGGGGCGGAACTCGCAGTTGACGGAGTATTTGTCGCTATCGGAAATGAACCAAATACAGCAATTATAGATGATTTTAATCCAGAAAAAGATTCTGCCGGATACATCGTGGTGGACAAGCGTCAAGAGACGAGTGTTCCAGGACTTTATGCTGCTGGAGATATCACGACTAACTCCAATAAATTCCAACAGACCATTATGAGTGCCGCGGAGGGGTGCTTGGCAGCTCATTCAATACATGAAGATCTCTTAAAAAAATCCTAAAGCATTGCTTTAGGATTTTTTTTTAATATCTTCCTATTTCCCGGTCCATATCTCGGCTGACATCCCGTTCTTTGAGTACTTGTTTCTTCTCAAATACCTTTCGTCCCCGTGCAAGGGCTATCAATATTTTGATAAGATTTCCTTTCAAGTAGACTTCGGTCGGGATAAGGGAGAATCCTTTTTCTTTCATCTTCCCGGTGAGATAGTCGATATCTTTTCCCTTGAGAAGTATTTCTCGGTCGGCAGTCGGATTGATTCCGAGTTTGTGGGGGAGGTGTTCGTACGGAGAGATATGGAATCCTTTCAGAATCGGTCGTCCGGAGGCGAGACTCACATAGGCTCCTTTGAGATTGCACTGCTTTGCTCGTATACTCTTTACTTCCGGTCCTGTGAGTTTGATTCACGCTTCATATCCCTGTACGATTTCATAATCGAACAGGGCTTTTTTATTGACGTGAAGTGAAACGGTTGGGGATTTCATTTTTAAAAGTTTAGTGAAAACAATTTTGAGAAATTCTCTATTTCCCGAACATACGTCGTGCTCCTTTGATAGTCTCAAATGCCTTATGGAACTCTTCCTCCTTGAAATCCGGCCAGAGTGTAGGCGTGAAATAATACTCGCTATATTCGCTCTGATAGAGGAAATATCCAGAGAGTCGCGTATCGCCACCAGTTCGGATTATAAGGTCTGGTGCAGGAAATCGACCGGTATCGAGAAAGGGGAGAAAAGTATTTTCATCAAGAGAATCTATATCACCTCCTTGTTTTACAAAATTTTTGATACCTCGGATAATCTCGTCCTGACCACCATATCCGATAGTGAGAATGAAGGTCATCTTGGTTCCATCTTTTGCTTTTTCTTTTGTAGTATCGAGAAGTTCTACAATATGAGAGGGGAGTATTTCAGGATTTCCTACCCACTCAAATTTAATGTTTTTTTCGAGAAGTTTTGGAAGAAGTTTTTCAACTATTTCCTCAAAGAGTTTATAGAGATATTTTAATTCCTCTTCGCTCCTATTTTCTATGTTTTTCTTGGCAAGTGCCCAGAAGCTACAGTATTCAACCCCCTCGTTGTAACAGATTTCGATTATTTCTTCGACACGCTTACTCCCTTCTTGATGACCGAGAAAAGTCTGGAGCATATGTTGTTTCGCCCATCGACGATTTCCATCCATGATAAATCAAATATGCATAGAGAAAAATTAAAAAGTATTTTTTGATTTCTGGGTCGAATCGAGGTAACTTTGAAGAAAAATACTCGCAGCAACATCATCAATGGCTTTGCGTGGATCTTTCCCGAATGGATCCATGGAATTTTTGGCTTCAAAAGTTGTGAGTCGTTCATCCCATTCGATATATTGAATATCCTTTGGGAGGATGTTTTGGAGCTTTTTTTGAAACTCTCGAGTTCGGATTGCTTGTTCCGAAGTGGTTCCATCCATATGGTTGGCAATCCCTATAACAATCGTATTTATTCCACGCTCTTTTACTATCTTTGGAAGTCGAGAGAAGGCTTCTTTTGTTGCGATAATTGCGATGGGAAAAGCAATCTCTTCCACTGCTATCGCAAGTCCGATTTTTTTGGTTCCGTAGTCGATGGCAAGGGTGGACATAGGCACTGGTAAAATTATTTGCTCTTAATCTCTATATGCATCTTGATATTTACATCACTTCCGAGATTGATTTTAATATCGGTGACTCCTACCTTTTTGAGATGGTGTCCTTCTGGAAGGAGAATATGTTTTTTCTCGAGTTCTACACCGTAGTGTTTCTTGATTTCTACGATAATCTCGTGTTCCCCAATTCCACCGAAGATTTTATCTTTACTTCCAGCAAGTTCAAAGGTAAGAATCATTCCATGAAGTTTTTTAGCAATTTCATGACGGGCTTCGATGAGGTGACTTTTATTATCTTGAGCTTTTTTCTTTTTCTCTGCTTCTCGTTTAATGAGTTCGGGAGTTGCGAGTCGAGCGAGCTTTTTTGCGATGAGAAAGTTTCTTGCATACGCATGACTCACCTCGATAATTTCGCCCTCCTTTCCGACATTGGCTATTCGTTCAAGAAGTTGTACTGATACGGTATTGTTTGCCATAATTTGAGAGAATTAGTATTAAAAATATTTGTCATTCTGAGTGAAACGAAGAATCTGCCGCTATTACATCTTATTTAATAAGATTTACAATGGAAGATTCTTCACTATCATTCAGGATGACATCTTTTTTATTTCTCTTCTTTTGCATCCAATATAATCTTGTATCCAAGAAGTTCAGATGTGAGATTGATATTTGCTCCTCATTTCCCGAGAACTTTCGCTTTCTCTTCTTCACTTACAGTACATCGTATAATCTTGTTTTCCTCATCAATCGTGACTTTTTCGACTATTCCTGGTACGAGACATTTTCGTACAAGTTCTTCACGATTTTGAGTATAATTAATGATATCCACCTTTTCTCCTGCGATTTCATCAACAACTGCACGAACACGAGAACCCTTTGGTCCAATGAGACATCCTGCTGGATCTACTTCTTCATATTCAGAAGCAACGATGATTTTAGTTTTGAATCCTGGAGTACGAGCGATACTCACGATTTCGATAGTCCCATCTTCGAGTTCTGGAGCATTCATCTCAAAGAGTTTTACAACGAGATTTGTATCTTTTCGAGTAAGTGTTACACGAGGTCCAGAAAGAGTATCTTCTTCAAGTTTTGCAACAGAGAGATAGATTCGTTGTCCTGGAGTATATTTGTCTTTGGAAACTTGTTCGGATTTTGGGAGAACAACTTGGTTTCCATTATAATCGAGAAGTACTCGATTTTTTTCGACCATTTCTACTTTGAGACTGATAATTTCTCCTTCTTTTCATTTGAAAAGATTGAAGATTTTTTCCTTTTCTGTTTCTTGAATTTTTTGGATAATAACCTGACGAGCAGCTTGTGATGCGATACGTCCGAAACCTTCCTCATCTTCGAGAATTTCATCACTCACATCAATCTCAATAGTATCTCCGATAGAGAATCCATCTGCATCATCTCCAAGATCCTCGAGAGTCATCTCAGTATCTGGGTTTTCAACTTTTTCTACAATGGTTTTTTCTACGCTGATTTCGATAGTTTCATCCTCGAAATTAAGATGAACCATTACTTTACTTTCTTTATTTCCAAAATCTTTCTGATAAGCAGTTCGGATAGCGGATTCAATAATCTCCACAAGACGTTCACGTGGTATTTTTTTCTCTGCAGAAATCTGATTGATAGCAAGTTCTATCTTTTTTATGTCTATCATAGTAAAAATAAATTAGGATATAATAGTTTGGTATAAAAAAAAGAATTTGGAGGAAAGCCCAAATTCTTTTTCGCGAACTCCCAAATACAAGAGAGAGTATATGTAAATCTTTTATTTTATCAAATCTTTTTATGGAGTTAGTGTTTCCTCCTCAGAAGTAGTAGGAATAGATTTTTTCGTTTGAATATTTTTCTTGGTATTCTTTACGATATTGTAATCACGACCAAGTTCATAATTCGGTGTCTCTACAGGGATAGTAGCAGTCTCTGGCTGGGAAATAGTTCCTGTTTCAGATGTATCGGATAGAAGCTCATCACCTGTTACGTCAGGCTGTATATTGGATACTTCTTGGATATTGCTTTTTCCTGACTTTTGTATATCGGCTCCGAAGAATGAACTAGAGAAAAGTGCTATAGCAGAAATGGAAAAAAGTACTCCAACACCTGCGATAATTTTTTTATTGTTTTTTACAAAGAATCGAAATCCTGCACGACGACCTTCACTGAGTTCTGTTTTTACTTCTGCTACATACTCTGGAGTGATAACTATTGCTTCACTTGAAGGTACTTCAGTAA
>JAQTWX010000023.1 GCA_028689065.1 Candidatus Altimarinota bacterium | reverse complement strand
ATAATTTTTTTATTGTTTTTTACAAAGAATCGAAATCCTGCACGACGACCTTCACTGAGTTCTGTTTTTACTTCTGCTACATACTCTGGAGTGATAACTATTGCTTCACTTGAAGGTACTTCAGTAAGTGTATCAGTGGATGGTGTTGTAACTTCACTTATTGTTTCTTCTTCTGCGTTTGAAGATATAATACTTTCTTTATTTGTATCAGTAAGTGGTTCCATATCTGAAATTACTTCTGATGTATTGTTTGTTGTGAGTGTAGATTTTTCTTGTGGGATTATTGATTGTCCCTGTTCTGTGATAATATCATCAAGCCCAAGTAAATCATCGTCGAGATCTAACTGGCTTGATATCTGAAAATTTGGAAAAAATTCCTTTGTTTCTGTAGCTTGTGGAATCTCTTTTGTAATAACAGGTGTTTGTTCATCAATAATTATAGACTGCCCTTCGTTAGAATCTTCTATTACTCCTTCCTCTTCAATTACTATGCTTTCCACTGGGGCAGGAGTTATTATTTCTTGCTCTGGAGTTGTATTGATAATTGTTTCTTGTTGAATAGTAATTACTTCACTATTTGCATTATTAGAAACAGGTGTTTCATTTATCTTTTCTGTTATTTCCATTGGAGAAGCTTGCACAGGTTGTTCTTGTGGTACTTCTGATATAACAGGAGAATTATTTATTCCAGAAGCTTTTTTTAATTGCATTAGTGAAATTTTTGGAGCAACGCTCGGAGTTTTTATTTCTGGTGATGGAGATACAGAAACAGTACTTTGAGAAATATTTGGAGTAGTTTTTTGTGAGAGAGTTACTGGTGATACGATAACATTCTCAGTACTTGAAGTATTTGTCGGTTCGAGAGAGATGTTTTTGAGAGAATTGAGATTGAGTCCCATAGTTACATTGAATTATTGATAATACATGTTTATTATACTATATAGTATCAATAGTGTCAAATAATGGAATGTGTTATCTTTGAATTATAAAGAAAGCTGTAACTAATCAGGTTGTTTCAGTACGCAAGATACGTTCTCAGAGGTGAATAAGTTGTATATTTCGTTCTTTGAAAGCAGTAATCTCTCAAGGAGACCATCCTCCTTCTGGTCCGACAAATATATTGAGAGGATTTTTTTCTGTATTTATATCACGGAGATGTTTGCTTCCTTCTCATTTTGTATGAAATACATAAGAGTATCCATCTTTCGGAGTAGGCATTTTTTCTTCTGAAAACAGAATAGCTGGCACTATATTTCCGAAACATTGTTCGGTCGCTTCTCGTGCTATCTCATTGAATCGTTCTATTTTATGAGAGTGTATCGCGAGACGTTGGCTTCTCTCCGATCGAAAAAATACAAATTCTTGTACTCATACTTCTATTCCTTTTTGGAGTATATATTCAATCTTCTCATACTTATTTGGTAGTGCTTGATAGAGTCGGATAATTTTCGTCGAATCTTGTATGCCTTGATGACTTTCTTGAAAAGAAAGCCCTATTTCCTTCTTGGTAATGGTGCGGATAGTATAGATATATTCCTGACCATCGCCATTGAAGAGAGTTATATTTTCTCCGATAGTTGCACGGAGAACTCGTGAGACCTGATGGACAAAAGAATCCTCGGAAATAGTTATATCTTTTCCGAGAGGAAGGTGAGAGAAAAAGAATCGTTGCATAACTTATAAGAGACAAGAAATGAGGATATATATTTTGAGTATATGGAAATTTTATTTTTTAAAAGAGGGGTTTTAAAAAAACCCTGCCATATTGGCAGGGTTTTCAGATTTTTCTAATAGGTAAATACTGGTTTCTGATTCACTTCCTCTCCAACCATCGCTTCATACTGTCGACCATCGATGGTGATAATAATAGGACGATGACTCTCTGGTACCTGAAATCCTCGGTGCTCTCCGATACTCCCTTTGAGGAGTACTGGATCGAGCGCGGAGTTTTTATCTCCACCGAGATAAGCTCCGACGAACATGAGAACGGCTATATAGCCGACGAGACTTGTGGTATTGGTTATGAGGTTATGGAGCTCTTTCATAGATGTATTTTTGTTTTGGTGAATAGGGGATTATTGTTTTTTTGGTGGTTCAGGAAGTTCTGATTCTATTTCTTTGATTATCCTATCAATCTCTGGTTTTTCAGTTATTCCTTGTGTTTTCAATTGTGTGATGACAATATCGTGATTTATCTTTCCTTTTTCCACTGCTATAGAAATATCTGGTTTATTTTCTATATGAACAGAAATTGTTCCAGTATTTTGTTCATTTGCGTTTTTTGCAGTGAAAGTAGATACTACTGTTGGTGTCGATTCTGATGCATGTCATGTATATATCCTTAGTTGTTCGATAATTTCAGCGGAACTATCCGCTCCATTTTTATCCTTAAATAACCGTCCTTTTAGTTCTTTATCGTCAATTTTATGTAGCACATCGCCTATCTTAGACACAGTATCGGCTTTTTTGAGTTCTTCAACCAATTTTGCATCAATTCCCACTTTTTCAAAATTTGTGGCGAGCTGATGACGACTGATCGTATCTTTTGCATAACCATCCGCATCTAATTTTCCTGTTTCAAAGTTCCGAGTTATATATTGTGCCTTGGTATCATGAGTTTGTTTATAATTAGTAGCATCATTTTCAAGAGCTTTTAATATAGAAGCTGTCTTGTTTACTTCCAATCACAAAGCTGAAGCCATGGAATTTCCAAAAGATTGTCCAAATTCCATTCCTCATTTTGATGCAGCAGAACTTATAGCACTTGATATACTACTTCCCATAGAACCAACTCCCGCCATAGTAATACTCTTGTCTTTTCCACCTGGCAACGGTATAGGTACATACTGCGGAGCTTTCATAGCAAGTTTTCCGATTTCATCCCCGAATCATTTAATCGGTGCAACGGCCGCTTCGGTAATCTTACTTGATCCAAGGGCCGCCATAACTGCCATCCAGAGGATACCGAGAGCAAGTATATTCATAATAATAGTTCCGATAACTCCCTTTCCTATATCAAGAGCAGTGGAAATTCCTGCCTTACTTTCAGAATCAAGAAGTCCTATGGATGTAAATGTAATCCCTTTATCTCCCGTTCAGAAGGTAAATGTCGTAGTGGTGTCTTTTGTTTCGATATTCACTACATCTGATTTGAGTTTTCCATTATCTCAAGTAGTTCATTGGCTCGTTGCCCCCATAACGAGACCGAGAAACATGAGACCAAATGCAAGGGCTGCTGATACAT
>JAQTWX010000004.1 GCA_028689065.1 Candidatus Altimarinota bacterium | reverse complement strand
ATTGGATGTCTTGCAAAGATAATAAAACTATCAATGTAATGAAGTTTATTATCTTCGGAAATCACGAGATTTTCTTCTCCGAAAAGATCGAGAATCTTTCCCTCATCAGCAATTCGTTTATATTTTTGTATAAAAAATCGTATCTGATCCCTTAATGACTTGTTTTTACGTATAGTTTCCAAAATATATTCTCTATTGTGTTCATTGAATATATCTGACTTAATCATAACAGGAGAACAAATAGCTACAACATTCCCTTCTGGATCATTAAAAAATGCTTGATTTGGAACAATAGTTCCAAAATGTTTTTTTAAAAAAGCATATTCTTCTTGAAGTTCTGCGATAGGAACTCCTCGAATAAATCCTCTCTTGGCAAAGAATTTTACTTCCCTTTCTCCTCGACGAAAAAAGAGATGAAATCCTTCACAGTTCGTACCACGCTGTTTGTCTGCTCTTTGAGCATTTTTTATTTCATCAGAAAGAAGTAATTGAGCTTCTCGTTTATTTGGCAATCACTGCATAAAACCTTTTAAAAAAATATTACTTATTTAAACAATATCATAAAGGTGATAAAAGAGCAAAAATACCCTATATTTTCTTGATTTCTTGTCCAAAAACCATACGATACCACCATGTCCAAAATTCCTCCTTTCGAGATCATACGAGCATCACGTCGATCTCTCTCGCTTCAAATTTCACAAAAAAAAGGACTCGTTGTTCGAGCTCCTTTTTCGGTTCCTCTCGATATCATCCATGCCTTTGTCGAGCGAAAAACTGACTGGATAGAGAAGTATCTTGCTCGACATACGGAGCGGAAAGAACAGAAGGGTACTACTCTCTATTATCTCGGACAAGTATATTCATTCGAATATAATCTCCTCCAAAAGGAAACCGTTCTGCAATCCGAATGAATCTTCATTTTCTCGGGAAAAGTACAGGAGGTTTCCGCGGAACAAAAAATACTCACTGGGTGGTACCGGAAGCAAGCACAGAAGCATATGAATGAGCGAGTTACTTATTTTTCAGAGAAACACGGATTTTCATTTAAACAAATTCGCATCACCAGTGCCACGACTCGATGGGGATCGTGCAGTGGTCGGAATAATCTCAACTTCCCCTGGAGACTCCTTATGGCACCGAGAGAGGTCATCGACTACGTCGTCGTGCACGAACTTGCTCATACTATCCATAAAAATCACTCATCCCATTTCTGGTGACTTGTAGAATCAATTGTTCCAGACTGGAAAGCACACCGTACACACTTGCGAGAAGAAGGATGGAGATATGAGATTCCAAAATTTTAAAAAAATCAATATAAAAATCAGCTCTCACAAAGCTGGTTTTTATATTATTTTATACTCTCATATAATTTCATAATAAGTTCTTCTGTTCATTTTTTTCCTATACATGCATCAGTAAGAGATTTTCCTTTCTGAATAGTCTCCGACCAATCCTGACGTCCATCATAGAGATAACTCTCCACCATAAATCCTTTTATAAGATTTCGAGCATCAATTCACTGTCTATCAAGCGAAGGGAGAATATCTCTGTAAAGCTTTCAAATAACATCGATTTGTTTCAATGGATCCTTTCCAGAATTTGCATGATTACAATCTACGATCAGTGCAGGATTTTCTATACCATTCATCTTTCCTATATATTCTCGAATATTTTTTGCATGATAATTTGGGCCATCTGACCCTCCGCGAAGTATTCCGTGAGCATAAGCATTTCCAATACTGTCAAAAAGCATATCTCCGATAGAATAGTGACTCGACGTTTGCGCTGCCTTGATAGAATCTGTCATAATAGATACACTTCCGGAACTTGGATTCTTCATTCCCACAGGGATATCGAGTCCAGAAGCAACTTCCCTATGATACTGATTTTCGGTACTTCGAGCTCCGACCGCAAGATAGGAAAATATATCATCGAAGTGTTGAGAGAGTTGTGGATGAAGCATCTCATCAGCAAGTGGAATACCGAGTTCGAGAAGCCGAAGAGCGAGGCGACGACTCTCCTTGAGTCCTTCATTTATATCTGCATCCTGTCATGGTTGCGCATTCTGTAATCCCTTCCATCCACCGATAGTTCGAGGTTTTCCGGTATAAAATCGCATAACTATCTCTATTTTATCTCGGACACGATTGCGTATCTCACTTAGAAACTCTGCATATTCCATGAGAGATGATTCAAAATCAGCAGAACATGGTCCGATTATAAGAATCTTTCGATTACTTTGACCCCTGAGAATATCCTCGATATTTTTTCGAGCGAGCATTATATCATGTTTCATAGTCGAAGTAAGTGGATAGATATTCTTGAGATTATCACTTTCGATAAGTTTTCCTTTGATTGTTGCTCACATAGTAGAAAAGATAGAAAAATAAAAATCCTTCGATTGACCGAAGGACTTGTTTTTGATTTGAAATTAGTTTCACGCCAAAAATAAACCCTTCGATTCATTTCGAAAGAAGAAAAAGAAGAAATTTTGGCAATGAAGATTCATAAGAATTTTTATTAGACTAACAAGGTATTTATATTATTTTCCTAGCCTTTGTCAAAACTTTTTAGGGACGTTGATTAAATCTTTAAAAATCCCCTTGTATTTGTTTTTTATTTCCATATATTCACAACAAGTATAGTATTCCTTTTATTTATCTTAAAAACTCATCAAAATTTATGTCCCAAGCTCGCCCACTTCCGGGTTTTAATGGACTCCGAGCACTCGCTTGTTTGAGTGTTATTATATATCATCTAAATCAACATCGTTCTGTTACGGATCTCGCACTCTGGAACTGGGATTTGTACCAATTCGTCGAAACTTGGCCAGTAAATGTGAGTCTCTTTTTTATCCTTTCCGCCATCACTAATTCTCTTCCTTTTTGGCGAGCTATTATCCGAGATATGGCTATACCAAAAGCCCGAGCACTCTTTGTAAGTCGATTTTTTCGAATCGCTCCTGCCTATTATTTTGCTCTCGTTTTTACATTTTTCCTCGCGATATTTCTAAACGGGTACCAGGATGGGGCATTTATACGACTCTTGTCCGGTGCGAGTTTTCTTGCCTGGATTCATCCATTCACCTTCTTTCCCGTGGATATAAACGGACCTCTTTGGTATATATCCTTCGATATGATGGGAGCGATTCTCATTATGGGAATGATGAGCATAATTATTCGCGTGCGAAAAATCTTTATCCCGGGGGTTATTCTTGCAACTGCCTGAATCCTTGCAGGACTCCATCTCTGGTTTATAACTCTTCCATTTCCAAAAATAGAAGGAATTATGAGTGAATGGTTCCCGTATTTCAACCCCTTTATATTTGGACTTCATTTTCTCATGGGGGCAATTATCGCGGGAATTCTCGTATGGAGAGAAAAAAAAGCTCACTCAGAATCTCTTTGGCAAGATATATTTTTTATTTTTACAGCTATTGGGCTAGTATTATTTCTTTGGTGTATTCGAGAAGCCGGAGATTTTGAATACACCTGGCTTCATGGAGCACACCGGTTTCCTTTTGCAACCACTCTCATCGTTCTTCTTGTATTTCTCTCACCTGGTACAAAATACATTCATAAGTGGCTCGATAATCATGTTTTTCATACTATCGCTCGACTTTCTTATTCTGTTTATCTCTGGCATGCGGTCGTCATGGTTCTTATGACTCGTTTCATTTTCAATGGACAACACGACCTTCTTATGCCCGACTGGATTTTACTTGCCATCGGAACATTTATTGGCGGATTTTCACTCTCTTGGCTCAGTTATACATATATAGAGATACCTGTATCGAATTGGTGGAGAGTACGCTGTGAGAGAAAGAAAATGGAAGAGTAAATTTGAAAAAAATCATTTTTCCATATACTCATTGGCATGAAAAAACTTGCATTTCTCACACTCATAACTCTCCTCTTCCCTCTACTCTCCCCTATTGGTGAGAGTTTTCATCTGGAGAAAAAGTACACCTATGTTTCCGAAGAACAGGTTCAAAATCTCCATTTTATAGATATTATAGAACCCACTGCCAGTATTAAACACAATAAATCCACTGTTTTCTGGAAACAAGCGAGCGGAAAGGTTACTTTCTCTCAAAAACAAAATATGTTTACTCTTCGTATCCCAAGAACTTTCACTCTGGATACTGAAAATAATCTTCGGATAAATATTCAAGTAGATGGAAAGAATTTTCCCCTTTCTATAGATATGGACGGTGATGGTCGAAATGAAGCATTCTATTATACCGAACCTATTTTCTTTGATAAAACGAATCATATTACCTATACTATCGAGACAAAATCATGAATCCAGATTCCATCTCTTTCCATCATAGGACTCGATACTAATTCTAGTAATCTCCATATGGCTTTTGGAGCAACAAAAGCTCAGGCATCAGGAGAAAATTCAAATATAAATATCATAAAACGAGCGGACTGGGGAGCAGATGAAACCCTCCGCTATAGAGATCATTCTCGATGGCAGACAATATTTACAAAACTTGAAGCTGAGAAAGATAAACCAAAATCTGAAGCCACTCTTGCATACGAAGCAAAAAACCTCGCAATAGCCACACATCTTGCAACTGATTTTCCAGAACAGGATCAAGCAATAGAGAGAATAAAAGAAGAGAATGGACATGAACTTGTTTGGCCGATAGAAAAAACAAAACAAGTAGAACGAATTATTATTCATCATACCGCGGAGGATAATCAGAAGAATAGGGATGATCTTGCTCTTATTCGCGGAATCTATTACTATCACACTATCGTCCGCGGATGGGGCGATATCGGATATAATTATTTGGTCGGACAACGCGGAGAAATCTATGAAGGGCGAGCTGGTGGTGATTATAATGTTGCAGCTCATGCACTTTGGAATAACAAAAGTACTGTTGGTGTAAGTGTTATGGGGAATTTTATGACAGATTCTATCGTAACAGAGCAAGAGGAAGCAATAAAAGATATTATTGAGTATCTTTCAAAAAAATATGGAATTGATATTCATGGAAGCTCCACAGGACATAAGGAATGTCTAAAAAACAGTTGTCTTATTGATGATTTCTCGACTCCAAATCTCGAAGGACATCGAGAAGTGGGATTTACAAATTGTCCCGGAAATAATCTCTTTCGTTTTGTGGAAAATATTCGAAAAACGGAGGCTACTTCTATTGGACGAAATCCTGTTATTAATCCAAAATATAATTCTATTAAACTTACTTCTCTCGTTCCTTTTCTCGGACTCGGAAAATGACCAACCATCCGAATTCGACTCTCTTATCCTCATACCACTATCCGTCTCAAATCTGGAGATAGTACACTTCCTCGACTCGTTATCGGAGAGAATTCATGAATTCTCAAAAAAAATCTAGAACTTCCTTTTGAAGCATTTGGAACTGATAAAATCGCTCTCGTACTCGGAGGAAAAAGATATCCTTTCCCCAAAGTAGAACTCTCAGCAAAATTCATCGAGATCCCAAGTTGGAATCGTAAACCGACATGGGATACAACTGGTACAATGAATGATAATGTATTTCGTGGAAAAATCTCCCTTCTCAATGAATGAGGCAAACTCGTCGTCGTCAATGAGCTTCCACTCGAGGATTATCTACGAGGAATAGCGGAAGTTTCCAATGGTGATAATGAAGAAAAGGTAAAAACCATACTTACTGCTGCCCGTTCATATGCGTACTTTTACAGCAAGCCAGAGAATCGAAAATTCCCTGGGAAAGATTATGATGGATCCGATAATCCTGATGAATTTCAGAAATACCTCGGGTATGGATATGAGAAACGAAGCCCGCTTACTTCTCGTCTCGTAGATGCTACCAATGGACAGATTATCACCTATAATGGTGTACCTATAAAACCATGGTATTTTAGTGAATCCAATGGACAAACACTTTCTGCAAAACAGTATTGTGAAGCTCGTGCAAAGAATAAAAATCTCTGTCAGGATATTCCATATCTTCAGAGCGTTACAGATCCAGGAGGGGTCGGACATACTCAAAAATGACATGGGGTCGGAATCAGCGGAATCGGTGCCACCTACCTCGCAGAAGATATGTGATTTACCTACCAGCAGATTATTGCCTACTATCTTGATGGGGTGAAAATAGAGAAAAAGTACTAATTTCAAAACTTTACAAAAAACAAAAAAGACATACACTCTTTTTATCTATTTATTCCTGTTCTCTAACCCTTACTTTTATGCGCTGTCCCAAATGTAAGAATCTCGATACCAAGGTAATAGACTCTCGTATGACCGAGGATGGTCAATCTATCCGACGAAGGCGTGAATGTGAAAAATGTGAAGCACGATTCACTACTTTTGAACGACTTGAATTCATCAATTTCCTTGTCACAAAATCTACAGGAGAAAAAGAGCTCTATGACCGTACTAAAGTGCAACGAAGTATTCTTATGGCATTTAGTAGACGAAGTATGGATCATAATCAGATCGAACAAATGATCAATGAGCTCGAAAACGAATGGGCATCTAATAAAAAGGGTATTTCTTCCAAACGTATCGGAAAGGATATACTTCATCGTCTCAAAGATATCGATGATGTTGCTTACATCCGATTTGCTTCTGTTTACCATAACTTCGACACAGCCCAAGATTTTGTGAATTTTATTAAAAGCGAGCTGGAATAAAAATGTTTACCATTATAGATCTCACCTACGCCCGTTGCCCCCTCCCCTTTCTCTCCGACGAGCTCATACAAAAAATTACCGAAGTCAGAGCGGACGGAAAGAAATGCCTCCTCTTTTTTAACCGACGATGATCAGCACGAACACTTATTTGTAAAGATTGCGGATATCAATTTCTCTGTGAGCGTTGTGATCTAGCAATGATTGTCCATACGTCCCCGACTCGTCGCCTCCTCTGTCATCATTGTAGTGCAGAGTCTGAAATTCCACATAGTTGTCCGAAGTGTCATGGAACCAACCTTAACAGTATAGGATTTGGAATTCAGAAGATAGAAGAAAATCTTAAAAAGCTATTTCCAGAGGCACGTATTGCCCGTATAGATTCGGACAAGAAGCGATCCGATGGAATACAATTCCAGGAAATTTCCGAAGCAGAAATTCTTCTCTCGACAGAAATGGGAAATACATTGTCTATTGAATGAATAGAACTTGTCGCCTTTCTCCTTCTCGAATCCGAAATAGCCGTTCCCGAGTACGATATAGAAGAAAAAATCTATACCAACATCGCTTACAACGCTCGAAAAGGGTCAGATATTTATATCCAAACCTTCGCTCCAAAATCGGATCTCGTGAAGAATATCACCGAAGGGAATTACCGGGACTTTCTCATCCATACTCTCGCCGAGCGAAAGACCTTTTCCTATCCGCCTTATAAGGAACTCGTCCATATCTGGGTGCGTGACCCAAGCAAGGAGCGGATCAAAGACATTATCTATAAGCTCAGAAATAAACTCGAGATACTAAAAACCCCCGAAGTAGAATTGTACTTTGATAAAGAACTCTTCACGAAACGCAACAATGAATACGGACAAAAAATAGTTCTCAAAGGAGATAATCTCTCTCCTCTTCTCGTGGAGATTGAGAAAGAAATATTCCGAAATCGTGGAGTGAGCCTGGAGAGAAAGTAAGAAAGCCTACTGAATACCCCCTGTATAGAGTGTCCCCTTTCTTGGGGCACCTTTTTTTGGTGAGCTCTGTTCTGTTTTTTGGGACACTACCTGTTTCGTTCTTCTTTCCGTATGTAGAGTGGATTTTTCTGGCTTTCTTGGAGACCTTCCGGGCTTTGAGGAGGGTATGTTTTTTGGTTTCTGTGACCCATTATTTTTCGCTTCCGACACTTCTATATCGGACCTCATGGGAGGGAGAGGGTGGTGAGATTTTTTCTTTCCTCAAAGAGGACGATATTCTACTTTTTTTCGGAGAATTCGAAGATATTCAATCTTTCATTCTGCAACTTTTTGAATAAGTGATGATAGTCATTTCTCATATGGAGCAAGAACCCCAAGAAGTTTGTCATTTTGTTTCAGATATCGAAGAAGACAGGTAAAATCCCCATCTCATGAAACAATAAGTGCTTGATCATATCGATCATAATCAATCATCGCCTGAAGAATCAGTTCTGCATCAATATTCCCTTTCACTTCTCATGATTCCATTGTGAGAATTTCTTTAAAAACCACCACAAATCCCGACTTCTGGAGCATGAGGTACAGATCCTGATTTCCGAGCATAAATCCGAGGAAGACATAGGCAACTTCTATATCTGCCTCTTCTCTCAGATACTCTCGAAAACGCTTCCAATCTATCTTCCAACCGAGTTTTGAGAGTCAAGAATTGAGGTTCTGAGCATCGATAAATGCGTAATTTTGTGACATAAGTTATGAATGAAGAATACTACTGTAAGTATAAGGTTTTCAGAGGAAATGCAACACGATTCGATTTTTTGCACAATAACCACAAGTATGGTAGTATAAAAACTAATTACAATTTACTATTCTATATATGAATAATCTCGAATGGCAGCAAAAAATCTTAGATTCTGATAAAAACTCAACACAAGACAGTGCGGAAAAAATTGCTATTGCTTTTATTCAATCGCAGGAAAAAGACGGAATGCCACGTGACAGACTCGATAAACTCACAAATGCTATTACTCAAATATTGAAAGAAAAACAACATGATGAAAAAATTATCCAAAAAGAGTGCGAAGAAGTATTAAAAGAATTGAAATGAGAAATGGGTTTTGTTGATTATATTGAATCAAAAACAATAAATATAACAACCGATATTATATCAACCGTAGATATTCCCACTTCTACCAATGATAAAATTCAAAAATTTAGCAAACAAAGTGGGAATGAATCTATTTTAGTTAAAGACTTTGAAAAAGAGCTGAGTACAAAAAATATAACTGATATCAACTCCGTCGGTTTTGCTCATTATCTCATATATCTTCAAGAAAAAAATAGTCTCACTTCAGCAAAACTTGGCGCAATTCTTGGTGGCTATCCTGTAGGGAAAAAGAAACTTCAGAATCTCGCAATACTTTGGGGACTTGATTCAGATAAATGAACAATAGATACAAATGTGCAGAAAAAACTCGAAGATGATAATCCTATAGTTCTCGAAAAAATGCGAGCTCTTCTTTCCAAAGAGCTTCAAGACTATCTCAATGGACCAAAAAATGAACATATTAAAACAATTCTCAAAACGAAATTTCCAGATACTTTCAATGAAAAAGAGTTTGATGAGAAGACAGGAAAATATGTCATAAATATACAAGAACTTGCCAAGTATCTCAAACAATTTAATATCAAAAAAATTGAAGATATCGAAACTCTCCTTAAAGCACATAAAAAAGATATTCTTGAAGAAAAAAGAAAGATTGAAATAGAAGATAAACTGAATAGATGATGAAAACCATGGGATATGGTTAACAAGGGGATAGAACTTACAGATAGACAGAAAAGCATAGAAGTAATTGAGCAAGAGAATATTGCTCTCGAGAATCCAGAGGTTCGTTCTAGTATGCTCGATTACTTATCAGGAAAAATAACTCAAAAAGAATTTCATAATGTCGTAGCAAAGAGAATAAAACAAAATCAAGAAGAGCTTGTAAAAAAGAAGGAAAAATCCGAACAAAAACAACATCAAAAAGAAGAAAAGAAAACTTTTTTGAAAGAAACATCAGGATATAAATATGTACCACTTTCAAAAATCAAAGAAGGAGAATCTCAACCCTATCCTCTTGATAAGAAATCTCCTCATGCAAATATCGCAACAGTAAAAAAAGAAGATGGACACTATATTGTTCAAATCGGAACAGATCCAGAAAATATTACTAAACTACCAACGGTAGCAAAAACAAATGCATATATAAGAAATCTTCGATTTCTTGAACAAAGTGGTCTTGGGTACTTTATATGCCACCTTTCTCAAAATAATCTCTCTACACTCCTCAATACTACCTCGAACAATACTACTCATGTAAATATACAAAGTGAAAAATTCGGAGATAATGAAAAAAGAAGAATCCTTTCTTCTTTTGGAAAAGTTCTCAGCATCAAAGATGCTAATAATATAGCGAATCCTCAAGATGGTAAAGAAAAATTTAAATCATTCTTCACTCATACATCAATTGAATCAGTTCTATTTTCAAAAAATATTATCCGAAATGGAGTTCTTGATATCAAGAGTCTTCAGGTAGCTATAGAATCAGAAAAAACTACATAAATATAATCCCCTTCGAGTTAAAGGGGATTATATTTAATTTCTCTTTAATGGTTCGGCCATACCAAAGTATTCTCATTGAAAATAATTAACTCCACATTGTTTTAATATCTCAAATGTTTCTTCATTCATAACAAACTCTGCCACTGTGTTAGAATCAAATTTTTGTGCAATACTTACCGCCTCTTCTATCAGTTTTATACCATCTTCTCGAGTTTTTTTATTTGTCAGCATCAATACAATTTCTTTATCGATTTTAAGGAACTCCGGTTTTACTTTTGCTACTCGGACACTATTACTTTCCCCAGTACCATAATCATCAATTGCAAGCAAAAAACCAGATTCTCTCAGATTTGATATCTTTATAAGATCTTCTGTACTATCAATACGAACTGTTTCAAGTATTTCAAGAGTTATTCTTTTTGAGAATCACTGACTATTAAAATCATTAAATATTCGTCCTATTTTATCATTGTCCCAATCCTGAGCATTAACATTGCTCGACAAAGAAATATCGGGATTATCTTCTAAATCCTTTTTGTTTTGTATGAGCATAATTCATGTAATATCAGGCGACCATCCGTTTGCTTCTGCTATAGGAATAAACTTTCCTGGTTGCACAACTGTTATTTCTCCATTATCCCCTTCCAATTCTATACGAGCGAGCGATTCATACTTATATACATTCCCATTTACATCACATATAGGTTGATAATATGGTACTATTCGCACTTTATCATTATTCTCATCGAGCGCCTGTCGGAGGATATCTGTATTTTTATTCGCCTCATCCAACTCATTCTGATCTCGGATTTCGAAAATCCCCATGGAAAGATCTCATTTTTCCATACGAATTCTTCGTGCTTTTGAGAGAGCCATACCCGCTTTTGAAAGAATATTTTTATACTCCCCTTTTGTCATCCCTATGCAAAATGAAAGCGATCATTTCGGAAGGCTGTCAATAAATATCTGAACAGCTTTTTCTTGTTCATAAGACACTATTGCAAATATCGATTCGTCTTTCCGGTATATTTCTCCATTGAAAGCACTACTGTGTAATATATCAAGTGCTTGTTTCATTCTATCATTCCATATACCCTCTCATCCTATTGTATTAATAACCAAAGAATAATCTGGTACTTCAACAAAAATTACCGTTGGACTCTTTCAATCTCTCTCCATTTCCTCTATATCTTGCTTGAGCTTATTATTATTCGGAAGCCCTGTAAGCGCATCATAGAAAGCTATTCTTTCGATTTCTTCTTGGGATTTCTCAAGAAGAGTATTTTTCCGATGCATACCAAGAAGATTTCAGAAACGCTCCTGTATAATAGATTCATATTCTGCAAAAATTTTATCAAAAATCTTCTCAGAAATAGAAGAATATGTAAAAATAATAGAGACACCTGGAGCAATTAGCATTTCTTTTTTTTGAAATCCTCGTTTTTCTGGTACTAAAAAACACTCATTATTACCATCAAACACTGTAGAATCACATAATTCATTTCTACTTGCACAATGCCGACAATCCCCTATAACCACAATGGTACAAAGATTGTAAAAAATGGATTTAGAGATCTCTTTTCCGAGGAGATTATATACTTGCTCCTGAGAATATCACAAAGATTCATGATTCATAGACGCAGTAATCTTCCCCATTTCTCATTCTATAGAAAGAATTGCTGTTTGTTGATGATTTCTCATGAATTGTTTCATAAGAAACTCTCCACTTTTCTCCAAAGCTCATAGAGAATGGGTATTAGCTCCAAATTGTTCCAGCTCCTTTTTTTCTCATAAAATTCTATAAAAATATTTTTCATCCTCCGTATAAGAATTCTTATTTGTATTTATGATAAGATTTCTGTAATGAAGAAAAAATGTTTGAGCCTTTTCTAAATACTCTTCACTACTACTTTTTATATAAAAAAGAGCAAGTGAGAGATATATTTTTGAGTAACTCAGAACAACATGAGGAGATATATCTTTCTTTTCAAGAAAAACACGTATTCCTTCGACACTTGGAAGAAATCGAGAAAAATCATCCGTCACATGGAACCTCCGTACAATCTGGGCAATAATTTTAATGGCAAATTGTGTATGGAGATAATTATTAATCTGTTTATCGTTGCTAAGAAAAAACATGAGAAGTTTCTCAAGAACTGTTTCTTCAATATCTGTATGAAGAATCAGATAATACAATGCTTCTATCTGAAAATCATTTTCTATACCTTTCATACAAACATGTTCAAATATCTGATCTATAGTTCAGAATTTTCACTCAACTGCAAAACTGTAAATATCGATCAATCTTTCGATACTTTCTTTTTTTTCTATTCTGTCTTCTTCTGAAAGTTTTCCTTCTATTTCTTTTATTTTTTCAAAACCTATTAGTTTCAAAAGAACTTCATTAGCTTTTTTAATTTTAGTAAATTCTTCCTCTCTTGATAATTTTCATCAAAACTCAGATTTTACCTGACGTTCAAATCATTCCTGAATTTTTTCCAATCCTTGCTTTACTTGTCTCTTTATTTCTAAGACAGTCTTTCCATCTATAGAAATAGCATGTCAGAAATTTACCTGCATCTGACCACAAAGATTATTCAGCTTCTTTCATACAATATGTTTCTTGGTAAATTCAGAACCCATTTTCTGTAAAAGAGCATCTATGTTTGTCCTGATTATCTGATCAAGCTCCAAAGATATTTGACGTTCTTCAAAATTTCATGAATGAATGAGTGCTAAAATATTTATTGTTTCACCAATTCGCAAAACACGAATAAATTCATTTGAAAGATTATCTCCTATGTCTGCATAATTTCGTATAGGAATAGCAGCAAATTCAGATACATCCATAAGAACTCCTACGAGGAATTGTTTAATTCCACGAAGATTATCAAATTGTATATCTTTTGTAAGATTAAAATCCTCACTCATTCAGAGAAGAGAAAGATGAAAAGCAATAATATCATACTGTTCCACATCTTGAATCGATATTATATCAGGATTTCTTTCTTTAATATAATCAGATATTCAAGAGCAAACAACTGGATCATTTTGTATACTTCGCATAACCTTTTCTGGAATAGGTTTCTTCTGAGAAAAAAATTCCTGCCTCAAAAAATCAAGAAAAGGGAAAAGTATATCAGTAATGCGTTCTGATTCCTTGAAAAATATATCTATCTCCGAAACCGAAGCATTTTCAAAAAATGATATTAAATTATTAAAATCTATTTTTCCTTCTTTATTTAAAACATCTTCTGTAACAGACTTGAACAAATCAACTATCTCTCATACTCATGAAATATCCATTCATCAAGAATCTAAATGATGTGGTTTTTGAGAAAGTGATGTTATTCAATTCATGAATATATTCTTATAATAATGTAATAATTGTGCCAGTGTATAGAGAGTGGCTAAAGAGTCAATAAGAAAATTAGGAAATTATTAATAATTTAATTTGACTTATTATAAATATAGTTTACTATATATATAGTTTTTCGGATAAACCGCAAAAACAAAAACAAATATTTTTTAATTTTATGCCTATGTTTGGTGGACGATAAAAAATAATAGAGCATTGCTCTCAATACAAATAAGGTATTACCTTATTATCTATACTGTGCTATACAGTATGAAACCCCACTAATAGTGGGGTTTCTTTATACTATAAGTTAAATTCCCAGTTTATCTCGAAGAATATTAATCTCGTAAAAAAGATTCTGATCCTTCTTGAGAATAGTCTCAAGTTTTTTACAAGAATAGAGAACTGCAGAATGATTTCGTCCAGAGAAAATATTTCCGATACGCTCATAAGTATAGTTCATCCGATTCTTGAGAAGATACATAGCCACCTGACGTGGAATCATATTTTCTTTTTTGCGGTCATCTCCGAGAATATGACGTTTCTCTATACCAAAATGTCCGGCAACTGCGTCAAGGAGTTCTTCATAGGTCTTAATGGAAGCTTGCATCTTTTTAGTAGAGTTTCCAATGAGGGAATCTGTAATAGAAAGTTTATTGAGACGACGTGCAACATTATCAATAGTGGGAGGGGTATTATGAAGCTCGTATTCAGCGATTATCTGATTGAGTACACCTTCTATCTCTCGAACATTTGCGCCAAGATTATAGGCGATAAATTCTGCCACTTCCTGTGGAAGTATAAACTCTCGTGCACGAGCCTTTTCCTGAAGAATAGCAAGACGAGTTTCAAAATCCGGAATTCCTACATCTACAATAATCCCCCATTCAAAACGACTCTGTAAACGTGGTTCAAGTGCAGTAAGTTCTTTCGGTGGACGATCTCCTGAAAGAATAATCTGCTTATTATTTTCAAAAAGAGTATTAAAAATGTTGTAAAGTACTGTCTGAGTTGCATCTTTTCCTGCAAGAAACTGTACATCATCAATAATAAGAACATCAATGGATTGATATTTTTCTTTCATTCGATCTACTGTTCGTTTTTTTACACTTTCAATATAATCACTGAGAAATCTATCTGCTGTTGTATAGATAACTTTTTTGTCCTTATATCGTTCTTTCATCGCATTACCGATAGCCTGAAGAATATGAGTTTTCCCGAGTCCTACATCTCCATACACAAAAAGAGGATTATAAGCACTTCCCGGACGACGAACCACTGCCTCAGCAGCAGCATGAACAAGTTGATTAGATGGACCAACAATAAAATTTTCGAGACGATATTTACTATTGATGATACGACTATTAATACCTTCTACCATTTCCGTACCAGGAGTCTCTTCTTTTCCTTTTTTCTTAGCAGTAATTTCTTTGTATTCTGCAGCACAATCCATAACATTGCCATTTGATGGATTATCGATATTTTTATCTACGCTAAAATCAATAGAAGTAACGGTTGGGAGAATTTTCTTTGAAGCTGCAAGTATCTCATCAAAAAATTTATGAGCGAGATTATCACGCATAAAACTTGAAACCACTCAGAAAGTAATCTTTTCTGGAGTATGATCCAAAAGAGAAATTCTTTTAAAATAAGTAAGAAAATCCTGTTTTCTGAGAGTGGTGGTAAGTTCCTTAATAATGTCCCGAAGGAGAGTTATGTCAGTATTTTCCTGGTGCATGTTTTGATGGGAATTTTATCGTAAAATAGAATATTCTATTCACCTATAAAGATTATCGCTTAAATCTTATAGACAATATGCTTAAAACATTAAACAAATATCAATAGCACTATCCCAAATATTTCATTACCTAAGCAAGTTTTTATTCGTTAAAAGTATATAAGGTTTATTCATTTTCTTCGCAATGTCAAAAGATAAAATTCACTTGACACGGAAAGTTGTACACATTATTTATTCGTTAAAAATAAAGTGTCTATTTTATGCAGAAAACTACATATATTTATTCTCAATTTTATTGAAAAAATAAAGTGAAAAAACAGGAAATTTACGACATAAAAAATCGCATACTTTCGTATGCGATTTTTATTCATTTTCCCAAAATTATCGAACTTCTTTGAGACGAGCAGCTTTTCCTTTCAATTCTCGAATAAAAGTAATGTTTTTTCTTCGAACTTTAAAAGATCGAAGTATTTCAATTTTCGCAACACCTGGAGAATAGATTGGGAATTTTTTCTCAATTCCAACACCATCAACATCCTTACGAACTGTAATAGTCTTATCGAGAGTTGTTTTTCCATGAGTTTTGATAACAAGTCCTTTGAACTTTTGAATACGTTCTTTATTCCCTTCTTTAATAATCTGGTGTACTTCTACTTCCATACCAGTAGTAATTTCTGGTCTCTCATCCTTTATAGAATCTTGTTGGATAGTTTGAATAAGTGCTAAGTCCATAGTGACAATAAATAACAAAATAAAAACGAGTGAAAAATCACGAACGGGAAAAGTATATAGAAAAAATAGAAAAAGCAAATTTTAGTTTTGTTTTTATTCTTCAAACAGAAGAAAGTTTTTTCATTATCGAGAAATACTTGATTTGAAGTGAAAAAATCATACAATCCGAGGTATAATAATTCTTTATTTTCAGACATGTCTTCTTTTATTAGAGATAAATCTGGGTTCACACTTATAGAACTTATGGTAGTTATTACTATTATAAGCATTCTTTTTGTTGGATCTTATGTTCCTTATGATTACTACAGCAGACTTTCAAAAGTACATGTATCTATAAATAGAGTTCAACAAACTCTTGAAAATACAAAGATTTTTTCTCAAAATGGACAACTTTTTCCATGAACAACGAAAAATGCAAATACATGACTCCTTATTAAAAAATGAGCACACACTATGAATATTGTTGCTCTTCTTCCTGGAACTCGTTCTTTTATAGAAAATGAAAATACAAAAATTATAAAAACTGTCTCTTTGGAAAACGGAGTAAATATCAATACGATTCCATATGATACAATACTTATAGAATATACCGCTCCGAGATGAGATATGGAAATATATATAAGTCCTACTCAAACGGGAGCAAATTTTGATATAGGCGTAGGATGGAAACAAGTTACATCAGGAACATTATATAAGGCCGTAAAAATAGAGAAATAATATTTATATACAGTTAAATATACAATAATATATGCAAACTCCCCTCTGTCGCATAAACCAAAAATGATTCACTGTATTAGAACTCATGGTTGGGATACTTATATTTACACTTGGATTTCTTGGAGCATATCTTCTTGTTAATAGTGCAAACAATACAGCCATTCGATCAAAAGATGAGATTATTGCTGCCAATATTATGCGTGAGCAAATAGAGCTTCTCAAAAATCTTCGAGACACCAACTGGATACAGTTTCGATCTTGGGATTCTATTGATTTAGCAAAACCCCTAACTGAGATAGATACGGTATTGCAGCCAAATACCTTTTATACTATCGGAAATAATTTTTCTCTCAATAAGAAAATATATCTCAAGAAACTTATCAACTTTTCCAACAATAAAGAAGCTATAGTATCTGAGTTTCAAAAAACAAATTCGTCCATACGACTCTGTATTGATACTCTCGGACGATATACCTATAATTGCACGCAAACCGACCAAAAAACTAATTATGCTTCTTTTCTACAGATTGAGCCTCTCGTAACTAAGAATACTCTTACAAATACTCTTATATCTGTGGAAAAAAGTTATAAAGTAACTGTCTTTTTTGCAAGTCTCAATAAATGATATTATCTCACGAGTATGAGCACTATTATTACCGATTGGAAAACTCAATAATTCCCATTTTCTTTTACTATGACAAAAATATCTTTTTGAAAGATGCTTTCTCCCCTATCAAAAACTCGTACTGCATTCACACTTATAGAACTGATTGTTTCTATAACTATCCTTTCTTTTATAATGCTTTCTGTGTTTGAAGTATATAGTAATCTCATACAGATAAATAAGCGATTGGAAGCTACCATGATACTTCAGGAAAATATACGAAATATTACAGAACAAATAGCGAACGATGTTCGAGAAAAGTGAATCGATTTCAATTACTATGATAGCTCCACTCCAGAAAGAATAAATAACTATAGTGGTAATGGGAATAATATTCTTGTTATTCAATGAGGAAATAAATATTATCTCATGAAGGATAGTATGAGTGGACCTGTTCTCTGTGCCGAATCAGAGAAAAATAATCCAAATATTCATTGTTATATAGGGAAAGAAGATAGTACCGGCACAAGAAAAGCCCTGTCAGATGATCGTGTTCGTATAGAAAATATTCGTTTTTTCCTTTCTTGAAAAACAGGGTCATCCATCTCAAGTCTCTCGGAAGAATGAAAAGCAACCATAGTTCTCTCTCTTGGAATAGAAAAAAAGACTTGAATGAGTAGTGATATCGTAAAAAATACTCATATGTTCATTGAAACAACTATTAGTGAAAAGGTTTACAAAAAAATATAAATTCTCTTTAATATTTTTCTTTAATAAGAAATATCTTATGCAAAATAAATCTGGATTCTCAACTATTATTGCTATTCTTATAACGGCTTTTTTGACGGTTCTCTGAGCAGGAATGCTTAATCTGTTTATAACAGAGAATAGCATGAGTCATTTCCTTTCGGATGGTATATCTGCCTATATGAGTGCTGAATGAGCTCTTGAATACACTCTTCTAAAAAGCTCCAATCACCGTGAAGGATTTTCTGATACTATTACCGATTCAGATGCTGAATCTAGCCTACTTCAAAATCCTCTCTCTGAAATAAAAAAAACTACCATTTCCAGTACGCTTCGTGCATCAGATACAAGTTATACAGGAAGTATTATACCAGGGAGCTTTGATATAATACCGCTCTTCTACGATGCAGGAGAACGTATTCAAGACTCCTCAAAAAATCCAAATAAAAATACTTCTGACATAATAAAAACTATTGATTTTGTTGTTACTCAAAATGGGGATATAAACTGGAATATTATCGGGAATGATACAAATGGGAAAACCTATGGAATATCTGGAATAGGATCTTCTACAAAGAGTTTCGGTAATATTTCCAGTGCAGTTATAACACAGGGAGTGAGCAAACAAATGGATACAAATATTATGATAGCAAATACAAAAAGTATTCAGAATTTCCTCAATACCTATGACAACAATTATTTGATTCTTTCAAATATCTCTTCGACTCCTATCCAATATCATATAACAAGTTCCAATGGATTTGCTCTTCCTGTACGTTCTATAAGCACTTCCAGTACTGTTGGAAAAAGTAAACAAAATATTGATTTCAACGAAAATCGTTCCAGACTTTTTGATATACTTAAATATAGTATCTTCAATAAATAAGAGAAATATCTTATATATAAAAACCGTCTGTACTACAAGACGGTTTTTATATTCCATTACTCTTCTAATTTTAAAATGGAGATTGTTGTAAGATATTTTATTTCTTCATCAGCGTATAAATTGCATTTGCAACTTCCCCGCGAGTAATAAACATATCTGGTTTGAATGAATTAAAAGAAAAATTTATAAGCCCCTCTGTTTTTGCAAAGAGTGCATATGGAGCATACCATACATCCATAGGAACATCATCGAACACTGGGAATGAAACCATATTATCAAGTGTTTCAGTATGGAAAGTATTTATAATAATCTTAAATGCTTCAGCTCTCGTAATAGAATTATCTGGACGGAAAGTTCCATCAGAATATCCTCCAATTATTTTATTTACTTTTGCAGTATTCACATACGGAGCCTGCCAAGAAATTGGATTTATATCAGAAAAATAATTCACATTATCAGATATAAGAGGGGTTCCTGCAGCTCCAAATACCATCTTGAGGAGCTCTGCTCGAGTAATTGTTGCATCAGGGAGAAACTGACCATTATTCCCAGATACGATATCTTTCGATTTCAAGAAATTAATTGCTGTCACATACGGATGATTTGACGGCACATCCGAAAACTGAGCAGGAATTTCCACTGAGGAAACTGGTACCGTACTCGTAGAACGAGGTTGTATCTCTACTTTCTCAGAAACAGGATCTCCAATAGATGCAACAAGGGTTGACGAAACGACAGGATTCGATACTGTTACTATTCCTAAAGATGGGTTCGTTGTATCAAACATCGCTACTTTATCCAGATACTCAAGAGGATTAATTGTAAATTTTCGAGCATTTTCCATTCCAAGTCCATTATTGACTGCTTCAAAAAAACCAAATCCTGCCGATTGTGCTTCGGTAAAGGTAAATGGCCAGTATGGATGAAAAGGCGCTTCTCCACGATCTATTTGAAAATGAAGATGTTCACCAGTAGAGCCAGATACATTTCCTGTATTTCCACTCTTCCCTATTATATCACCTTCGCTTACAAGCTGACCAACAGCAACTACATACTCAGAAAGATGAAGATAACAAGAGTACAAGGTTGTTTTTTTGGTCATATCCGCAGGATCTGGTACATTATCATGTCTGATAATTACATAATTTCCATTAACAGACTGATTCTCAGCTACTTCAACTACCCCATCAAGACAAGCAAATACATCATCATGAGTAATAGCTGGAAATATATCAACACCCAAATGGCTTCCATGACCTTCTGAAAAATCTCCAGTTATATAATTTCCAAGATACACGGTTGTAAATACATTGGAGCTCAGAGAGAGATTATCTGGATCGTATTTTACTGTTGTTTTAAGTGGATACATAAAAAATTGATATTAGGAGATAAGGATTAACGATAGTCTACTCGTCTTTTCCATCTTCCGCAAGCCGAAATTGAAAATTATCCTCAACAAATCGTCACTTTAAAGCAGAAAGACATCGAACTACATTATTATGCCAGTTGGAAGAAGAGGAGGCATATATCGATCCATCTTTATTCCCATATCTGGAAAGTTGATCAATAGTTGTATATTTTCCAAGAAATTTATTATTCAATGTTTTTACCATCCAATAAATTCCATCTCGTGCACTCATGAATTCATACGTACTTCCAGAATCCGTATTTCCTATATTTCCTATATTGTAAGCAGTTTTCAGATGATTTCCAAGTCCTGTTTCCGCAAGTCCTACACACATAAGAAAACTTGGATCTATCTTACCTCCTACTGCCTCTTCCGTCCATACATCAATATTAGCAAATCTTCCATCAGCATAATTGGCAAGGAGATATTCCTGACGTTCTATTTCATTTTCTCCTGTAATAAGAAATTTTGAATACTTGGAAATATTTGTTTTATTTCCATAACGAGCTTTAAGATCTTCAACAAACTTGTATCGATACTTTCCTTCTATACTATCATAATTCAGTCTTGTAAGATCAAGTAATCGAAGCGGATCGGCAGATTCTCGGTTCTTATAGAGTTCAAAATGAAGATGTGCCCCACTTGTCATAACTCCAGCACCTGGAGTTCCTGGAGTTCCTCCAGTTTTTGCGAAAAGTCTTCCTGTATCAATAAAATCAAATTTATTTACGAGAACTTCAGAAATATGTCCATATACCGTTACATACCCATTTGCATGCTTGAGTGCTATATATCCATACCCTCCTGGAGTTGGCTGTTGAATAAAATATACATATCCTGCAGCTGGTGCCACAATATCAGATCCTTGTGGCATAGGAACATCTATTGCTTCGTGCTCACTTCCGAGTGATTTAAAATACTCTTCATCATGGAAATAAGTAGAAATGCGCGTAGCCTCCACTGGCCATACAAGAGGATTTGTGACAGTTTCATCGATAGGATAATCAATAAGCTGTTTTTCTGCTGCATAAAACTTCTGAAGATCATTACAAGAATCAAGAAGTGTTCCAGAATCAGTAAACGTATATCCTGTAACAGATGTTACAACTGTTTTACCATTCCCTCCACCCACAACATTACATTGATATTTATCTCCGAGACGAGCAAACACATTGGTATACTCTTCTGAAATAGCCTCAAGACGTCCTTGCATATTCTCTTCAACCCGTTGTTTAGACGCTATGTATTGGTTAAAAAGAGCTTCTTGTCATTTTGTTACTTCTAAAAGTTGTTCCTTGTATTTCTTTTGTGCAGAAATATCATTGTTTTTTGTTATCAATTGTCTCTTGAGCCGAACACTGAGAAGTTTTTCTTTCTTAAGAGATTCTTTATTGTAAAAATATTCTTTTATGAGATTTCTGTGTACTTCAATAAAATTTTGTCCTGCCATTTCTAAAACGGACTTATAATGAATATCATTGAATATCTCTCCAAGGTTACCATCATTCAATATAATACTACGCAAAACATCAATATTTTGAGTTCCATCATATATCAAGTCTCCTTTTGTATAGATATATGTGAGGTAACGAAGAATAGAAGCTTTATTTTCTTCTATTTTTGCATTAAGTTCATCGATATGCATGGAATATTTTGCAATTTCACGATTTTTTTCCGCGATTAATTCCTCTGTATCAGCGATAGATTTCTCTGTTTCAGCGATACTAGAATCAAGGTCTCTGATTGTTTTCTTGAGGGTAAATTTTTCTCTTGTCACCTCTCGTTTTTGTTCCTTGTATTGTTCTTTAGAGGAATTAATTCGCTTCAAAATATCATTCAAACTATTCATCTTGCGTTCCGCATTAAAAAGTCCGAGTTCATCATCGGATGAGAATGGAACATTCTGAAAAAGAAGAATATTTTCCTGGTCTTTAAAATTATCAAGAATCTTGGTTGTTTGGGATTTTTTAAGCCCAACAACCGTTGTTTGATCTCACTCTGCCGCATATACAAAAGACGGAGTAAGGATTCCAGAGATAAAAAACGAAAGAATTCCAAGAGTGATAAATTTTTGTATTTTTTGTTTTTGCATAAGGCTTTAATCAAGTTTCCATATAGAACACATTTAGTGTACCATATAAAATTTTTTCATGCAAGAAAAGGATGTTGACAATACTTTTATACTCTCTCAAATATGAGAAATACCCGCTCCTGTTGTCCAATTTTATAATCTTCTACTCCCACGAGTTTGAGTCAGAGACGTTTGAGAATCTGTTTCCCCTCAGTAAGTTCATCAGGACCTGCAAGTTTATAGAGGATAATCTGACCATTTTTCGCAAGAAACGGCTCCGCCCATTCAAGAATTTGCGGAAGATAAGCAGTCGCTCGTGATACGATAAAATCAAATTGTTTTTTATACTCTGGAAGCTTTGCAACTTCCTCAGCACGAGCTTGAACAGCTCGAATCCCAGTAAGTCCGAGATTTTCTATAAAATAATTCATAGCACGCACTTTTTTTCCTACCGAATCCATCAGAGTGAAATCCACATCAGGAAAGAGTACTTTTAATGGAATCCCGGGGAATCCCCCACCACTTCCGATGTCGAGAACTTTCCCATGAAGCTCGATAAAATTCCCGAGCATCAAAGAATCGATAAAATGCTTTTCGATAATGCCTTCTGGAGTACGGATAGCAGAAAGATTCGTATGAGCATTATATTCCATAAACAAACTTAAAAACTTCCGAAAAATCGCTTCTTCGGAAGGTTCAAGTTCGATATGGTACTGCGAGAAAAGAGAGAAATGAGACATTCTATAAACTATATTTTAATTGGCAAAATCCACTTTTGGTGCTACATTAGCACCAGCGTCACTCTCAAATAAGTTTTTCTTTTCAAATCAAAGAAAAGAAGAAACGATATTATTTGGGAACAGTCGTACATAGGTATTGAATTTCTGAACTGTTTCATTGTATCGCATTCTCTCGGTAGAAATTCTATTCTCCGTTCCTTCAAGAGAAACTCTCAAATCTGCAAATCATTGATTTGCTTTAAGATTTGGATAATTTTCCGTAACCATAAGTAATCGGGAAAGTGCCTGAGTAATCCCTTGTTGTTCCTGTTGGAATTGTGCCAATTCTTTTGCATCGTTCACATTAATAGTAGTCTTTGTAGCAGATGCTCGAGCATTTACCACTGCTTCAAGAGTTGATTTTTCGAAATTCGCTTCTCATTTCACTGTATTTACTATATTTGGAATGAGATCAAATCTTCTCTGGTATTGATTTTCTACTTGAGCCCAAGCGGTATTTACCGACTCTTCCATAGTTACGATACTATTGTATTTTCAGAAAAAAATAAAAAATATAAGTACCACGACTCCGAGGATAACTCCCCAAACGATTTTTCCAGTATTTGTCATAAAAAGTAAAAATAAAAAATAAAAAGTTGTTTACCATTTTCCAGAACTTCATCCTCATCCAAATCATCCTCATCCGAAACCTCCAAAACCTCATCACCCCGATGAAGAACCTCAGCTTCAGAAATTTCATCAATTTCCCGGCTTGGCGAATATTCCTATGAGAGATCAAAATATCCAGATTCCTATATTTTCCAAAAGAAAAAAGATATTCTGTACCGCGAAATATGCCAGTGGCAAAGTTATTATATAAGCAATAAGCAAATAGAGAAATAATTTTTTATATTGTTTTATTTTTGTCAGAGGTCTAAAGAATATACTCGATATAAGTAATGCAACAATGAATTGAAGTATAAAGAATCACTCACTAGATGTTCCTTTGTTTTCTCACTGAGTAGAGAGAATACTTGTATCTCCGGAAAGAGCTTTGTCGAAGTCATCGAAACTTCCAAGTATTCACTCATAATACTGTCCGTTTCTAAAAAGGATAAAGTTCTTTTCTCCGATTCTTTTTGCAAGTAAATCTGGTAAAACTCCCTCTAATCCGTACCCAGTTGCTATGTCCCAAGCTCTATCATTAATGGCAATAAGTAATACAAGTCCATTATCTTTATCCGCTTTTCAGACTCCTATTTTTTGTCCTATTTCCGTTGCAGTAGAGGATATATCTTCTCCATCCATCGATGGAATTACAATAGTCAGTATCTCTACTGTATATTTTGTCCTCAAATCTGCTATTTTTGATTCAAGTATGCTTTTTTGTTCTGGTTTCAGAACTCCAACTCTATCTATAACCGAGGAGTTTATGGTTCCAAGACTCGATATATCGAAAGCATATACAGGAGAGCAGACGAGAAGAAAGAGAAGAGAAAAAAATATTTTTTTCATAGAAATATATTGATTATTTTGCAACTGAAACTGTCAGAATTCCAGAACTATGACTCTCAAGTCGTACCTTTTTTCCAACTTCAAACTCGGAGGTTTCAGAATCATCATCGATGAGATAATCTACTCCGTCAATCTTCACTTTCCAGTCGGATCCAACTTTCTCTAAATAAAACTTCTGTCCGATATGTGCATCAAGACCGGATTTAAAATCGGGAGTATTCGGCTTAAGGTATTTTGGCAGCAAATATGCAAAAGTTCCAGAAATAACCACAAGTATAATTCCTTGTGCAATAGTGAGAGTCGTATCACCAGTTATAAAGATATAGATTGCCAGTACAAAACAAGTAATACTCACGGATAGTCCATAAAAGGTCGCTGTAAGCATCTCAATCAAGAGAAAGAAAACTCCGGAAGCGAGGTAGATATAAAAAAGATTGGACATAAGAGAAATGATTAAGAAAATTATTTAATTCCAAAACTTTTACTAATACTCGTCAATATATCTGAATCGAGCACGTACTTTGTATTCCCTCCACCGAGTGCATTCTCGATAACTTTGAGTTGTTCTTTGGTTACTGCTTGTCCTTTGAAGAACTCTTGAGCAGCATTGGATTGAAGTTCGAGGGCTTTTGCATCGGCTTCGGCGATGGCAACGGTTGCCTGTGCTTGTCCTTCTGCCTGGAGGATCTGAGACTGACGGTCCCCTTCTGCTTGGAGGATTTTTGCCTGTTTATCCCCTTCATTCTTGGTAATCTGAGACTGTTTGTATCCTTCTGCTTCAAGGATAAGAGCTCGTTTCTCTCGTTCTGCCTTCATCTGTTTACTCATGGAATCCTGAATATCTTTCGGTGGTTCAAGTTTCTTGATCTCAACACGCATAACTTTTACTCCCCATTTCCCAGTCTCACGATCGAGCGATTCAAGAAGTTTCGCATTAATCGTTTCACGATTGGAGAGGGTCTCATCGAGTGCCATAGTTCCGAGAACTGAACGTAAACTCGTCTGAGCAAGATTTATAACTGCCATAAACACATTGGAAATCTCATACTGTGCCTTGGTAGGATCATTAATCTGAATATACACAATCCCGTCAACTGCTACACCGACATTATCCTTGGTAATAATCTGCTGTTCTGGAACATTGATAACCTGTTCACGAATATCAATCTTTCGAAGAGTCTGGATACCAGGAATAAGAAAAACGATACCTGGACCAACTGTATCAGTATATCGTCCGAGAAATTCTCGGAGTCCCACTTCCCCTTGGTTTACTTTCTTTACAAACATAGGGATTACCACCGCAACGATGATAAGTAATATAATGAGCGTACCTGCATCCATAAAAAGATTGATTAAAATATAAAAACGGTATAATCGTATGCAATCTACCTCTAAAGTCAAAAAATAAATGAAAGTAAATATCACCACAATTGGATGAGGAACAGGGACTTTCAATGTTCTCTATGGACTCAAAAAAAACAAAGACTACAATCTCGCAGCAATTGTCTCAGTTTCAGATTCTGGAGGAAGCACCGGAGAGATAAGAGATCAGTTCGGGATACTTCCTCCAGGCGATATCCGTCGAGCGATTGTCGCACTTTCAGAAGATACTGGAATCGTCAGGAAACTTTTCGAATACCGGTTCAAGGCAGGAAATAGAATGTCGGGGCATACCATCGGTAATCTCCTTTTGACCGCTCTCACCGATATAACCGGAGATTTTGAAAAAGGAATTCAAGAACTTTCTGATATGTTCGATGTTCGAGGAAAAGTTATTCCTGTAACACTCGATGATACACAACTTGGAATCACACTTGAAGATGGAACAGAGATTATCGGGGAAACGAACATAGATATACCAAAACATGATGGAAATCTCGAAATTCAGGAAGCCTTTCTTGTTGGTGAAGGAAAGATAAATCCTCGAGCAAGAGAAATTCTTATTAATTCCGATTATATCATCATAGGACCTGGAGATCTCTATACCAGTATAGTTCCAAATCTTCTTGCAATTGGTATGAGAGAAGCTATTCAAGAATCCAAAGCAAAAATCATCTATATCTGCAATATAATGACTAAGCATGGAGAGACTAATAATTTTCAAGTAGAAAATTTTGTAGAAATTGTAGAAAAATATATTGGAAGAAATACCATTGATTATGTTCTCGTTAATAATGCCCCTATCGGAGAAGAACTCATACTCAAATACAAAGAAGAGGAAAATAAACAACCTGTCAGGATTACAGACATTGAAATATTTGCAAATGCCCCCTATAAAATCATAGAGCGAGATTTGGTCAATGAGGCTGACTATATCCGTCATGATCCGAGGAAACTCGCAGAAGCGATAAATGATTTCGTTGAGGGATGGATAAAGTAAAAAAACTAAAATAACGTATTTTTTAATTCCTTATTCTATGAATAAAACAGCACAAGAAAAGAAAACTACAGAGAAAAATATGGTCAAGGAAGTAGCTTTTGTAGAAAAAGAACTTCTCCTTAATTCAATGACTCAACAAGAACTTCTCAAGACCACCAAAGATCTCAACAAAACCATAAAAGATCTTACAAAAACTTTGAAAGTTCTTGAGAAACACGAGTATCTCAATATACATAAAAGTAAATGGAAACTCATTGGATATAATCTCTCTCTCGGAATGCTTTTTGCAATCGGAACAGTACTCTGATTTCTATTACTCTCTTGGCTTACGTTCAATTTCTTTAAAGATTCTGCAATCCTCAATCAGTTTATACAAAATCAACTTAAAGTCCGTCAATTTGATCTTGGAAATATCCGAGAAAAAGCGCAAGGAGATATATTAAAAGCTATACCAGCTTCAACAGAAACAACAGGAAACGAACAGAAATAGTAAAAACCTCATTCAATATGAATGAGGTTTTTACTATTTATGATCCTATTATCGTGCTTTCCACTCTGCCTCGGTCTTCACGAGATTCAATTGCTTCATGAGACTCGTACCAGAATCTGGCATAACCACCGTTACATTTTTTATGAGTGCTTCCTGATTATTTATAAGCGTATCAAGAAGGGTTTTATTATAAGCATTCAAAATCTGATACGTGGAGATGAATTTTCCAAGAAATACTAGATAGGTTTGAGCGTAAGTATTTTTTTCTTTCTCTGCGAGATAAGCAGTAATAAGTTCTTCTGTTTTATCATAATCGAGATTCCCATATGCTACTGTCAAAGCACTTTTAATCGATTCGATAGAATTATTAGAAGTAGTAATAGTCCCCTGAAGTTCTGTAGCCTGAGCAGAGAGAATAGAGAGATAAGAGTTAGTAGAAGTATACCGGTATCTCAGTTGATCAAGTAGGCTTTCGAGCATTGCCTGTCTATCGATTGCAGAATCCAAAAGTTTATTTACATCAGTTCTAAGAATATTAAGATATTCGCTTGCCGCTACCATATTACTCGATATAAGTTTTTTACGTCCAACACCTGTATCCGCAAGCACTTCTGCTATAGGCATTACTTCTGTATAGAGATTAATTGGCGTATTCTGTTTCTCTTTATCATGAAGTCCGATATTCATAGCAATAGCCACTCCAGTGTTTCCAAGATATGGAACACTAGCACGCTGAAATTTCGCATCATTTCCAAGAGCACTTACACTTGCTCCTCCACTCAAGGAAGAAATGTAGGTAAATACAAGATTGATAAGAAATGAGAGGACTATTCCGAGAAGAAGTACTTTTTTCGTAAAATCCTTAATTTCTGTCTGAAGAGCCATAGAAATGGTTGTTAATTTTTAGTGTATAATCCTTGATGTCTTTCTTTTCTCATAATCAGTGATAAAGAGTATAATCGCGAAGTGTTTTTTTGCAAATGTATGTTGTATATAAAAATCCCCTTACTAGAAATTCTCTGTAAGGGGATTTTATAATTATATATCCTTTTTTTCTCGAGCTGGCCAAGTTTTTCTCTCACCTCCGGCATTTTCTCGGTTTCGAGGAGCTTCGTAGGAACGATTCTCCCGTCCTTGGTATCCACTTCGATCCTTTCGTTCTCCATCGAACTTTGGTCGGTCCGATTGAGGACGGTCGCTTCCGTAGGAAGAACGATCGGAAGTTCGTGAAGCAGATCCGCCACCAAATACCCCACCGAATGTTTCCGCTCCACTTCGGAGTCGGTCAGGACGATTTCCTTGATACCCTCCAGAGCTTCGTTCACCACCTTGGTAACCTCCACTAGATCGTGGACGATCACTTCCGTATGAAGGACGACCTTCGGAACGATTTCCTTGATATCCGCTAGAAGAACGATTACTTCCGTATCGTGGTCGGTCAGAAGTCCCCTCATCACGACGAGCATAACCTCCTCCGGAGCTTCGTTCACCACCTCCGAATCCTCCAGAAGAGCGACCACCTTGGTAACCTCCACTACGACCTTGGTATCCACCTCCACTCGAACGACCATATCCACCACCGAAACTTCGGCGACTTCCGGCACGATGATGTCCTCAGTGTCCACCGGATCGACCAGCGATACGAACCACTTCATTTCCATGAATATCGATCTGTTTCAAAGTAATTTTATTTCGCCGTTCAATATTTCCAAGAAGATTTCGTTCTCCGCTTGTTACGAACATAATCGCCTTTCCTTCAGCACCAGCTCGACCAGTACGTCCGATTCGGTGAATGTATGCTTCTGGATCCTCTGGTACATTGTAGTTAACTACGAGCATAATATCCTTCATATTGAGTCCACGAGCCGCAACATCGGTGGTAATAAACACATTACAAAGCCCATCCTGGAATCGTTTGAGTGATCGAGTACGATCTCTCTGTTGCATATCTCCGTGGAGACATCCAGTTCGGAATCCATCCGCTTCAAGCATATCAGCAATGTCCTCGGTTTCATGTTTCATTCGACAGAATACAACAATCTTTACATCCTTATGATCTTGAACGTATTTCTTGAGCATCTCGTATTTCTCAAAGTGTGGAACCTCGATAAACGCATGGTCAATTTTGGAAACCATGAGATTTTCTGTTGCTTTAATAGATTCATATCCTTCTCCAACGTACTTTGCAAGAAGATTATTTACCTCCTGCGGAATAGTTGCAGAGAATGTCATAGATTGTTTTACATTTCCGAGACGGGACCAAATCATATCGATATCGTCGATGAATCCCATATCAAGCATTCGATCTACTTCGTCGAGAACGAGGTATTCTACATTGGAAAGATCAATAAATCGTCGTTCGATAAGATCAATGAGACGACCCGTTGTCGCAACGACAATCTGAGGTCCAGACGCAAGTGCTTCACGCTGAGTACGAATATTAGATCCTCCATATACAGCAACGGATCGGAGATTCATCCCAAAAGAGAGTTTGAAAAACTCTTCACGAATCTGCATCGCAAGTTCTCGAGTCGGAGCAAGAACGATAACCTGAGGTTTTCGAATATTTGGATTAAGCTTCTGAAGTACTGGGATAACGAAAGCGGCAGTCTTACCAGTTCCTGTCTGAGACTGTCCGATAATACTTTTCCCATTCATGGCAGCTTTAATAACTTCTTCCTGGATTTTAGTCGCCTCCGTATAGCCGTTTTTTGTAAGTGCCGCGAGGATTTTTTCATCGAGACCGAGTTCTGAAAATAACATAGTATAAAAATAGAATAAAAAATAAAGAGATTTATATAAATCTCTTTGAATACGCAAGATTACAGAGTCCTAGAAAAAAGCCAAAAACAGGCAAATAAAGAGAACTCGAAAAAGCATTTCCGAAGAGACATATAGACTCGAATGTGGTAAAGAGGGAATATATTTCCTTTCTTATTACATCAGTCACGTCTCTTATTATTCTGGAAAAGCCTACTTTCCTGGAGAAGAATTTGAAATGGTATCAATGAAAGATACGTGAATGAAGATGTATATCGCGATAATACGATATATGGAGAAATTTCCTTTAGATGCAACTCGTAAGGGAACTTCTTTAGAGAGAAAGGGCGCACATGCGTCCTCTTAATTTCTGTAACGAGTGACTAGAGTATATAGAAAAAGTATATTTCACCAAAAGATTTTTATATTCAGAGTTTTTCTCTTGTATTTTTTCAATTCTTAGAAAATAATTCCTTTTCGTTTCAAAATAACATGCACTCACCCAAAGAATATAAACAGAAGAATTCCTGCAAAAGTAGAGGATTGCAAGGGTGTAATCTTCTTGTTATTTCCTGTATCTGGAACGATAAAATCTCCTCATCGTACCACGAGTGGTTTCTCGATTTTTATTGGTACCACTTGCGGAGTTTTTGCTTTTTTCACACTTACGAGTTTCTCAACTACTATTAAAAAGTTCTCATCTTGAAAGTCTCCTGTTTTAATATCGAGAACTCTCAGAGTTACTCTATGTTTCCCGATGGAAAATTTATGAGATAATGGATTTACTCCATAAAAAGTATTATCGCTTCCAAAATCCCAAAAGTAGACCGTATCCTTTCGAACTTTCCCAGCAGTAAAATTCACACTACATGTTGTTTCTGTTCTGCAAGTGAGAGCATTTCCAGTAAGATGCCGATTCTTAGACAGTACTCATTGGAGTACGATATGAATATCCTCTATTTTTATCTCTTCAAGAATTTTTTGAGCTTTTGTGTATTGTTGAATATTCTCTTTCTGTTCTTCATCGAAGATAAAGAGACTCTCAAAAAGTTCTATTTCCATCTTTTTCATATCCGCATCCTCTTCTACTACTTTCAGAAGATCATCAATAGCGGCATTATCTTCTTCTTGAAGTTGTTTTTCGAGTGCTTGTTTATCTTCTCTTATATCAATATCAAGGAGTCTCTTTATTTCTGTGTCCGCCCAGAGTCCGACTTTATTTTTCATAGCTTCTTTCCCGATTTTCTCAAACTCTTTAAAATATCGAAAGGGGTATCGTAGATAGACACGACCGTACCCGAGTCGAATAAGTTCTGCATCAAAATTTACACCATTGAGCCACACATATGCAAGGAGTCGATCGTATTTGTCTCGTGGATTGAAATCAAATTCGAGCTCGACTTCCTGTCCCTCAAGTATATTCCGGACATAATTTGATGCCTCCTTTCCATAAAACTGAATATCTTTTCGTATATCGACTGTCTCAGGCGTATCCACTCCGATGAGTCGGACTTTTTCTTGTTTTCCATAGAGTTCTACAACGATAGTATCACCATCCACGACTCGAAGCACTTTGGTACGAATCTTTCCAGAGTACGGTCACCCATTTCAAGCGACGATAAATCCCTCTGGAACTGAGTAATCCCAAGATAGTGTGCTCACAAGTTTTTCTCCACAAGAGAGATTTGCTGAATCTCCCGTATTATTGAAGGCAAGTAATGTCTGGAGTTTATAATACCGTTTATTTGAATTCATTGGAATCACTGCGGTATCATTGAAAATATATGGTTTACTCCCCTTCTCTATAGCATCATCGAGACTACAACCCGCGAGAGAAATACTTATTCCGAGAGGATTCGTAATCTCCACCCACTCAGAAATACCATCATTTCCGAGTGGATTTGGACTCACTCCTGTGAGTTTCAGTGAAAATACATTCATATCAAGAGGTTTTATATCTGACATTTCTTTTGAATCTCTTCCAAGAACTTCTACACGAAAAATCGCCTCACTTGAGTATCATTTTGAATCAGTCACCCGAAGCGAAATTGTATAGGTTCATTTCTGAAAAGTGACAGAGGTTGGATTTTCCTTGTCGCTCATCTCTCCATTTCCGAAGTTCCAAGAATAAGTAAGTGCATCATGATCGAGATCATAACTCTCCTCTCCCGAGAGATTAATACTACAAGTGTCCACTCCGATACACTGCACACTATTCCCCTGTTGAATTTTCGTTTTTCCGATCGTTCACTGGAGCTTTATCTGTGCTACAGGAGTATGATTCTCTGGATTATTTTTCGCCTGCAATATCTCTGTAAGAGTTCCATTGGAAATACGAAGTACTTTCTCCCGATAATTCAGAATATTTTCCTGTTCAAAAACCCGAAGCGTTACTGTAAATTCTCCGAATGGATAGTGAACATATCCAGGATTGCATTTCTGTTCCGTTCCAGTAGTAAATACACCTCCAGGAAAATCCCAAAGACATGCTTCTTTAGAACTGAGAGTTTTGTACTCGAAATTCACCGTACAATCGGATTTGATACAATGATTATTTTCATCGAGTCCTGATTGTACTATAATAATCGGGTCATTTAAAGTAACCGCAGAAATATATCCGCCACCTCAACCACCACTTGATGCTGGGGTTGTAGTAGTTAAAACGGGAGTATCTGGAGACGGATTCGAGAAGGAGAGTATTTTTTCCCGAAAATTTTCAACATTTCCTTTTTCATACACACGAAGAGTAATAGTAAAATACCCGAAAAGATAGTGAACATACCCGGGATTACATTTTTGTTCCGTACCGACAATAAAAGTTCCTCCAGAGAAATCCCAATTACATTCTTCATTTGAATCTTTGGGTATATACTCAAGATTTACCGTACAGTCCGATTTCGTACACTTGAAATTCGAATCGATTCCTGACTGGATAACTATTTCTGGATCTTCAATTATCAGGAGAGAATTTGTTTCAATAATAATTCCCGTATCTGCACTGGATCAAGAATTATCCAAAATTCCTGAACTACTAAAAACCTCTGAAGAAATATCTAAAGTACTATTTCCTGAGTGAACAATAAACGTCCTTTCTGAAAATATATTTACATCAGTTTTCTGAATAATCTTTACATGAACTATATAATCAGTACTTCCTGTAAATATAACCGTGTTGGGATTGCATTTTGACTCTTCTCCTGTGGTATTTTCCATACCAAAATCTATCAAACAAGTATAGTCAGATAAGGAAAATCATCCAGTAAATGACGGAGAAAAATCGAAATTCACCTTACAATCTGATTGTGTGCTATCACATATAAATTCTGAAAGACTCGGAGTTTTATCTGTTACATAACTGGGATTTTGGAAATCGAAAACTACTCCAGAAAGAACTGCACTTGTGTTGGTGAGAAGAGAAATATTTCCTGTAGACACAAGAAATCCTGTTTGATTCAGTGCTCATGAATCTATGAGAGTGTCTGTATTATTAAGCAGTCAAGACTCTGAAAGAACTCCTGTTTCCATCAAGATACTTCCTGTATCACTCAATGCTCCTGAAGAAGTATCCAGAATGGTTGGTATATATCCAGAATGGACAATGAGAGTTTTTTCAGAAAATACAGTTCCATCTGTTTTTTGAATAATCTGGAAATGCACCATATAATCAGTTCCTCCTGTAAAAATCACGGTATTCGGGTTGCATTTTTCTTCTTCTCCCGTTGGATTTCCCATACCAAAATCGAGCGAACAAATATAGTCCGATGTAGAAATCCCTCATGTAAAAGAAGAAGAGAGGTCAAAATTTACTTTGCAATCCGATTTGGATACATCACAAGTAAATTCAGAGAGAAGCGGATTTTTATCCGTGATATATGAGGGATTCTGAAAGGTAAAAACAATGTCCGAAGACTCATTGGCAGAAACAAAAAAAGACGTAGCAAAATACGATAGAAATCCGAACATGAGAAAAGCAGAAACCTTTTTCATAATCAGTATACCTCATGGATATAATGAAATGAACTATATAATTAATTATTAAAAATATATTAAAACTTCTGGGGAAATAAAAAAATCCTCACCCCGAAAAGAGTAAGGATTGTATGAAATTCCATAAGAGTAAATTATTATCCAAGAATATCAGTAAATTTTTCTTTTGTGTTAGCTATTATATTTTTATGACTTCCTTCATTTGTGATTTCTTGAGGAAAGTCGACAATATCAAAGTCCATATCATTCTTTTCAAGTGTTACATTCTCCCCTGTGAGTATTCCTCATTGCTGGTATTCATTGAGAAGTTCTGTAAGAAAATCCGTATTGCACTGATGAGTAAATATAAGTATATGATTTTTGTGTCAAATATTCACTCTTGAGAGACGTTCCAATTCTCGAAAGATACGCTTAGTAAGTGAAGAGAATGTCTCAATATTTGCAAGCACTTCGCCCTTTTCTCAAAGACTATTAAGATAATCAGTGGGGATTTGTTTCCATGCCGATTCTCGGAAATAACGTCCAAAGGAAAGTCCTTTCGGATTTGTTATATTTTTATCGAGTACTACCGTATGTCCATGAATCTTTGTATCACCCCCTGTAACCATACCACGAAGATACTCCCATCGAAATCCTCGAGCTTCTTCGAAGATAGCAAAAAGTTTTCGTTTTCGAATCGAAATCTCTTTTTTATCGAACTCATCAGTAAAAATATTAGCCGTTTCAACAGTTCGTGGAATCGGAGAAGACCAGACTGTTATAATCTCATCAGGCTCTATTTTTTCAGCAAATGCTCGTGCTTGTCACTGAAGCTTTTCTATCGCATCCGGTTTGAGATCACCATACAAACAAAGAAAGTCTTTTGCATGATCCGTATTAACATACTGTGCATCTCCATGTCGGATAAATGAAACTTTCATAGTTTATAGAAAATGAATTATTTGCTTTATTTTATTGTACACGATAGTGGTTAAAAATGCAATTCCTCGATGAGGAGCTCTCATTCCTTAAAACATTTTTCAATATATCTAAGTATTTCTTTTGCTATCTCTGGATGATGATCCCCAAATACTGGAGGAAAAATATTGATAATTCCGAGCCAAAAAAGCGGAAGTACTAAGTATTGGAGAATATCTTTATCACCGGTCTCTTTAATATATTCATCCATAAACACTTTTGCTGCATCGAGATATATGCGATTTTTCGTCTTGATATACTCAAGTACAAAGTTCCCTACAAACCAACCGATATCTATTCCTGCATCTCCGTAAGGTATTCGTGAGTAGTCGATAAAAAACGGATTATTCTCCGTATCTATAAGGATGTTTGAGGACCAAAAATCCCCATGTAAAAAGGAAAGCTTTCGTTCTCTAGTGGATAAAATCATCCTATCATACTCTTGGTGCATCTTTTCGAGATAATTATGTTTGTGTGGCACCTGTCAGAAAAATGAATGAGAAGGGTCAAACTGAGAAAATACATCCAGTGTCAATTCTGGATTAATGAGCAATTCACGATACCCTCGAATATAGAGCTCTTTTGCATATATATCATCTGATTGTTCTGGCACTTCTTTTGTATGTAATATAGCAATTTTGGAAGCGATTTTACGGAGAATCTCCTTATTTTCCTCTGTCAAAGTATCCTGATTTACGAGAGAGAAATATTCGCTCTGATATGATGAACCTACTTTATAATCTTGTATATGGAAAAATTGTGTATTATTTGAAAAATCAAGCTGTGAAGTATATTTTCCATCCTTATAAGTCATAATTCCATGAGACATTATATCTCCATTAGCATTCTTATACATCTGATCACTTATATTAAAGGCACGGAAGCGATCTATCGGATAGGCATATCCTCAACGATTTGAACTTATCGTCCTCGAAAAGAGTTCGAATGATTGCATACTATCAAGACATGAGAGTACATACGCTTTCGAGAGAAATCCACCCGGAATCTCTCGAATATTTAATACAGTAATTGTTTTATCAAAGTACTCGGAAAGATATTCCTGAAATGCGATTTTTAATTTTTCCATAGCTTATAAATATCAACGAGTAATAAAATTCCCGCCGATTGTACGGAGATTTCGTAAAAAGTCATTTTTTTCTGATAGAAAATTTTTACAAAGAGAGGATTCTTCATATACTTCGTGCGATAAAAAGAAATAGAGTACATCTTATCTCTCAAAATACACCTTATGCAAAAAATTATCATTACCGGATGAGCGGGGTTTATTGGTTCCAACTTTTTGAATAAATACGTACTATTACATCCCGAAATAACTTTTATTAATATTGATGCTCTCACTTATGCGGGTAATATAGAAAAGATTTCTTTGGAAGTGAGAAATGCACCAAATTATGTTTTTGAACACAGAGATATCCGTGACATAGAAGCACTCCGTGCGGTGTATCAAAAATTTCAACCAACCGATATTATCCATTTTGCTGCAGAGTCTCATGTAGATAATAGTATCAAAAATCCTCGACTTTTTACGGAAGTCAATGTTCTCGGGACCCAGAATCTTCTCGATCTTCATAGAGAATTTAATATGAAACGCTTTCATTATATCTCGACCGATGAGGTATATGGAGACATACCAGAATCAGGATTTTTTAAGGAGGAAACTCACATTGAGCCATCTTCTCCATATTCTGCTTCCAAAGCAGGAGGAGACATTCTCACACAAGCATATGGACGAACTTTCGGACTCAATTATACCATCACTCGTTGTTCAAATAATTACGGAGCACATCAGAATTTCATCTCACTCATTCCATTATTTATCTCAAAAATTCAGAAGAATGAAAAGGTACCACTTTATGGTGATGGATCCAATATTCGAGATTGGCTCTATGTAGAAGACCATTGTGATGCTATCTGGGAAGTATTCAATCATGCAAAAGACAGAAGTATCTACAATGTCGGAGGAAATAATGAGTATACTAATCTCGAAATTACTAAAATCATACTTGCTGAAATGGGAAAAGATGAATCATTTATCTCCTATGTAGCCGATAGACCAGGACATGATAAAAGATATGCGATAGATGCAACAAAGATAAAAAATGAACTCTCATGGAGTCCAAAAGTACGATTTGAAGAAGGAATACAGAGAACTTTGAAATTTTATCTTTCGAAATAATTAACTACTACTATGAAAGGAATAATTCTTGCCGGAGGTTCCGGAACCCGTCTCTACCCTATCACAATGGCTATAAGCAAACAACTTATGCCCATATATGATAAACCGATGATTTATTATCCAATTTCCACCCTCATTTCTGCAGGAATTAATGAGATTCTCATTATCTCAACACCATATGACCTTCCAAGATTCCAGAACCTTCTCGGAGATGGAAGTGAATTCGGATGTCGTTTCGAATATTGCGAACAAGCGGAAGCTAATGGGCTCGCTCAGGCATTCATTATCGGAGAAAAATTTATCGGAACCGACAAGGTCTGTCTCGTACTCGGAGACAATATCTTTTATGGAGCGAATCTTGAAGAGATTCTACAAGCAAGTACAAATCCGAATGGAGGAATAGTATTCGCCTACCATGTAAACGACCCTGAGCGTTACGGAGTAGTGGAATTCGATGCGAACAAAAAAGCTCTTTCTATAGAGGAAAAGCCGGCTCATCCAAAATCCAACTACGCGGTTCCGGGAATCTACTTCTTCGATAACTCGGTCATAGAAGTAGCCAAAAGCATCAAACCAAGTGCACGCGGAGAGTATGAGATAACCGATGTAAACAAGCACTATCTCGAAAACGGAAAACTCCAAGTACAGATAATGGACCGGGGAACCGCCTGGCTCGACACCGGAACTTTCGATTCCATGATGCAGGCAAGCCAATTCATACAAGTCATAGAGGAGCGACAAGGACTCAAAATTTGATGCATCGAAGAGACGGCATTTCAGAAAGGCTTTCTTTCTCGAGAATGACTCGAAACTCGTGCACGAAAACAGCTCAAAAGCGGATATGGACAATATCTCCTTAATCTCCTCAAATAATGGCTCTCAACTTTATAGAAACCGACATTAAAGATTGCTTCGTTATAGAACCTCAAGTTTTCGGTGACGAACGGGGATTTTTCATGGAAACCTACAGCGAAAAGGATTTTCGTGCAAGAGGACTAGATATCCATTTCGTGCAGGATAATCATTCCAAATCGAAAAAGTGAGTGTTTCGAGGATTTCATTTTCAGACTCAGAATACTCAGACGAAACTCGTTCGGGTTATAGCTGGAAGTGTTCTTGATTTCGCTATCGACATCCGAAAGGATTCTCCCACTTACGGAAAATATGTTATGGTAGAGCTTTCTGGAAAGAACAAGAAACAACTCCTCGTTCCCCAGGGTTTCGCTCACGGTTTTCTAACGCTCGAGGACGATACGGAGTTCGTCTACAAGTGCGATGATTTCTATAGTCCTGAGTTCGACGGTGGTATATCCTATATGGATTCAGAACTCGGAATCGATTGGGAAAGTATTCGTACGAAATACGGAATCAAAATAGAAGAACTTCTCATTTCAGAAAAAGACAAAAAACATCCGACACTGGCAGAGTTTCACACATGTAACCCTTTTTAATATCATGAAAAGAATACTACTCACTGGAGCTAAAGGCATGCTCGCCCATGACTTCATGGAATCTCAAAAGGAGAGATTTGAAATCATTCCATTTGATAGGGATTATCTTGATATCACAGATATACAACAAGTGGAACAGAGAGTACAAGAATCTCAGGCAGATATTATTTTAAATTGTGCAGCATATACAAATGTAGATGGAGCGGAAGATACTGGAAAGAAAATGAATCTCGATATCAATGTTCTTGGGGTATTCAACCTTGCAAAGATAGCAAATAGACAGAATATAGATTTCATCACTTTGTCCACAGATTATGTATTCGATGGTACAAAGGAAGGTGGGTATAACGAAAATGATGAACAAAACCCAATTAATAACTACGGTCTCGCAAAATACCTCGGAGAAAAACTTGCATGTGAAGTAAATCCACAAAGTATCATAGTACGCACAAGTTGGCTCTATGGTGGAGGAAATGAACATAAAAACTTCGTCAATACCATGCTGAAACTTTCGGAAACCAGAAATGAGCTCCGTGTTATAAACGATCAATTCTGATCTCCAACATATGTAATGGATTTATCACAAGCTTTATGAGATATAATAGGTAATATAGATACTTTCCGAGGGAAAATTCTCCATCTCTCAAATGAAACCTCAAATAATGGAATCACCTGGTTTGACTTTGCAAGTGAAATCTTTAAGATGGCAGATAGAAAAATAAATCTTACTCCCTGTACGACCGAAGAATATCAAACCAAAGCAGTACGACCGAAGTTCAGCAAGATGAATAATAATAGTTCCGTACAGATGAGAAATTGGAAAGAGGGGTTAAGAGAATATTTAAGTAAACCTTAAAAAATGAAAAATAATTACGACTATATAATAATCTGAGCATGATTTTATTGAATGCATGCAGCACGGTTCTTATGAAATAAATGATTCAAGGTTTGTTTGCTCGAAAAAGAATGAGACGCTTTCACTCAAGCTTCTTATATCAATCAAGCAAGAGTTCATAATTGATATCATTATCCGAGAAGTTTTAGTACAGCCTTAAAAACAAAAGAATATTTTAATAGATTTATCAATGACTTTGGTTTTGCTATAAATCAGAACTTTACAAAAATATATGCGATAGCAGAAAAATGAAGTAAAACAAATTCAATTGAATTTGAACTTTTTTGTGAGAAATTAGGAATTCCCTGTAAGGAAATTGATAAAAATATGTTTTTTAAGAAATGAATAGATAAAGCTTATGAGACTTTAGAGTATGCTTTTGATGCAATAAAAATTAGGGATTTTATGAAGGAGGAAATAAATAGAAGATCCAATATAGATTCTTTTTATCACTATGAAGTTGATCATATAAAAAAGGAGAGTGATTGAATAGTAATATCTAGTTCAAACAACGATAGAAAATTTAAGGCAAAAAATATTATTAATGCTACTTACGAATGAATAAATAAAATAAATCTACTTTTTTGAGCACCAAAGATAGATATTAAATATGAATTAGCAGAAATGGTTTTGTGTAATGTGAGTAAAAACATTAGAAATTATTGATTAACCATCATGGATTGAGAGTTTTTCTCGATTATGCCCTTTTGACTGGGATGAAAATTTTCATTATCATCTGTAAAACACACTCCTCATGAAGACTGTCATAAAGATGTGCCTAATTTTCAAAAAAATAAAAATTCATATTGAATTCCTGAGACAAATTTCCCTAAGATGTTAGAACAAACAAAAGATTTTTTAAATGATGATATAGAAATAAAGTATGATAAATCATTGTTTACAACAAAAGTAGTTTTATCCAGTACAGAAAATGATGATGCGAGACCAACTTTTATAAAAAAATATGACCTAGAAAATGACTGTTCTCTGATAACTATTTTTTCTGGAAAAATAAATACTATCTATGAAATAGAAGATTTCTTTTTAAATAACAATTAATTTATATGAAAACAGCCCTCATTTGATACACCTGATTTGTTTGAAGTAACTTATTAGAACAACATAAATTTGATGATTTATATAATTCTCAGAATATTGAAGATATAAAATGAAAGGATTATGATTTAGTAGTTTGTGCCTGAGTAAAAGCAGTAAAATGGTGGGCGAATCAAAATCCAGAGGAAGATTTGCAATGAATAAATAATCTCATTAGTAATCTAAAAGAAGTTAATACTAAAAAATTCGTATTAATTTCAACGGTGGATGTTTATCCGAATCCAATAGACGTCGATGAGAGTTTCGATTTTGATTCATTAGATATGAATACTCATCATGCCTATGGGAAAAATAGAATATACTTGGAAAACTTTATCAAAAATAATTTTGCGAATCATAACATAATCAGACTTCCTGGATTGTTTTGAAATAATCTGAAAAAGAATGTTATTTTTGATTTATTGAACAATAATCAAGTGGAAAAAATTATTCCCAATTGCAGTTTTCAGTATTATTATTTGGGGAATATCTGGAAAGATATACAACTTGCTATAAAACACAATCTTAAGGAAGTAAATTTCAATTCTGAACCCATTCAGACATCTGAAATAATAAACAAATATTTTCAATGAGCCGTTACTTGAATAGACACAGAAAAACCTGTAATATACGATTATAAAACAAAATATCATGAAGTTTTCTGATGAAAAAATCATTATATGTACGTTAAGAATCAGGTATTAGAACAATTATGAAATTTTATTTCGAATTATAAAAAATCATGAAATTAGCTATATCGAATATTGCCTGGGATAAACAGGATAATGAACAGGTTTATCAATTAATGCAAAAATACTGATTTACTTGATTAGAAATAGCTCCTACTAAAATTTTTGATAATTTTCTAAATGCAAATCAACAAGAAAAAAAGGATTTTCTAGATAATTTGGATAAATACAATATCAAACCCATAGCAATGCAATCATTGCTATTTTGAAAACCTGAATTAAAGTTGTTTGATAAAGAATGAAATGGACAATTATTTGATTATTTAGTCAATCTTATTGATTTTTGAAGCGATTTATGAATAAAGTCGCTTATTTTCTGATCTCCGAAGAATCGCATTTATGAAGGAATTTTAAAAGAAGAAGCTATGGACATTGCAACTGATTTCTTCAGAAAAATATGAGATTATGCAAATAAAAAATGAGTATATATCTGTATAGAACCCAATCCTGAGATATATTGATGAAATTTTATGTGCAATACGAGAGAAACTCTCGATTTCGTAAAAGGAATAAATAATCCTTGAATAAAACTCCATCTTGATTTATGAACAATAATTGCAAATAATGAAGATCTGATTATTATAAATGAAGTCAAAAATAATATAACTCATTTTCATATCTCTGAACCGTATCTTGAGGTTATAGCCGATAGAAAAGAACACAGAAAAGTTGTTAAATTATTACAATGATATGACTGATATTGTTCCATAGAAATGAAATGAACAAGTATTGAGAATATAGAAAAGGCTTTGATTTTAGTTTCTAATATTTACGGATAATGCCAAGGATAAGCTGTATAATGCCAGTATACAATACTGCGAAATACTTGGAAGAATGTATTGATAGTATATTAAATCAAACTTTTACTGATTTTGAGTTTATTATTTCTGATGACGGCTCGAGTGATGGTTCAAAAGAAATTATCAAAAGCTATGCTGAAAAGGATAATAGAGTAATTTTCTTGGATAATCCAAAAAATAGATGAATAGTTGATAATCTCAACGACTGTCTAGCTATTGCCAAGGGAGAGTATATTGCCATAATGGAAAGTGATGATATTTCTATATCTGAAAGATTTGCAGAACAAATAAAATATCTGGATAAGAATCCAGATATTAGTTTAATTTGAAGTTGGTGAGACATTATTGATGAAAATTGAGTTATACAATGATGAATGACTCCAATTGGTGACTATAATAAGATATATGAAATGGTCTCAAATTTAAAGACTTTTTCTAGCTCATTTATAAATCCATCTGTAATGTTTAGAAAAAAAATTCTAAATAAAACATGAAAATATGATAAAAAATATGATTTTATTCAGGACTACGAGTTTTTTACAAGAGTAATACTGATGTGAATAAAGGTAGAGAATCTTTCTTTAATTCTAATAAAATATAGAGTTCATTCTAGTAGTAATTCTGCAAATAGATTCAAAAAAATTTATCACAGAATATTGAATTTGCAATTTGAGATTATAGAAAAATTTAATTTAAAATTATGAATATTTTTTAAATATAAGTTATATTTAAAATATGTTTGGTTTATAATATTAAATCAATATATAATTTGCTTTATAAAACAAATTTGAATCTACAGTTTTTTATCCAATTATTGGAGAAAATATGTTTTACGGATAAACTAATTTAACTTATTAATCGAATGCCAAAAATGAAACTTATTCATAATATTTTAACAAAAATAATAAAACCATTTTATTGAAGCGGAATTTGAAATTATTTTCCTTTTAAACAAATTAATGCTTTTTATAAAAAAATCTCAAAGAATGAGATTATATTAAAAGAAATAAATTATTGATTCAAGATGTTCTTGTCTGCCTGAAGGGTTATAGATGATCAGATTAAATTCTCGTGAGTTTGGGAAAAGCATATAAGTGAATTATTAAAAGATAATCTCAAAGAATGAGATATTTTTTTAGATTTGGGTGCAAATATATGATATGATTCTCTTCTTGCTTCAAAACTTGTTTGAGAGACCTGAAAAGTAATTTCCTTTGAACCAAATAAAGACAATTTTCAGAAACTTTCAAGAAATATAGAAGTAAATAACTTCAAAAATATTCAAATCTATAAGTTTTGAGTATGAAAAGAGAAATCTAAGTTTGAATTATTTTATGATGAATCCAATCCTGGAGCGACTTCAATAATAAAAAGAGGGAATCATAATGACTCTTTAAAAGAAACTATTGAAGTAGTGAAACTAGATGACTTTTTAAAGAGAGCTAGAATAGACTTTATAAAAATGGATATCGAATGATTTGAATATGATGCTATTCTATGAATGAAAAATATTTTAAAGGAAAACAATTTAAAGATTATTTTTGAATACAGTCCTATTATATATAAATCAAAGGAAGAAAATTATGAAAATTATTCAATAAATATTTTGAATGAATTAAATAATTTATGATTTGAACTATATAATATTGAACTTGATTCAAGTCTATCAAAGATAGAAAATAATGTAGATTATTTTAGAACTGTGAGTAAATGAACATGACAATCCGATATTTTTTGTAAAAAATCTATATAATGAAAATACTGTTTATAACAAATTCTCTCTATGATGGAGGATCAAATAAGGTTTGTAGCGATTTAGAACACCGCTTCACTCAAGAGAACAATACTTTAACAATTGTCTTAGACAGTGAGAACAATAACAAATATAATATAGACTGAGAAATAAGAAATATTTGCGTTTGAACTCGTCCATTTCCATTTAGGGCTTGGATTAGTTTATTTTTACAAATCTTCAAGAGCATTTCAATTATACGACAATACAAACCTGATGTTATCATAAGTTTCAGTTCCCATTCGAATCTCATAAACCTCATCACTCGATATTTTTATAAAACCAAAAGAATACTTACTCATCACGAAGACACCTTCAATTTTATTCAACAACATCCTTTTGTTCAATGACTTTCCATTAGGTTTTTTAATGCAATTGTTTTTGCATTAAGAAGAGAATCAGAATCATTTGTTTGCGTATCAAACATAATAGCTGAGTCATTGCGACAACATTATAAAATTCAATGAAACATAGATGTTATTCATAATGGAATTGATATAGAAAAAATCGATACACTAAAACAAGAGCCGATTGATATAAATTACAGATATATCATCAATGTTGGAACACTCTGTGACCTAAAGAATCAAGAACTTTTAATAAAAGCCTATAGTTGCATTCATACTACAATATCAGAACATCTTCTATTCATAGGAGATGGACCAAGTCTGAATAAATTACAATTATTAGCAAAGGAATTGAATATCGAAAATAAGGTACATTTTCTTTGATTCCAAATCAATCCATATAAATATCTTAGCAAAAGTTCATTATTCGTTTTCACTTCAAAAACTGAGTCATTCTGTCTTGCTCTCATAGAAGCTATGTATATATGAATACCTTGTATTGCAGTAAAGAATTCATGAATCATCGAAACAGTCGGAGAAAGCCAATGAGCATTATTATTGGATAATCCAAGTCCAGATTCACTATGAAATACCATATTAGAAATGGTTAATAACCAGACTGAAAGAAATTTCTATAGTGAAAAATGAAAAGAAAGAGCATTGTATTTTAGTCTAGAAGAACAATATAGAAAATTTCTCTTACTTATAAATTCGGTATAAAATTTTTTCATTCCCCATAAAAAGATATTATTGATGATACTAAGTATCCAGAACCAGAAAATATATAAGATTTTACTTTGAAAACAAACGAATAATATGCCCAAAATCTCCATTATCACCACTACCTACAGACACGAGAAATTTATCGCACAAACGATAGATTCTATTCTCACCCAAACTTTTAGTAATTGGGAGCTTCTTATTGGAGATGATAGTCCAGATAATGCCACTTGGGATATTATACAAGAATATACTCAAAAAGATTCTCGTATTAAAGCCTGGCACCATACTCCGAATAAAGGGATTATCGATAATATGAATTTCCTTCTTTCACAAGTTTCTTCTGAGAGTGAATATGTTGCTTTTCTTGAGGGAGATGATATCTATTTACCCGAAAATCTGGAGAAGAAATTGAAAATATTCGAGCAGTATCCGGGACTCGCTCTCGTATATAATAATCTTGATTTCATAGATGCTGAATGAAAGATATTCCATAGGAATTTCCTCGCAAAGGCGCCATTTTATCTCAAAAACCAGAAACTTACAAAAGAGCAGTTTATCAAACATGAGACCTTCTATGGATCATACTCCACGCTCATGATACGAAAAGATGTGCTGGAAACAGAAAAGATAGTAAATATAACGGATGACAAACTCTATTCCGTATCGGATTGGGATTTATTCTTCCGTATATCAACCAAATATCCTATCTATGGAATAGATGATTCCATGACCCTCTATAGACGACATATCGGAAATGTTTCATCCCAATACATAAAACTCTTTAACGATCTCGAAATACAGATAAATGAGTACCTCAAAATCTGATTTATAGACCAACGCTTATTTGACTTGAAATTGTCTTTCATAGATCTGCTCAAATCCGTTGCTCATCTGGAAAAGATAGAAAAAAAAGAGAGTCTTTTGTTTCTCTTCAAGTCGTTCAAACTATCGCCTCTTTCCAATCCGATTTATAAGATATGAATATTGGTAATGAACTTATTGCCTGCATTCTTGATAAAGAAAATGCTTAAGATTATCATCAAAAGATGAGAATAAATAAATCCCTTGTTTACAAACAAGGGATTTATTTCACCAGCAGATACGAAAAGAGTTTTTGTATCATCGGATTCTTTATTTCCGCATCGGCAGAATGAACTTTATATCCGAGTATACGGAATGGCAAGCGCTCAATCTGGGCAATGAGAGCAAATGCCCGAATCTTATTTAATACTGGATAAAGTATCTTTCTCTGAATCTCGAACCCGAGAACAACGAGACTATAAAGCGAATGTCCATGAACTTGGATAATTCGGCGGATATTCGCCATATTGAGCTGGAACCATCGGTAACTATAGTTCCCATGTGCCCCCTTCACGATATGGAGCGCAAGTGAATCGCGGAGATTATGGATTCGTTTCTGTCCTTGGCAAAGAGTTTGTTTCAGGAAATAGGCATCCGTCATATATGGTATATTCACGTCATAGCGAAGATTTGCTTTATTTCGGTACACTATGCTCGGATGGAGGGCATAATCGGTCGTATCACCGAGGAAATACTCGAAATACTTCCTGTCCGCCTCATAGTACATGACCATCGTGCAAGCACATCCAACATATTCGTTATTCTCATCCAAAAAAGCAACTTGTCGTGCAAGTTTCTCTGGGTGCCAGATATCGTCATGGTCTTGGATTGCTATATACTCCCCTTTCGCTCTTTTGAGTAAGTAATTTAGTCCAGCGTATGGACCAATATTCTCCTGTCCCTCGAAGAGCGTGATTCTCGGGTCGTTGAATTCTTTTATGTATTCTCTCGTTCCATCGGTCGAAGCATTATCAAGGATGAGGAGCTCGAAATCGACGTAAGTTTGATCGAGAACACTCCGAATCGTGCCAGCGACGTATTTCCCGGCATTATAAGAACAGACGAGGATAGAAACTTTCGGCATTTTTTTGTCTGGATGCTAATTAAAATATTTCTTCCATATCATCTTTGAGACGATTCTCCAGATACCTCCGAGATGTTGTCCTTTTGCGAGCGTATCATCGGTATAGGTCACATTTACCGGAACTTCTATAAAGTGACATTTCTGACGCTTTATCTCATCGACAAATTCGGAGCCATACTCCATACCGTCCATAGTAAGATGGATTTTTTTTACTGTTTCCAGTCGTAACATCCGGAATCCATTATGAGCATCGGTCAGCCAAATACCACTGATAAAGAGAGTAAAGAACTGTCCGCCGAGAAGTGTAAGTCGGCGAAAAAATGGAACATTTGTTTGCGTTTTTACAACAAAACGAGAACCGAGTACAAGATCGAGCGACGAATCTTTTCGAAACGCCTCCATAAAAACTGGTACATCTTCAACATGATGCTGTCCATCCGCATCAAAAGTCACAACATACTTAATTCCCATCTCTTCTCCATTACGACGAATATATTCAAATCCTGTCTCCAGTGCGGCTCCACCTCCACGATTAAAGGGGTGATGAACAGTGTGAAGATTTGGGAATCGTGACAATACTTCCATAGTATCGTCTTTTGAACCATCATCCACGATGAGAATATGAGAAAATCATGCATTCAAAATCGACTCTATAACTGGAGCAATGCGGGGTGCTTCATTATAGGCTCTTATAAGGAATATAATTTCATTCTTATTTACGGTCATGTTGATTGAGCTTATCTTCTAAAACACTAATCTCTCGAACAAGTCGTGTAACATCTTCACGATTTTTTTCTGTTTTATTAAGAAGGAGGAGGACAAAATAAAAAAGAAAGACGATACTTACATAAACAAGTACATCTGCTCCTCGTTGGAGTCCAAATATCTGCCCCATCTTATTCAAGATATTCGGGAAAATCGTGAACACAAAAAGTCCGATTCCGATTCCGATAAAAACGAGAAAATGAAGTGCGTTGAACTTCTGTCGCTTCGCTATATCAAATGCAATAATAAAGATAATAAAGCCGGATACGATAAAGAAGGCTTGAAGAAGATTCATGAGAAAGAAAGGAGTTATACAATTGATTACAGGAATAGTACGGAAAATAGAAGAAAAGTAAAATTTTTCTTCTCGAGAATAGATGAGTCTCCTTATAAAAAAACCGGATTTTCACCCGGTTTTTTTATTTCTCATTTTTATTTTCCTGTTCCTGTGGTTGTTCCACTTTCAGTAGTAGTCCCTGAGAGAGTAACAAGACTCGTAATATTGTTCTGTACTTCCGTGATAGCCTCACCTGCTTTTCTAATAGAATCAGCCGTTTTTTGTACTTGTTGTATTGTTTGTTCTCCTGTCTGGCGAATAGTATTTATCATCTCGGTAGTCTGATTTATTTTCTCATTTGCCTGATCTACAATGTCACGCACACTATTTACAGCTCATGAAGCATCATTAATCTGCAAAAGAGTTTCGGAAGTAGAATCTACTCCATTCTTTATTTGACGAATAATGGTATTTACCGAAGTAATTCCGAGCTTTTCTGCAACGCTATCTGTAAGATTCGGCGCAAAGAAAATACCAAAAATGTAGAGTACTGATATAAGTATAATACTCGCAAATATTTTACCTATCATACAACAAATAATTAAGAATTAAAAAGATCGCTTACTGAATGAGTTTTCTGAAGGTCTTCACGAACTTTTATAATATCCGCATCTTTTATGGCTTCTTGTTTTCGTTTATCCCCTACTGTTTTTTTCAGTTGTTCTGCAAACTGTGCTGGTGAAGTATTTACCCCCATTATATTCATCTCTGCCTTAATAATCCCGGACGTCTGACATTCTGGACATATTACTTCCATATTGAGACTATTTCCAGCCGTTCCGATAATTTGAATATTTTGTTCTGTTGCTTTCGCACCACATTCTTTGCATGCAAAGTGTTGGAGAGTAGTTTCGACAATGTTTTTTATAATGAAGTAGTTCATAGATGAATGAGTTTGATATATATAAGTATATTATCCTTTTTTGTATATTTATTCAATTTTCTCATCTTTTTTCGCTTGACAAACAAGCAGAAACAGTACTTTTTATATCTAGCACATATTTAACGTGTGTGCTAACAGTGTATTGATTTTATAAAAAAGTCAAGCTCTATTTACTACGAGAAAAGCTTAAAAAACCCCTTGAGAAGTGAACCTTGTTGCTTATTTAAATAAATACCTTCTATCTCGTGACTTGCGATACAGTCCATTTTCGTATTCAAGAGAGAAATAGTACCTCATTTAACAAGAGGAAGTCGCATTACATAACTCCCCTTTACAGTAATATACTTCTTATTTTTTGGGTCTTTATTTTTTGGGTCTTCTACTGTAAATTGTATAACACTCATAGAGTATCCATCCTTATCAACAGTTCGTATCTTTACAATCCGGAAACTTTCAAATCACTTGATAACCAGTTCTAGTATCTCTCCTCTCTCAAGTGTTGTTACGGTTTTTTGAGGAATAAAATCACTCTCTTTAACACTATTTAGAATCTCGCTCCACATACTCACTTCCTTTTTTTTGATAACAACATCTTTTAATTCCATCTTATCCCAGTTGGCCTCTTGTGTTGCTATATCTAGCATAATATCTTCTCGTTCTTTAGAGTGGAGAAAATTTGGCAATATTCATTCCAGTGTTCCTTTTAATTCTTCAAGACCCTGCACAAGAACAGCTTTGTCTTTTATTCATTCATTTGAAGTAAACTCTGGATTGCTTTGAGTAAAATCTAAGTCAAATGGATCATCCTCATTAGGCATTCCAATAGAAGGAGTATTTGCTGGTATTTCTGATTCATTTTCAGACTCTGATATTTCTTTACTAATATTTGAGTTAGAATCTTGAGTATGATTTCACCTAGAAGACTTATGAGCAATCTTTGTAAAGGGCACTTTTACTTCTGGAAAATCAGGTGATGCAATATCAATCATCGCAAAAGTACTACGTGTTTCATCTAATACATCAGATACACCACCATTGTTTGTATTTTTGGGAGGATTTTCCAGTACATGAATAACATCACCTTCTGTGAATATATGTTGAGATTTTAGATTCGTAGGCATAGAACTAGAGTTTTCTACAAAAATTATTTATAGCTTCAGATTACACTATTCGGGCATTTATTGCAAAAAAATCGTATTTTTAAAAGAAAAATACGATTTTATATTTAAAAAATATCTATTTTCCTCTTATCCTCCAAATTTAAAAAGCATTACATCTCCATCCTGCACGATATATTCTTTTCCTTCCATTCGAACCTTTCCTTTTTCACGAGCATTTGCCCAACCTCCACAATCAACAAGATCTTTCCAATTCACAGTATCTGCCTTGATAAATTTCTTCTCAAAATCAGTATGAATTACTCCTGCTGCCTGAGGAGCTTTCCATCCTTGATGAATCGTCCAAGCATGAACCTCTATCTCTCCAGCAGTAAAGTAGTACTGAAGCCCGAGGAGATGGTAACATGTAGAGATTATCGTATCCATAGGATTGGTTGTCACTCCATAATCTGCGAGAAACGCAGTTCGATCTTCTTCACTAAATTCAAGCATCTCCATCTCAAGTTTCGCACTTACTGGAAGCACAGGAATATTCGGTTCAGAAATACCAGTAATTTCTCGGAGTTCCGCTTCGCTTGTGAGAAGTTTGTCCTCCGTAACATTTACTGCGTAAATAAACTGCTTGTTCGTAAGGAGGAAGAGATCGGAAATAAGAGCCTTTTGTTCTTCATCAAGCTCCAGAGTTATAGCTAATTTTCCAGCTTCAAGATGTGCTTTAAGAGTTTCATAAATCGGAGTACGAGCCACTGCTTCCTTATCTCCAGAACGTGCTTTTTTCGCATTATCCCCTATTCGACGATCAATCGTCTCAAGATCAGCAATGATAAGCTCGGTATTGATAATCTCTATATCTCGTTTCGGATTCACCGAACCAGAGACATGATGTACATTCGAATCATCAAAAGCTCGAACAACCTGAAGAATCGCATCCACCTGTCGGATATGAGAAAGAAATTTATTTCCCAGCCCCTCTCCCTTGCTTGCTCATTCTACAAGTCCGGCAATATCTACGAACTCAACAGTGGCAGGAACTATTTTCTGTCCATTCACTGTCTTGCAGAGTTCTTGGAGACGATAATCATTTACATTTACTATTCCGACATTCGGCTCGATAGTACAGAATGGAAAGTTTGCTGCCTCAGCAGAATATGATTTAGTAAGGGCATTAAAAAGAGTAGATTTTCCAACATTTGGGAGTCCGACGATTCCAACTTTCATAATTGATAACTAATTAGTATATGTAAAATGCCCCTAAAAAGAAGATGAGCGAGAGTATAGAGAAAAAAGAGGATTTTGCAATAAAAAAATAGTTGGAGATCCAACCATTTTTCTTCTGTGTAACTATTTCTTTCGTACTTCATCTGCAATGTGTTTTGGTAACATTACCAAATCTCCCAGAAGTGTCAGGAGAAATTTGACTATTGCATGTGCTGAATCAAGTGCTCCAACCGTAATTCCTGCGATATCTATAACGATATTTTTTCCAAGTTTACTATCCTCTAGTTTCTTTATCCAAGGAAATTTTGAGCTGAGATACATTGCTTTATCAATGGTATACTCTTTCGATTCATTTAATCGACTCAATTCAAGTTTGAGTTCTTTGAGTTCAGAACCTGCCACTTGTTCGATTTCTCGAAACAATTTTAATATATCCTGAAGTGCTTCATCAGAAATCTCCGCATCCTCCAGTTTCTTTTCTTTACTCAGTTCTGATCGAAGACCTTCAAGTCCCTTTCCTGCTTCTATACGGTGAATGAGAGCAAGAATCTCCTTCTTGGTCATATGACTATTGAGACTCTTCAGAGTATCGACAATCTGATTTTCTAAATCTCTCTTTTCTTTATCTTTCAATATGCCTACCTGTTGCTCAATAGGAATCGGTTTTTTCATAACCTCTCCAATAGGATTTTTCTGTTCGTGAGACATAGATTAATCATTAAGAAATAAAAACTACTGTACACTTTCACTTGCATCATAGAGAACTCCACTTCCTGTCATTTGATTTGCTTCCATACTTTCTATTTCTTTCAAAAGCTCATCTGCTTGTTCTTCAAATACTCCATTTGGATCCAATTCTTTGGTAGATTGTATATATTCTTTCGCAGAAGTATAATTATTTTTTGCAAAATGCCATTTTGCAAATCCGAGAGTTACTACTGGATTGCGTGGATTTATCGTATATGCTTTACTGAAATCATCTGCAGCAATGTCCATATTATTATTCAGAAGATAGAGATTTCATCGAAGAGCATAAAGCATATCGGAGTCCTTGAATTTTTCAAGTCACTCATTTGCCCAAAGAAATCCTTTTGACCATTCATTTGCATCGGTAGTCATATGTACCGCTATGATAAAATCATTCTCATTTACATCTTCCTCCTTCAGAAGATACCGAAAAACTTTCAACATCCCTTTTTTGTCATCGAGCATATAATAATTATATACGAGACGTCGTTCGAGTTCTGTTTTCGGCATATATCCATTCAATACCGCTGCATTAAAATACATATTAGAAGTCATATAATCCTCTAAATAATAGTTCGTCAATCCGAGTGTATACATAGTGGTTATATCTTTTGTATCAAATGCATAATATTTACTCAAATACGTATTTGCTTCCTTGTACTTTCCGAGCTCATAATTACAGTACCCTGCAATCTTATAAGCAATCTTATAATCCGGACGTTTTTCTATAATCTCTTCAGCAATTTTCGCTCCAGCAAGATATTCCTTGGATTCAAAGAAAGCTCCTGCTATGAGGATATTTCTATAATGAAAATCGGAACTCACTTTCATATACGTGTCTATTATATTTTTGAGTTTTCCGATAGATTCATAACTTCCAGAATAGGAATCCAGATTTATGATACAATTATGTATTCCTGTATAACAGGTTTCTATATATGAATAATAATCTGTTTCATCCTTTGATAATCAGAGTTTTTGGATTTCCGTACTCTTTACTGGAGTACTTTCGTCAAACATCAACGCCGAAAGCATTTTCTTTTTTTCATCATCTTCCAGATCAACAAACGGAACTTTTATATAGTACTTATGAGCATTTTCAAAATCTTTGAGATCAAAATATACTCAGGCGATTTTTCGTTCAATAACATTGTCTTCCTTGAGACGAAGATATGCATTGAGGTAATATTTTAGAGCAGTTTCCTGATCACTTTTAAGCGAAAAATAATCCCCTTTTCGGATAATAGATCGAAAATTTATACGACGTTTAGATTCTCCGAGTTTTTCTTCACGAGTCTGTCCCGTCTGGATATGTTCTACTCATTCTTCAATAGTTCCCGTGAAACTTTGTACTACTACTGTTTCTGTTTTAGGAATGGAAAACGGGAGAGTACAAGAAGTGAGGAGGAAGAGAAATATAGGGATAAAGAGAGTTTTTTGAAACATATGTGGATAAAGAAAATAGTCCGGAAGGAAGTATATACAAAAGAGATGTTTTGTCACGTGTAATTTGCTTTCCATCAATAAAACTTGAAATCAGGAAAAATTATACGATAATAGCGTTAAATTTTAATTTCTTATTTTTCTTTATATGAACTTACACAATTTCAAAAAATCTATTTATTCGGCACTTGTATTCTTCGGAACACTTATGATGCTTTCCATTGGATATGCTGCATTTTTAACCATTAACTCCAGCGAGTATATTTGAGGAACTCCGCTCACATCAACACTCTTTGGAAAAGTAGTAGACAATCTCTCTGATCTTAATACACGACTTTCAAATGCAGAAACAAATGGCGGAATCGTACCAACAGGAGCTATTATGGCATTCAATCTAACAGCTTGTCCAACAGGATGGACAGAATATACTGCCGCAAGAGGAAGATTTCTAAGATGATTCGACAACGGAGCTGGAAACGACCCAGATTGCGCTATAAGAACAGGAGGATGCACAGTCGGAAGTACACAAGGAGATGAACTTAAAAGCCATGCTCATTCTCTTTCTGAAGTTTGGGATAATTCACCTCAGACTTCTGCTTCACCACAACCTCCAACAGGTTATCCTATTGCATCTGATGGTGCAAATACAGGAATTTCATGAGAATCAAATATAACACCAACTTGATGAACTGAAACCCGTCCAAAAAATGTCATGGTCTTATTTTGTAGTAAGAACTAATACTAAATAATCCTTTAGATTTCTCATAAATCTAAAGGATTATTTTTTTAATTTTATTATACCTCATCCCTTACTTCAATCCCCAATACCTTTAATTCTGCATCATCAACATAATTTGGGGCATTCATCATGACATCCTCGGCTTTTCCGGATTTCGGGAAGGCATAGACTTCACGGATATTATCCTCATCTTTCAGGATCATAAGGAGTCGATCGAATCCGAAGGCAAATCCTCCGTGCGGAGGTACTCCGTATTGAAATGCATTGTACATTGCTCCGAATTTTTCTTTCACTTCTTCTTCTCCTTTTCCGACCATCTCAAAGGCCTTCACGAGTGCTTTCAAGTCATGATTTCGGATGGAGCCAGAAAGAATTTCATACCCATTACAAGCGAGATCATACTGCATACCATGAATTTCTGTCGGTTCTGGATTATCGAATGCTGAAGCCCCTCCATGAGGCATAGAGAATGGATTATGTTCGAAATCGATACTTCCGTCATCTTTTCGCTCAAACATCGGAAAGTCCGTTATCCAAGCAAATGCAAGTTCATTTTTATCTGCAAGATTATACTTATCTCGAAGAGCAACACGAACCGCTCCGAGTACCTTGGTTACGAGTGAATATTCCCCTGCTCCGAAGAATATCATGTCTCCCGCCTTTGGTTGGAGTTTCTCTTCAAGAACTTTTAGTTCTGCCTCAGAGAAGAACTTCAGGATCGGACTTCGAGGTCCTTCTGCTTCGTAGATAATATACGCCAGTCCTTTCGCTCCATTGGCTTGAGCAACTCCAGTAATCGAATCGATTTCACTTCGGCTCATAGCAACATTTTCAAGTTTCATGGCTTTTACTACACCTCCAGTTGCAACCGCCCCCTGAAATACGGAGAATCCAGAATCTCGGAAATTTTCCGTGAAATCTTCGAAATGGAGATCGAATCGAATGTCCGGTTTATCGCTTCCGTAGAGGTCTTTTGCTTGTTTATGTGTAAATCGGTAGATTGTATTGCCTCGAATATGTTTCTCTGGAGAAACACCTGCAATAAGGTCTTTTACGAAAGATTCCGCCACCACGAAAATATCTTCCTGCTCTACGAAACTCATCTCACAATCGATCTGGTAAAATTCACAAGAATGTCGATCTGCACGAGGATCCTCGTCACGGAAACACGGAGCAATCTGGAAATATTTATCGATTCCTCCGACCATAAGGAGTTGCTTGTACTGCTGTGGTGCCTGTGGAAGGGCGTAGAATTTCCCGTTATGGAGACGGGATGGGATCAGAAAATCTCGAGCTCCTTCTGGAGAACTTACGGTAAAAATCGGAGTCTGAACTTCTGTAAATCCCTGAGCTGTAAACCAATTTCGAGTGAAGTGGTTCATAACCGCACGGAATTTTATATTCTCAAGTACCTTTGCCCGACGGATATCGAGATATCGGTGGCGGAAACGGATTTCTTCATTGGCAGTTGTATGGTCAGAAATCTCAAACGGAGGAGTCTTGGATTCTGCGAGAATCTCCGCGCTCAATGTAATAATCTCGATTTCTCCGGTCACAAGAGCTGGATTCGTCTGTCCCTCTGGACGGTGACGAACTTTTCCCGTAAGCTTCACGACGTATTCGCTTCGAAATGTATCGGCTATTTTCCAAGCAGCTTCGTTGTCCTGTGGATCAAATACCATCTGAGTAATCCCATAGCGATCACGAAGATCGATAAATATAATTCCTCCGTGGTCACGACGATTCGCTACCCATCCAGAGAGAGTAACTTCTTGTCCAATATGTTGTGCGGTCAATTCTCCGCAAGTATGTGTTCGGTGCATAAAAGTTAAACGTAGAAAAATAAAAAGCACACAAAAACAAATGTTTTCATGTGCTTCGGTTCGATAGTTCGAAAGGTGCCACCGAGGCTGTGCTTGATTTATATTCTATAACGGGAACTCCCGAGGGGTTCTAGTCAGCTTTCGCTTTTCTTCCCCCAGCATCGCGGGTGTTGGCCGCTCAAGTGCTTTTGATGGGAGGATAGTATGGAAATACGGGGAAATGTCAAAAGAAAATATTTGCAAAAAGATAGAAACAAATATACTTACTCTGCTCTAGAAATTCATTTTAATTCCTGTCTTTCTTTTTATTTTATGCAATTATATATTACCCATCTCAAACAGATTTTCGAAAATATTGTTCTTCTTTATCGAAATTTTCTTCATTGGAATATCTCCAAAATATATGTCTTTCTATATTCAAATATAGTGGGATTTATCGCATCTCTTCCATTTATTGGGATTCTTATATATCAATATACTACAAGTTATAGTAAGCTTGGGATTTCTATAAGTGCAGAAGAATTTTTACTAAGTAATATGATTACTGTTATTGTCACACTTTTTGTTATTCTTTGTATTCTAACAATTTTTATATGTACCTATACCTATGGGAATTTTCTCATGCAAAATGTCTATAAATTCTATCTTACAGGAGAAAAACTCGCTTATACAAAAAATCTTTATTTTTCTGGAAAACATTTTCGTACTTACATAGGAATCCTTGGGTGGATATCTCTCTATTCTCTCGCTCCAATAGTAGTAGGTTTTATTTGTGTTGTTTCTTTTTGGCTTATCACAATGATGGGGTTCTCAGTCCCTCCTATTGTAACTGCTCTCGCATCTTTGACTCTTTTTATAATCCTCCTTGTCTGGTTTGTATATCTTATAATTCGTCTCATTTTCGCTTACTATATACTCCTTTATAGCGAGGAAGTAATGAAGTCTAAATTCTATATCGATGAAAGTTTTCGTCTCACTCGAAAAAAAGTATGGAAAATTATCTCACTCATTTTTCCTTTTCTTCTTATTATTGGTATTCTCGCAAGTATAACACAAACTGGAGAAGAACTTCTTTCTAAAAATCGTGTTTATAATAGCCTTCTGGAGATTCAATCAAAATCTGGACAAGATGATCATAAACTTCTTGAAGGATTCTTCAATGGAAATGAAGAAGATAAATTAATTTTTGGCAAGATAGAAAAAACTTTTACTCCGATGAATAACGGAATAGATAAAAATTTCTTATGAGCAGAAATGAAGTATATTGATATCGAAACTTTAGATCCAAATGGATGGTTATTTTCTAGTATCTTTGTTCTTTTATCATTTCTATTATTTGAAGGACTCACATCTATGCTCTATCTCTCAACATATAAAGTAATAATAGAAAAAAATAAAAAGGAAGATATCGATTCTATATAAAAATCATCTCCACGTTTTCTTCACAAATTTTATATTGACTCATATAAAAAATATCCTAAACTACCCACGGTAACTTACCATTTTTATTTATTATATAATTTTTCAACTATGACATACATAAAAAAGATTATAAGTGTTTCTAGTGTACTTGTTATAACTGGAGCTATAGCACTATCTTCTGCTTCTGCAGAAACAGAAACCAATGATACATCTGTAAAAGATGAGAGTACTACATCTCAAGCACCTGTACCAACTCTCTATGATGCAAATCAACCACAGACAACTACTACTGTAATGCCTGTCACTACAATGAGTCCTGTAAATATGGATGCTGATCGAAACAGCGATGGTGTTGTTGATGCATATGAACAATGTGCCTTTGTTCAAAGAAAGTCTGAAGAAAAGTGTTCTCTTGCAAAAGAAAACATAAAAAGACAAATGTGGCAACAATATGGAAGCGGATCATATAATCCTAACGCTTTCGAACGAAATCAAAAGAATGGTATCATTATGAAAAAGATGAACGAAGAAAATAGACTGGAACGAAAAGAAATCAAACAAGAGATAAAAGTAAAAAAACGAGTTCTTTCAGATGCACTTCATGCAGAACTTGCTATTGCAGTTAAAAGACTTCCAATAGAAAAACTCACTAGAGTTATTGCAAATATCGATAAAGCTGCTGCAAAAGTTGTAGCAAGTCCTCTTGATCAAAACAAAAAAGATAACTTCCTTGCACAACTCGAAGAAATCCGAGTAGTTATCCAAGAAAAAATCGATACTCTTACTGGAACTGGTACAATGACTTCTACTGGAAGTACTACTTCTACTGGAACAGTAACACAATAATTGTACTTTTATAAAAAAATCCCCTCTGGAAAGCTTCCACTGGGGATTTTTTATAAAACATTTGCACTTCTAATCTTTTCCACTATCATTATCTCGTATCTTTATATTTTTACCAATTCTTTTTATGAATTCACTCAACAAGGTACAACTTATAGGAAATCTTACTGCCACTCCAGAAGTAAAAGAAACACCAAATGGACAAAAAGTAGCCAATTTCTCAGTAGCCACCAACCGTGTATGGAAGGATGCATCTGGAATGAAACAGGAACAAGTAGAATTTCATAATATCGTTATCTGGGGATCCCTTGCTGGTATCGCAGAACAATATCTCACAAAAGGACAAAAAGTATATCTTGAAGGACGTCTTCAGACTCGTAGTTGGGATGATCCAACTGGAGCAAAGAAATACAAAACAGAAGTAGTTGCTGATAATCTTATTATGCTCTCTGGAAAAAGAGACGAAGGAAGTGATTCTTTCTCACAAGAAGCACCAGAAGAAGTAACTCCTGTTAAGACAAAGAAAGCTGCTCCAAAAGCAGAAGAAGAAATCAATATAGAAGATATTCCATTTTAGTATAAAAATCCCCGTTTGAAACGGGGATTTTTTTAATTGTTTCTTAGATCAGTGTGAAATATATAATATACCCATTTCTCCCCATTGGTCATACCATAGGTTTTGGAAATCTCTTGCTTCGCTCAAACAATCATCTGCTTGTTTGTATCAATTCTTTTATACTCTTCCACCTCCTCATTGGTTACGAGAATTATCACTTCTTCTCATGGATTCTTTTTATTTTGAGAAGTTTTTGCCACCTTATCAAGAAACGCATTTGTTTTTACATAAGCAAGATGTTCTTTTTTCTTTTCTATGGATTCTTCTACCTTTTTGTTTTCGATTGTTATATATGATAAATAGGAATTAATTTGAAAATCCTTATATTTATAAAGTACAACAAGATACACCTCGTATACGATAAGTACGAGGAGAATAAATAATATATATTGGTATCGTTTTTTCATAGAGAAATTTGAGAAGCATCAAGAAAAATTGTATTTTCTTTCTTTTTTGAATACAATATTCAAAAATATTTTTTTTCATAATTTTTTATGCAAAATTCTTCAAAAAATCATGAATGATTTTTTCAAAAACACGCTATAACTCTTATTATGTGGGGTCTTTTTGCAATCATATGATTTCTTCTCTTTTCCGATTCTTCGAAAAGTTCCACTCATATATTTGAAAAGATAGATCCATATGTACTTTCAACCAAATGAAAGACACTTATTATCCGAGATAAACTTATAACTGTAGAAGAAAATGCAAAAGAATCTATATTTGTAGGTGATAAAATAAAGACACTGAATTCTACGGCCACCATTTTCTGGCCAGATGGAAGTGTTACGCGTCTTGGAGAAAAATCTTCTATCAGTATTAATGAGATGCGAGCAAAAACAGCTAGCGAAGGTATCCAAATAGATTTTAGTCTCGAACAAGGAAAAAGCTGGTCAAATGTTATTAAATATATGTTTGACGGATCGTATTTTCATGAACGATTCAATGATAATACTTCTCTTGCCGCAGTACGAGGAACTATTTTTGAGATAAATCTCGATCATAAATACATACATACTATCAATCACGCCGTATCTATTGAAGACACTATAAATCATACAGGAAGTATCTTTGTTGTAGCAGGATGAATATTTGATACCGACACTCGAAAAGCACTTCTCCAAGATAAAATCGATGAAGCATGGAATGCGGCAAACAATAATGCTGATGTTATTTATCTGAACGAAAAAATGGAAGCTCTCAATAAAGAGATTCTTGGATATATTGGAAAAACAAATTATATAGATACATTCTTACAAAAACTTGGTATCAAAAAAACGAATACTTCTCTTGAGTCTCTTATAAATGGAGATAATTCTGAACTTATTACACAACTTACAAATATCGTAAAGAAATGAGGAGATAACAAGAAACTCATGGATATCTATCAATCTTTTTACGGACTTCAAAATACCAAAGAAATTCTTGATACCAAAACAAAACTTCGAGATATTATCATAGAAACAGCGCCCGAGTCACAAAAAAGTATGTTTATCAATGACTTTGCACGATCTACACTCTATGACTCTTGGAATACTATAAAAATCGGAACAGGAAGTATAGAATGACTTCAAAGGAAACTCGAAGAATATATCAAACAAGGTGCAGATGAAGGACTTATTAATGCTTTAAAAAATGCAGAAAAATCAAAAAAAATTCGAGAAATGAATAATACTCTCGAAAATGCAAAACAAACTATTATACAAACTCTTGGAGAAAAAAATCTTATAGATGAAGCAAAAAAAGGAATAAATCCTGAAAACCTGGAAAAATTAAACAATGAGATGATAAAGGTTCGAGATGGTATTATGGATGGATTTAAAAATCTTGCTCAATAATAATAACAATAAGATATTCTATGAATCTCAAAAAAATAGCTCATGACAAAAGGATTGTCGCTTGTTTTCTTTCTATTCTTATTCTCTTTCTTGTAAGTATTTTAAGTCTTGAGAGATTTCCAATTATAGGAAATTTTACTGGAGTCTTCATTCAGGAAGCTAATCTTGGGATAAAAAACATCCTTTTTTCCAAATATGGACAAAATAATACTGCCAACAAAAATATTACTATCGTTGCTATCGATAATAAAACACTTTCTGACAATGGATGACTTGGAAGATTCCAGAATTTTAAACGAGCTTATTATGCTCAAGTTATAGATAATCTTAAAAAAGATGGTGCAAATATCATAGGAATTGACGTACTTTTTTCTGAAAAATCTGAAGAAGACACTTCCTTGGAAAAATCACTCAAAAATGCTTGAAATGTTATTCTTGGTTTTTCTCTTACAGAAGCACTCTACCCTATTCCATCTTTTAAAAAAAATGCTCTCTGAATTGGGTATTTCCATCCAGAAATAAATGCATATAACTCAACTGTATACAGTATAGTTCCAGAAAAAAAATGAAATAAAGCTTTTTCATTTGAAATTCTTCAAAAATATTTTGATAAAAATCCAGAAGAAAATACGATGTCTGTTAGATTACAATGAGATATATATCCTTTTAAATGAGGAAGAGAAGTTCCATATTCTTCCAGTAAT